>JAPLVM010000045.1 GCA_026397115.1 Patescibacteria group bacterium
AACTTTGAAAATAACCATAAAAACTCCGCCAGCAGCTAATGCTTGGCGGTCTTTCATAACCTGCTCGCCAATTTCATTTACTCTATTACCATCTACGGCAAGGAGCTTGGTTTGAACAATTTGATCTGAAATTCGGCCTTCGCCAGCAGATGAAAATTCTAGAACTTGACCTTCATCAACAATAAAAATGTTTTTCTTGGGAATGCCGATGGCGTGAGCTAACCGACCATGAATAACGCGGTGGGAATAATTACCAAAAAATGGTATGACATATTTAGGCTTAAGTAGGCGTAGAAGCATTTTCAGTTCTTCTTGCTTGGCATGTCCGCCAGCGTGAATATCCATTACTTGGCAATCAATGACTTCCGCTCCGCGACGGTACAAATCGTCAATTAAACTTTCCACCATGCGCGCTGTACCTGGAACGACTGAACTGGTCAAAACTGCAGTGTCTCCAGCTTCAATAAAAATATATTGATGTTCACCACGAGATACTCTAGCCATAGCTGATTCATGCTGTCCGCCAGCTCCAGGTAATATGGCCAAAACTTTGTCACGCGGGATTCTGCGAAACTCAGTACGGTCTAAAATAGTGCCGCGCTTGCATTGCAAATAACCGAGTTTACGCATAATTTCAGCATTTTTCCTGATAGACATGCCATCAAAAACCACCTTGCGACCGTACTTTTCAGCCAGAGAAACCAGCTGTTGGATACGTCCCAAGTGTGATGAAAACAGAGTGGAAATAATACGACCAGTGGCTTGCTGAAAAATCTTGTCTAGTTCGGCTTTGATATCAGACTCGGATTTTTGATAACCAGGGGCATACGCATTGGTAGAATCAGCAAATACAGCTAATACACCGCGCGTACCAAGTGAGGCAATCTTGCCAACATCAGCCGCAGGTTCATTTCCTGGAGGTGAATGGTCAAATTTCCAGTCGCCTGTCTGAATAAGTAAGCCGACCGGAGTTTTAACAACAACGCCGTAGGAAGAAGGAACATTGTGATTAACCCTATAAAACTCTATTTCAAAATTATGGCCTAGGTGCAATTTGGTCTTGTCGCTATATACGTTCAAATTAATACGACCACCATATTCTTTCTGGCGTTCTTTAATCATTGCTGCGGCAAGATCGGATGCATAGATTGGCAAATTGGCTCCAAGTTTGGGCAAAATCCAAGGAATAGAACCATAATGATCCATGTGACCGTGGGTGATTATTAAACCACGAATCTTGTCTCTTTTGTCCATGAGATAATCAACGTCTGGAATGAGATAATCTACTCCAGGCATGTCTTCTGCTGGAAAGGCAATTCCGCAGTCAATCAAAATAATATCATTGCCATATTCATAGACAACGAGGTTTTTTGTCGTGTCGTCAACGCCACCAAGAGGAATTACTTTAAGTTTGTTAGATGGATTTGGCATATTTGGCGGTGGATTAACTTTTTTGTCTTGCTTGTTGCTAATAAAATTCTTCATGCGATGTCGAAAATCTGGACGATTATTTTTACGTTCGCCCTGATTTTGATTATTCTGCTGATTTGTAGGCTGAATCTGATTGTTTGCTGGCTGTTGAGGAGAAGCGGGATTCTGCGGTTGCGCTTGGTTCTGAGTAGTATTGTTTTGTGCTTTCTGATTGTTTCCGGATACGTTTTTTGAAAGCCACTGATCTAGTTTGTTTAACATATTTTTTTAAAATTTAATGCAATTAGATTCAAATGATTATTCAGTTCGAAAATTTGAAAATAATCATTTTGTTTATTTGATATTATCAGATGAGGTGTTTAATTGAAATATTGAATCTTTTTAAATGAAAAATTTGGTAGAATAAAATTAGCATAAATTATTAGATTTCATGGTTTTTCTTTCCCGTACTGTTCGCGCTTCCTTTCAAAACATCAGCCGCAATAAAGTTCTTTCAATGGCGATTTTAATGGTCATGACCATTGCTTTGTTTGTATTTCAGCTGACGATTGCGACTAATTTGATCACTGATAGCGCAATTGCTATTGTGCACAAACAGATTGATTTAGCTGTGGATTTGCGACCTGGTGCTCAGGATTTTCAGATTCAAACAGTGATTTCAGCGCTGAAAAAGCTTGATTCTGTGCGGGATGCGATTTATGTGGATAAGACAACCGCTTTGGAAAACTTTCGTCAGCATCATGCGGAGATTGCCGGTTTTCTGGATGAATATGGTATTGAAAATCCTTTGCCGAATACTATTTTCATTTTGACAAATTCGCCGGCTAGTCACACGGCCATTTTGAACTTTTTGGAACAGCCGATATATTCAAGTATTGTTGATACTTCAACTTCTGCCGATAAAATAAAGGCTCGTACACGAACAAACCGCCTGGTTGAGATAGTTGATGCTGTGCGGCAATTCGCAACAACGTTTACAATTTTACTTCTGGCTCTAGGTATTTTTACGATCTGGAATACGATCAGAGTGGTGATGCATGCCAGAAAAGAGGAGCGCGAAATTATGACTTTGGTTGGCGCAGCGCCGAGGTTCATGAAAGCGCCTTATTTTTGGGAGGGGTTGTGGTTTGGGATTGGGTCGGCTGTGCTGGCGACGATTTTGTCTGGAGTTGCTTTTAAGGTAATTGCTGGACGCATAGCTGGTTATCTATCAAGCGAGACAATGATTTTTACTTCTTGGTGGGTAAATTTATTTCCAAAAACCGCTCTGAATTTAAGCGACTTTTTTAATGCGAACTGGTTTGTGATTTTGCTTTTGACGATTGCCCTAGGAAGTGTATGCGGAATAGTGTCAGCTTGGTTTGGAGTTATTGGGAAGGAGAAATTGTAAGAGTTATTTCCCTAGTTTGAACATGTCGCCGTGTCCAGGGACAATCCAATCCGCCCAGTCAAGAATCATTTTGCGGCTAATTTTAAGCTGGTCATTATCTTCTGCAAATTCGTCGTAACGACTTAACAAAGATTCTCGGTCTGTTTTTTGTTCTTCATTGTCATATCGCCAAAAAACATCTCCAGCAACTGCGACTTTGCCAAGCTCTGAATCTTCAACAAAAAACACAATGTGATTGGAATCGTGACCCGGAGCAAAAATCATTTGTACTTGGCTTTTTGGTATTTTGCCGTGGTGTGTGATTATTGTGCCATTAGAAAAATACTGTTCTTCGTGATCAAGAACCGCGGCTTTTGTGAAGATGCCGGCGAGCAAGGTGTGATCTGGATGGCAATGAGTAAGTAGAACAAAATCTATATCATCAACTGTTAAGCCGCACTTGTTTAAAGCGTTGAAAAGAGCTTCTCGATCCATACCTGGATCAACGATCATATTGATTCCTTCTTCTTGAATTAGCGTGACTGTAGAACATGCCATGGTTTTACCATCTTCTTCTTTGGCGTAACCCGGAATTAAAACTTTTACTTTTGGCATGGTGATGATTAATTTTTTGACAGGAAAGATAGTTTATCGATAAAATTAATTTGAATCCACAAGGATTCCTGTCAGCGCTCTGCCGCTGGCAAGGGCGAAGAGAACCAGTCGGTTTAGACAGGTAATCGTCTTCGTCGAAGCTAAAAACCAATCTCTTTCTGAATAGCGCTAACAGCGTCTAGGGCAATTTGAATAAAGACAGCGCGATCCATTCCTGTTTTAGCGATATCGTCTATAAACTGACGGTTTACTTTGGCGGCAAAAGATTTGTCTTTGAGTTTTTTGGTAATTGATTTGACGCTCATACCTGTAAATTTTTCAGGTCGAACTAAAGCAGCAGCCACTATAAAACCAGAGATGCTTTCAGCCGCGGCTAAAGCAAAGTCAAGTTTGGAAGTTCTCTTGTTCTGGAGGTGTCCCATTTCTTCAACGTGGGATAATATGGCTTGTTCAAGTTCAAGAATTTCATAGCCATTTTCATGCAAAATCTCAACGGTGCGTGAGCCGTGTTTGTTCCAATCATCGCCAATTTCTTCCCAGTCAAGATCGTGTAGCAATCCGGAAATGCCCCATAGTTCTTCGTCTTCGTGAAAATGTCGGGCTAAGGCGCGCATTATAACTTCGCTTTCGCGAAGATGGTAGAGATTTTCGTGTTTCTTGATGTATTTTTCAAGGAGCGCTTGGGCTTCCAGGCGGGTTATTTCATGCTTCATTGCCGGATTTTAAGAAATTTTGAAAATGTAGAGTTTTCTGATAGATTGTGGGGGAGATAAAAAAATACAAAAAAAATTAAAATAGAATGGGAGGTGTCACGTGTTTTTAAAAATTCTCTGGATAATACTCTCTGGAATATTAAGTTTTTTGGTTGTCTGGGCGATAAAAGACGATCAAAATTCGAAAAATATTAGCTTCTCCGGTTGGGGTGGTCTTTACCATCTTATTCTCTCTTTTCTGGCTTGCGTATTCTTTGCAATATTTATACATATAGCCATACTCTTACTTTTTGGTTCTTCAAACTTTTTCTTTGTTTCTTAAAAGAGAGGCGAACTTGGAGAGTTATTGGTGGCGTCGGAATAGTAATTTTTCATTCACTGGCGCCATCATATCAAAGATCTAAATTTGTTATTCCGTTTTCGTTGCGCTATCTGCCATCTCGCAAATACTCGTGCCTAAAGAAGGTGGGCCTGAGACCTCGATGTATTTTGTGCTGTCTAAGGCTTTTGTGCAGATGAATATTTGACTATTGAAATGCCAAGAGCGTTGACTTGGCGTTCCTTCTTTTAAATTAGCCTTAATAGTTGCTGCATTGCCTTCGTCGTCCAATGGCTTCATTGCAAACCCAACGAGCCATAAACTTGGGTCATCATCACCATAACTGCCACTTGCGCCATAGCCGCTATAATACCAAGTAGACGGATATTTCATGCGGAAACCGCCGTTTTTAGTAGTGTAGGTGGCGTAGCCTGGTACTTGATAGGCAATTGATGACGTAGCTGGTTCTGTCGCAACTTCATCTTGTGTGGTTGTTAGAGCCGCTGGAGTTGCTGATTCACGATATTCGCCGTAGTTGACCGTGCATCTACCATCTTTGATTTTCAATCCAGAGCAACATTTGATGCCAGTTGCCGCAAGCGGAATTTCGCCTTCGCGCGAGCAGAAATCTTTGCCTGTAATGCAAATGCCGTTTGAATCTGGGGCATCGGTTTCAGTTTTGCAAAGCAAGTCTGTGTCGCATTTGATCATGTTTAATCCTCCGCATGCTGAGTTGATTTGCGCCAAGCTTTTTGGCTCAACTGGATTTGTGGTTGAGCTAGCAATTGGTGGGTTTTTGACTTCGCTGCGTGTAGCGCGGCAGATTGAATAGGTTGTGTTGATTCGGTCTTCAAATAGGCTGGAACAGCAAGTACGATTTATGTCTCCTAATTTTAAATCGCGGTTTAGTTTTTCTCCTAAAACTCCGCATGGCAATTTTGCGCTGGTTTGTGATGAGCTATTTGTTGTATTTGGATTATCAATGGCTTCGGCTTGCGCGCGTTGTTGGGCGCGATATTCTTCAATCTTGTCTAAAGCAATGCAAACTCCGGTTGCTTCTGGTTCTTTTGCTTTGTCCAAACAGACGTATCCATCGGGACATAGAAAATTAGCTAAGCCGCCACAGATTAGATGCTCAGTTTCAGTACTATTACCAGCGCCAGTCTCGTCTTCTTCCAATAATTCTTGGTCTGTGCTGGTAGCACCTAGTTCTTTTTGTAATGACTTTGTTTTGGAATTTAGGATTTCAATCTGTTTTTTGAGCTGTTGGTTTTCAAGCTCTGCGTCAGATGGGCCAAAACAACCTGCTAAAAAAATAGCGAGAAATAAAACCGCAGCAATTTTTACTTTATTCATTTTTTAAAATTGAAAATTTTTTAACTGCGAATATTTTAATGCAAAAGCTCGCTGTGTGAAAGCGATAAATTTGAGGAAAAAATTAACCGTTGTCAAATTTAAAATTCCAGCATCAGGTTTTCCAACTGTAGCTTTTCTTTTGCATTGCCTTTAATTCGCATTCGCGCTGTGTCCGTTGTTCGTGCCAAATTAAGTAACTGCGATAAAGAAAAATTAGTGGCAATATTATCATGATCACCGGCCAGTTTTGCTTGCAAGAGTCGTCTTACAAAATAAGTAAAAATCCTCAAAAAACGCGTAACTCCGCCTGAGTCATCAACCACATCTTTGATGAAGTCAAAACGTCGAGCTAGGCTTGATTGCTCAAATAATGATTCTATTTGCCTGTACTGCTCAACGTATTTTTGAAACAGTTGTTCTGATTTTAGAAAGTCAATTGAACGACCGATACGACCTTGAGATAGCCAAATTGCTTGCTTAATCTGTTCTTCAGCTTTATCTGGGAATATTTCGCTCAAAGCTAATCTGTGTTCGTCTTCTCCTAAATTGTGAAAACGGAGAATTTTGAGCCTTGAAACTAGCGTGGGCAATAAGCGCTCTTCATCAGTAGTGGTCATTATTACTACTGTTTTTTCTGGGAGTTCTTCTACAAATTTTAAAAGCGCATTTGTGGCTTGATTGTTTAGACGTTCAACTTTATTGATGAGCGCTATTTTATAGTTTGCCAATTTTTTCTGAGACATAACAGCAATAATCTGTCTGACGTCATCGACCCCAATTGAGTCTGTTTTAATGCCCTTTTTGACGCGATATTGTTGATCCAAATTTGTGTGACTTGCAATCCGATCCAGATCTTCATGCTGATCTTGTACGTAAAGATCATCTATTACAAGGGTGTCTGGATGAATGTTTTTTCGAATTTGCAGGCAAGCACGGCAGTTTTTTCCTTCGCATTGCAGCTGTTTTGCAAGGATTTTTGCCACAGTGAATTTGCCGATTTTACTTGGTCCGACAAATAAATATGCGCCAGAGATATTGTCATTGTCAGCGTCAGAAATCAGTTTGTTTAGAATTCTCTGATGGCCGTAAATTTTTTCCAATTGGCATGCCATGGCTGGCTTTTAAAAAATGTAAATATGTTTAGATAAATTAGCCTAAATGCTTATGCATTTTACTAAAAAATTGTGATTTAGAATTGTTTTAAATATTCTTTGATTCTTTCGCGGTTCTCATTTTCTTGATTTCCCTTGAAATAAATTTCTATGAAAACAACTTTTTTGACTTTTGGCTGGATAGCATAAATCACTCTAATTCCGCTGCTTGAGCCACGTCCGCCAAGAGCAAGGCATGCAAATTTTTTAATTTTGCATATTTGTATTTCATCAGTACAAAAGCCTTGTATTTGAAAAATGCTTGCGTTGTTAATTTGGTGAATATGATATAACTCGATTGTGGCTACTTTCGCCAGCTCAAAATCATTTGCAAGAGAACGATACTTTTTCGATAACTTTTTGAAATCTTTCTGAAATTCGTTAGTTTCTGCGTAACTAATCTGGTTCATCATAATTTCTTACTGAAGTTTTGGATGTGCGATAAAAAACAGATTCGTATTCTAGCGTCCCATTTTTCTTGGCAATTATCCAAGGAACATCTTCATGAGAATATGCGCTTAATTCTGTTGCATTCTTATCCCCAAGGCGAGCTAAAACCTCATCTATGTGATGCAATTCACGAGCATCTTTGAGCTTTGTTAAATCCGGCTCTCGCATCGGTAAATATTTTCTTTGCGGATAGTTAAAAAACTTATTGTTTACTTTTATAATTTCTTTATTTTTAAGCATCCTTTCTACGACAATTTTAAATTCGATCGGTGTAGGTCCGTAATGATTTTTTATATAAGTTGCGCCGATCAATTGCTCTTCGAATTTTTCATAAAAATCAAAATCAATGAAATATAATAGTTTGTATATGACAGTTTCTCCAACATTTGGCCTGCTACCAATACGCGAAAGAATATAGAGCAAAACTTCCCTAAATTTTTCTAGATTTTTTTGAGGTATATTAATTCTAACTGTTAAAGCGTTTTTAATTTCAGTAAATTTTTCATTTTCAAGATTGTTTTCTTGCATTGCTTCTTTTTCACATAAAAAATCGCTCATAGAAAGCCCGAATATATCAGCTAACTTTTGAGCCTCTGGAATGGTCAAGTCGCGTTCACCTTGCTCAATCTGAGCATATGTTGGGCGCGATATCTTTAATTGCGATGCAATATATTCCTGTGTGAAATTATTTTTTTTCCGCGCTTGCTGAATGAATTTTGAGAGCATTATTTGAGATATAAATGGCTAGAACTAGCCAAATTATAGTCTGTGTAAAAAATGCTGTCAAGGTAAATGTTGGAATATTTTACACTTCAGAAATATTTATCAAGCCTTACGTTAAATACCGCTCTCTGCCTGCTACTTGGAGAATGAAGACCGGTGGAGCTTTGTTGATGGGACTTAAATCGCAAGCTAAATGATGCGACACCATGAGCGAACGAAGTGAGTCGAATGGTGGGCGCTAAGGGATTCGGACCCGTGACCTTCTCGGTGTAAACGAGACGCTCTAACCAACTGAGCTAAGCGCCCTTACAATAACTATTAACAGTTAACAATTAACTGTTAACTTCTGGCGACCCGGAAGGGACTTGAACCCTCGACCTCTGCCGTGACAGGGCAGCGCTCTAACCAACTGAGCTACCGGGCCAATACTAGATACTAGTTACTGGTTACTAGAATTAAGGCAGAAGGATTTTAAGAAAAAACCTGAAAAAAGACAAACGAAAAAGGGAAATTCTTTATTGCGGTGAACTGGAGTTTTATTCGAGGGAACATCTTTTATCAAAGCCAGCAACTAGAAATGAGTATATTTATTGTTCAAGATAATGTTTGTGGCTGTTGAATAAATCAAGTATTGGAGCGAAAATCTTTCTCAGTGATCAAATGATCTCTTCAGAAACATGTACAGATTTAAAATTTTATTATCTAGTAGCTGTGAAAAAATTGACTGGTGGCTGTTCCCTGTTAAAATAATTTTGATAGTTTTACTGGAGGATTGTACTTTCTTTTCAGTAAAACCGCTGTTTAAAATAATGGCTGATAATTTTATTTTTTATTCACTAATTTAATATTCATGAAATCGAATGTATCGAGGAATTTTAAATTGTACCCTATTGGAATCAACTTCCCTTTTGGTGACGATGTTTTGAATCGGCTAAAAGGGCTTAAGTTTTATATAATTAAACTCACGAAAATGCAACTTCGTAAGTTCTTTGCTGCAATCGTTATGATCGCTGTAGCTGTTTCATTGGCTCCTATGGCCAAGGCAACTGCTTTCACTGATCAGGGCGATATTCCTTCTTGGGCTACTTCAGCAGTAGATCAATTGGTAACTGATGGCGTAATCAGCGGTTATGCTGATGGTCGCTTTGGTCCAAATGATTCTCTAACTCGCGAGCAGTTCGCGAAAATTGCTGATTTGGCTTCACAAACCTCTGTTCCGGCTTCCGTAACTGAGGCTCCTTTCCCTGATGTACCTGCTTCACGTTGGTCTGCTCCTTATGTAAAGGCAGCCAAAGATGCTGGTATTATTGGTGGATATCAAAATGGCAACTTCGGTCCGTCTGACGTGGTAACACGTGGTCAGGCCGCTAAGATGCTTGTCAATGCCTTTGGTCTTGAGAAGCATACTGAAAAGGGTCCTAATTTCGACGATGTGAATTCTTCCATGTGGGAGTATGAATTCGTTGAGACTGCTTATTACTGGTCTGTAATCGATGGTTATCAGAATGGTAACTTTGGCAAGGATGACGCTGTCACCCGTGCTCAAATTGCCAAGATGACTGTTAAGGCTCAGACTCCTGTAATGCGCGCTGAGTTCTCCAATGGCGGTACTGAAATCCCTGTTGACAAGCTTGGCTTGGCAACTGTGGAGGCTAAGACCTCAACCACTGTTGACGTAGTTTATAACATGGCCGTAGAAAAGGCTTCTGCCGAGACTATTGCCAACTATACAATTACTGGTTCAACTTTGGAGGTAACTTCCGCTATTCTCGGCACTGACGAGAAAACTGTTACCTTGAGCACTGCTCAGCAGGTTTCCGGTCATGATTACACTGTGACTATTGCTAATGTAAAGAGCAAGGATGGTTCCAAGACTATTGATGAGAGCTACAAGTCTCTCGGTTTCTTGGGATTTGTCACTGCTGTTTCAAGCAATACCTTCACTGTGTCAGTCAGCCCATCTTCTCCTGTTGCCGCTTCTATTCCAAGCAATGCCAATGGCGTGCCGTTCCTTGCAATTGATTTGACTGCTGGTAGCGTAGAAGATGTAAAAATTAGCAGAATAACCATTGAACGCGCTGGTTTGGGTAGCGATTCTGATTTTACTTCAATTTATCTTTATGATGGAGATACTCGTCTGACAAATGGTCGTAACTTCACTTCTGACACTCATACAGCTGCCTTCAATCTCTATAATGCAATCACAGTTGGCGCAGGCACAACCAAGACCCTTACCGTAGTTGGTACTATGGCTGGTGTAGCCAACAAGATCAACTATTTGCGTGTAGCTTTCCCTGAAGATATCGTAGCTACTGGAGTAACTTCTGGTGGCGCGGTTACTGTTTCAGGCAACTTCCCAATCAAGGGTGCAGAAATGACTACTGTAAATGTCTCAGCCGGTACTTTGACTGTAGACACAAATGGTACTGTCAATTCTGAGGCTAAGGTCGGTGATCTTCAGGCTGAATTTGGTTTATTCAAACTTACCTCAGCCAATGAAGATATCCTTGTTACCTCAATTACTGTTGAGAATAAGGGTTCTGGTCCAGAAGATATTGCCAATTTGAAACTCTATGATGAGGTTGCTGGTACTGTTCTTGCCTCTGTGGCAAGCGTTGGAACTAGCGCCAATAGCGATCAAGTTGTCTTTAATTTGACAGGCTTGACTGATGGCGGTCTATATCTTAATAAAGGTGCTTCTGCCCGTTTGGCCATCAAGGCTGATGTAATCGGAGCAAATAGTACTGCTGATAAGATTGACTTTAAGATTGACAATACTTCTGATGTTACTGGTATTGGACAAACCTATGGTTATGGAGTTGGTGTAACTGACAACACAACCACAAATGGTCTTTCCAATATTTCAGGTGGTGTGACTATCAAGTCAACTGACTTGGTCTTCTCATGGATTAAGCCTGATCAGACTAAGGCTGCTGCTGACACTACAAGCGTAATCGTTGGCAAGCTTAGTGTTGTTAACCGCTCTGAGGATACTTTGATCAAGACCATGAAGTTTGATATGGCTTTCAAAGATGCTGCCAATGCGAATATTGACGCATTGACATCCCCTGGAACATATATTGACAATATTACTTTGCTTGATCCTGCCGGTCTTGTAGTCGCAGGTCCAGCCACCCCAGCCGGTGCTACTGGCGGCGGTGCTTACTATGTAACCTTTAATGATGACTGGTTGCTTCCTTCCACTTCAACAGCTCAAACTTATACTTTGAAGGCTGATTTGAAGAATACATTGTCAAATGGAGACTACTTCCAGTTCACAATGAAGACTACAACCAGCGCATACTTTGATGCCGAGGGTAATGTCACTGGTAATACCATTGATACAACCACAAATGTTACCCCAAGCAAGGCAACGACTGCTGGTATTGTTTCAGATAAGATTACCGTACAACAGTCAACCTTGACCTTGTCTTTGGCCAACACTCCAGCTTCCCAGACTTTGGTAGCTGGTAATGAAATCGAGATTCTTGGTTTCACTATGACAACCAATGACTCTGGCAAGATTAAGGTAACCAAGATCCCTGTTGTATTCCAATCAGATGAGAATGCAAATGGTACATACGCTGCGACAGGCGAAAGTATCTCTGAGGTTGGTACTTCTGTAAAGCTTTACAAAGATGATGGAACTCTATTGTCTGAGAAGAGCTTGCAAGATACAGTCAACTTTGACTCTTTCTTGACCAATCTTGAAGTCGCATCTGGTAATCAAGTCAAATTGATTATTAAGATGGTCACCTCCAACTCAGCTACCAATGGTGGCAAAGTTGCGGCAGAAGTCACTATAGGAAACATTACAGCACAAGATGCTCAGGGCAATGCCTTGGCTGCTGCGCAATTGTTGCCTGCTTCTGGAGTTGTCAATGATATTTCTGCCACTCCTACTGTTGCTATGACCTTGGTAACTGGTGGTGGCTTGGTAGTTAAGGCTGACACAAATACCCCTATTGCCAACCAAGCAGCTTTTGGTGCTACTGGTATTGAGTTACTGAAGGTCAACCTTAGCGCTTCAAATGAGGTTGTATATGTAACCAAGATGAACTTCTCTATGGAGGCCGATAATCTTGATTCACAAATCAAGAAACTGTATCTCTATGAATGCACAACTCCGACTACATGTACTACTCTCGTTGACGTAGGTCGCGATATCAACACAAACAGCGCAAATGCAGGCTATGTTGAGTGGAGCTGGACAGGCGCCAACAGAATCTCTGTGCCAAAAGATGGTGATAGGCTATTGTCAGTCAAGGCTGACATGAACGTCACCAATGGCAATGCTTCTGTTTTGGATGACATTGCCGGTAAATTCCGCATAAAAGTAGCCCAGATCGAAGCTGAAGGTTCAAAGGCTGATGTAATTGCCAAGATGAAGAGTACTACTGAAACTTCTGAGACCGCTCAGCTGGACTTGGAAGAGGATCTTGACACGAGTGAAACCGAAATCGACTACGACACTACTTCTCATGCCGATGAAGGACTTTTGCTTCCGGGTACAATCATCAAGATTGGTAATGGTACTGATGGTGCCGCCAATGGAGTTGAATACATGCAGGTTGTAAGCAATAATACGTCAACCGACAAGATTACTGTCATCCGTGGTATTAATGGTTCGACTGCCACTACCCACACCGAGGCTAACCTTGCTACGGATATCAATGTGTACAACATTGTTTCCAACTACTTCATTCCATACGATACTTTGGCTACTGTAACTGTGGCTTCTGACCCAATCTACGGTATGAAGGGCGCTCCTGGCCCAAGTATGAAAGTCTTTGGCTTTACCATTGGTGCGGCTGCAAATGCTGGAGATACTCGTACGCAAAAAGTAGTTCTGAATGGAGTAAAATTAAATGTTACAGGCAATGTCGATGTAAAGAACGCTGCACTTTATGATGGTTCTGACGATTCACTCGTCGCTGTTGCCGCAAGTAGCGGTGATCATGATAGTGCCAGCGCTTCCAGCTACATCGTCTTCAACCTGGCAGGTGCTGCTGACTCTGACCGCGAGGTCGAGGAAGGCACAACCAAGAGCTATTATGTTAAGGCTGATGTAAACTTCGTCCAAACAGGAGCCGAAAATGGCTCTCTAGCAATTTCCATTGCTTCACTTGGTTCAATCGGTGCCACAGGTACTTATACCTATGGTGATCTGATCTGGAGCCCAAAGAATGGTAATACTGTCAATAACATGGTTGCCGTGGTCAAGCAGAGCCCATCTGATGTAACTCCTGCTTCCATGAACTTTAATGTTGGTAATGGCGCAGGTACTGCCTCTGCTGATGCCACAATTAAGTTGATGGCTGTAGATGCTCAAGGTACAACTACTTTGGTCTTCTACTTCTCGGAGACTGCTTATGGCGGTGTTGCTCAAAGCCATAATGGTAATATAGCGGCTACTGACTTCGCATTTGTTGATGCAAGCGGTGGTGGTGTAACCATTAGCGCTGTTAGCCATACAGCTGGTAATTCTTATGGAACCATTACTCTAAGCGGTGCTTGGGGTGCTGGTGACACTTTGGCTGCTGCTGCCTATTATGATGTTACAGCTACGTATGCTGGTATAGTTCATACACCAGATGCTACTGTGGCTGATAGTCAGACTAACGCTACCAATGCTTTGGCTGCTCGTATTATCACTGTTGAGTAGGACAATCTCAGGATTGTTACTACACTTCGCTTATCTCGTTGAATTAGATTTATGATTTGATTCACTTGATAACACAAAAAACCCCTTTCGAAAGAGAGGGGTTTTTTGATAGTGGAATTCGAAAAGAATTAGGGATAGGGATGAGAATTGGGGAGTTTCAATCCGTAGGGACGGGTATAAAACCCATCCCTACGGATTGAAACGTGGTGACCCCACGGGGAGTCGAACCCCGGTTGCCAGGATGAAAACCTGATGTCCTAACCGCTAGACGATGGGGCCAATATTAAGAGATAGCATTTTACGCAAATCAGTCCTTTTGATCACCAAATAATAAATTCTATTTTGTAAATGTATTTGAGGATGAAAATTTAAGTGGTTGGCAATCACTATAGTAAAAATGAAGCTGTGTCATCCTGAACG
>JAPLVM010000092.1 GCA_026397115.1 Patescibacteria group bacterium
CTGTTCACGACTAATATCGCATGGATACCTTTTTTTGGTTGGCATATTGTTGGTTAAAAATCACCTTTATTATATGCAAATCCTTTAGTTTCGAGCAAATTAATTATTCGATATGTTTAGGAGATTATGAACAGGCTCTTATAAACCAGCCGGCAATATTTTTCATATCTGATCTGATGAATCCTATTTTTGATTGATCCTAAAGCCTTGAACCATAGCTCTTTATCATCGGAGACAGTAACTTGATGATAAATGTCTTTGATAATCTTCCTGGCTTCTTTTCTAATTTGGCGATAGGTAATGGACATTGATGATTCTTTAATTCTGGAATGCAACCAAAAACCGCACCGGCTTTAAGCGGGCAATGGATATTTTTTATTGGCTACGTTCTTATCTTGCTTGATGGGCGTGGAGAGTCAATGGTTTTTTGACTTTTTATAAAGTTTTGAGACTTTTATTTCTGTATATAACAGGCAAGAAATTGACACTGGCTCGGAGAAAATGCCAAGTTGCTTGAATCTGAAATTTGACAGAAATGTAATTGTTATGTATAAGATTCTCCGATAAAAATTAAGAAAAAGTTAATAAATTAAAGGAGGTTTTAATGAATAGGGAATCTATTTTAGAAAAAGTAAAAAAGGTAATTAGTCGCCAATGTCGCGTCAAAGAAGACGAAATATCCGAGAAAAGCACTCTGGAAAGTTTGGGAATTAACTACGTGCTAGCTATCGATTTACTGGATGCCGTATACAGAGAACTCGATATTTCAGTTGATGATGATTCGGCACCCTCTAACACGATTGAAACAGTCGAAGACCTGGTGGATCACGTATGCTCGATTATAGGGGAGGAATCCGATGGTTAAAAACGATGTAATTGCCACGTTAAAAACAATTTTATCAAGCGATAAGATCGGATTACGGGGGATTATCTCGGAAACGACTTCATTTGGAAGGATGACATTCGAACAAAAGTCCATTTTGCTTGGGGAAATTGCTCGTTTTTACAATGTGACGATTACACACGAGAAATTTGGTTCACTCGGAACAGTCGCCGATCTCGCTGGTGAAATTGTAAGATTAAACACAGAAAGATAAGTTTACCCTAAAAATAGGGGAAAATTATGTCAAAAGCATTACCCGTACAGAATAAAAACTGTTTAACGGGTAATGCTTATTAAAAGATCTTCAAAGTAAGAGCTGTCGACCCAAAAAATTGGCAATAGTCCCGAGCTACTGTAAATTTCCCTCTGATTTCTCGTATCGCCAAATCAATGTCAGCCGTTATTTATCTTAAAAACTGCAAGATGAAGAACACTCGCCGTTATTTGGATTGTATTCCACAATACAACTAAATCTTGTTCTCATCATACCGCCGAAACTATTTTGAGCATCTACATAACTGTCTATCTTATACGTATTGTCATAAAGTTTAGTTGTTGAATACGTTCCTCCGCCAGGTTCAAACTCGGCAGTTGATGGACTTTTTAATTTATCTTCTATTGCAAACTGCGCGCAAACCCAAGCTTCGCTTTTGTATTCTCTAGGTTTAATATCTTCTACTGTATATGATGATTCGGAGCTATGATCATCTTTATTACTGATGGGTTTAACTTTTTTATTGGACGAACTTACAACCGCGATTAAAACGACTACTATCAATATCATAGTTAGACATCCAATCTCGGCTATGTGATTGGTCTTTTTTACATTTCCAGCGATTAACATTTCAACAATTAAATATAAAAAATTGAATAAACTAATCGTGCCTAAGCCGCCGTAGAAAGCAAATGTTTTTCATAGAAAAACAGAATTACATACTGGCCTCATAGGCGAATTTGGCTGCTTCTTCGAGCCTGGCAATATCTTTATCTTCTTTGATCTCAATAGTGGTTTGCGATTTACCCTGCTTTAATTGACATTTGGCAATAATTTCAGGACTAAGCAACTTATTCGGGAAATAGACGACAATGTGTTTGTGATTGATTGGATAAACATCCGCAAATAAAACCGAAGTACGGAAAGATACACCGGTACGATTGATCTTCTCTTGGATATTACCGGAAATAGTCATTATGGCTTCCCTTGCGTCTTCGAATAATTTACGTTTATCTTTGTCCGTTATCTGTGCCAAAAATTCATCCAGGCTTAATATTGATTCAGGCATTTTACTTTTTGGCGTAGCAATAGCTTTACCAGTAAGACGCTCTTCAATATCTATGGGTCTATCCGGGGTGATATAAACCAAATCATCACCATAAAAACGATACTTCAAAAGCTCTACTCTAACCTTGAGTACCTTAATGGCTGAATAATCATAAAAATTAAATTCCTCAGCCATACAGATTAGTCTTGGACTATCCCATCTCACCTGGCGATCCAAACCTGCCTTACTCACCATCTTTTCAAAATCAGCTTGATGATCCAATAACCAAGTATAGTAAAAAGCGGCTTGAGAAATAACGCTGGCATTGCCGCCTTTCTTGTATTCAATGATAACCGGATTGCCACCTTGATCCAATCCCAAAGTATCCATACGCCCACCTTGAATGCTGTACTCACTGTACACAAAATCAATGTCTAGGGTTTCGGGTAGATTGTCTTCGATTAAATTCTGAATGTCTCTTTCTAAACTGACAGGGCAGGAATTAATCTTTTTTAGACCTTTGCGGTCTATAATTTTTAGGAGAGGCATAGGGCTTTGGGTTAAAAGATGATCGTTACCCGATACGAGACTCTCCCAAAAGGGGCAGCCTAAACATCAGGTGCACAACACATACTAAGCATTGCTGCTCGATAAGGTTACTCCTGAAGCTAGTCCGCCCCAGATTGTTATCGAGCAAGAACGACTGGAAAAACCAGTAATGCCTAGATTAGTATTTGTTGTGCGGATTTATGTTATCCCAACAAATAATTTCCAGCAAGCAAAAAAAGACGACCAAATTTTAAATGGTCTTTTATTATTCAATTTCGATATCGACTTTTCATCGGTCAGCAACAGTAGTCAAAAACTGTCTGCACTCGCAGAGCAAAATACAAATAAAAAAATATCAGGATTCTTTAGCAATCGAGTCTAGGACAGGACTTTCGGCAAACACTTCTTTCATAACTTCATTGATGTTTTTATTATGCTTCTCGCAATGATTGCACACCAAATCAATCTCGGTTTTTAAATCCTTGTCCATCTCAATCAGGGCGTGGGTTTTACCGCCATAGTTGAAGAAAATAAATGACTTATCAACGGTATTTCCGTGTTCGGCAAAGATTCGATTGATGACCATAGCTAGATCGTCCACAGTCTTGATCTCGTCTGCGGATTTCCTGAGTTTATCTTGCATTTCACCAGGCAAAGATTTTGCAATGTCCTTGATCATTTTCTGCATAGCCTCCTCGCTGTCAAAAGCCATAAACTCAGCCATCAAATCATCGGGGTACTTTTCTGTAAGTTCGAGATACAATTTCGTGAATTTCTTTGAGGACAATTTGCCTCGAATCATATTCATTTTGACGGACTGGAGTTTTTGAACGTCCTCCGTGTATTCGTGAGGATCGAGAACTATGGCCGTGATTTCTTCAAAACCGAGTTGCTGAGCGGCACGAAATCTGTGATGACCGCCGATGATGCGGTAAATCGGAAACTTGTTGTCGTTCTCATCTACGCCCTCGTCTATCGGGACAACGTGGATTGGCTCACGGAAACCGTCCTCCTGAATGGAGCGAACGAGTTGGTTAAATTTTGGATCGGACATTTCGTTGACGTTCCAGTCTGCTTCACGGAGTTGGATAAGTTTGACTTTGATAGGTTCGTAGAGCTTCAAGGTTAATGATTATCCGCGAAGGATTCGGGAGACAAAATCCTTTTTAGAATACGATTCTAATAGGGTCGAGGGACCTTAAATTAATCATTAAATGTCTTGTAATAATGGTTTTGTCAAAACCATTTAAAATCAGTCTCTTTGATATTTAATTTATTTATGATTCCAGATAGAAACTAGAACCGCACGAGAGGCAATCCTTTTTAAAATGGTGAACAGTTCATTTCTGACTGCTGTCTCAGATTTTTTTGATCTCTTTTTCACGTTCGATATGGCAGTTACTTCTACCTTGAAATAAGGCTTATCAATAAAGTCATATACGTGATAGAGATATATTGATTTTCTGAATTTTATAAACCCCACATCAGCATAGGTTTGCTCATCATTACTTTTAAAGCTGGCTAAAGCCATTGAAACGTCTGGGCGCTTACTTTTAATACGGTTGATTTCTTTTTGAGTAGCTTTAGTAAAACCTTCTAAATTCTCCATTACATAATCAACATATTCTCGGCATTTTTTTATCAGAATGAACCCTTCGAATTTATGAAGACTTTGTCGATGTACACCGTATTCATCCTGATTTGGAATAAGTAACTCTACTGGATATGAGCGCTTGTAAGAATTTTTCATTATTTCATCTGTGAAATATTTAAAATTAACTCGGCTTTGCCGATGATTGCTTCCTCAAGGGATTGGCTCGCTTCACGAGAAATAGGATGATGATAATTTAAGTTTTTATCACCGATCTTCTTGGTTGGATAAACTAAACGATAGCCGCCTGCCAAGCGAGTGAAAATAGCAATTGATCCAATGAAATAACTATCATCCAAAACACAGCTGGCAAAAGCTACTAGCCCTTCATTGGCTTTGACTGGGATGATTTGAATTTCAGAGATTTTCATTTTATGGGGTTAAAAAATTTGGAATGACTTCGCTTGTATCAATGGTTGCAATATTTGGCTTCTCGTTATCTAAAGATTCGTGATCTTTCATACTTTCCATTTCATTGAATATGCCAAAATAACCTTTCTCGACACCAAAACGGGCAATCACATCGATTGCTTCATCCAAAGCATTTTCTGTCTCAGCAGATAACTCTGCATAGACAAACTCCCACTCAATTTGATCAGCTGACCGAATTGGCTGGGTTCGCTTAGTGCGGTGTGCGACAGATAAAGATTCGTTCATTAATTAGTCTACCTTTAAAAACCAGCATTAACTATGCTGGGCTTATCTTAGTACACCCCTGATTATCGAAAATTATGGGAAAAACGCTGATTTGACATAATTCTAAAAACCTAGCTTTTTACCTTTGTGTATCCATTGTGCGATTAAATTCGAGTTAAACTCACCTTCATCATCAAATTCTGCCTTCTCAATAGCGTCACTATCAAGACCCTCTTCTTTCATTTTCGCTACTTTTCTGTCTATAAACCAGTTTCTGACCTCTTCAGTAGATTTATATTCTCGGTTGAGTTTTGCAGCTATATAGTAATCATCAATTTTATCCCTATCAGACTCTTGGTACTCGGGGACAGTTTTTGATAACTTCTTGTATTTTTCTGCTAATTTGAAAACCTGCTCTAAATCTTTCTTTTTTGCGTCAAAAGAGAACTCTACAATAAAAGAGTTTAGTTTTCGGTAAGCTCGAATAATTTTTCTGTTAGATAAAAGCAGGCATCTAGTCTTCTCAATCGCTTTTGATGCTTCTTCGTGTTTATCATTATCTATCATCTCCAGTATTTCCTTAAATTTTTTTTCAGTTTCCTCCACTCTTACCTTGGAGAATTTTTTCTTTACCTTCTCACTACTAGTCAAAAAATTATAAAGTTCTTTTGGCGGGCTAATTATTTTTCTGTTAAATATAAAAATTTCAAAAAAGTTTTTCCAATATGCCTGATTATAGCCTAAAACATTTATCAATCCCCAAAGCCGATTATTTGTTAATTGATTATTTGTCGCATAATTAGTTAATTCCTTACCAAAAAGACTCCCATCCGTCTCTTTTTCATTCCAATTGAATTTAGGAAGCTGTTTGCAAATACGAGAAAGCTCCTCTTGAACTTTCTTTATATACAAAATTCTCTTTACAAAGACCTGATCTTTCTTGGGCAAATGGTCAAAGTCTTCGGGCTTAATGTCTACCAAATCTGCCATTTATATTTTCATTAAATTTTTAATACCTCATAACTATGCTTTATTTCATAAATTATTGCAAAAAATTTCAATGTTACCGATCATTTAAAATTCCCCTTTCGATAGAGCGGGGCTAAATCTTCTTCCCAGACAAGAACGTAATAACCTATGATTCCCTTACTACCAATTCTTGATTATCAGCGAAGCTAAACAATCGGTTTTTTATACTCATATAAATTGTGATTCAACTTTCTTTTGAATCAAACAAATTTATATATTCACTAAATTCAAAAATCCGATTTCTGGCTTTCCCGGTCTTTTCCTGCAATATTTCTACTTTTGCCAGCTCTTTGATCAACACATTAGCAGTCTCAAAAGCAATATTCATCATCTGCGTAACTTCTTGAACACTGACTATCGGCTGAGAAAAAAGCCGTGACAGTAAGCCTTTAGCTAACTTCTGACGTTTTATCCCTATTTTATCTTCAATAAGCGTCTCATATTGTTGGCGCAAAGATGAAATTTTCTCCAAAGTCCCGCGTCCTTTCTTGGCCGTATCTATCACTCCTGTCAGAAAAAAACGCAACCAGTGACCAATGTCATTTGATTCTCTTACAGCCCCAAGCGCATCATAGTAAGCGCTTCGATGCTGATCAAAAAAGTCTGATAAATATAATGTTGGTTTTTTTAGTAAACCAAAATTAATCAAATACAGAATGATTATCAACCGTCCAATCCGACCGTTACCATCTAAGAATGGATGAATTGTCTCAAACTGGTAATGGCTTATAGCCGCTTTGACTAAATGCGGTATATCAAAAGACTCATTATGCCAAAATTTTTCCAAATCACTCAGGAGGTCAATTACCTCATCAAACGCAGGTGGGATAAAAAAAGCATTTTTCAAGCTAGAACCACCAATCCAATTCTGGCTATGACGGATTTCACCTGGTTGTTTACGCTCACCCCGTACTCCTGATAACAGAATTTTGTGCGCACCTTTGAGTAGGCGAATGGAAAGAGGTGTATTTTTCAGCTCAGCAATAGCCCAATTAGTTGCTCTGATGTAATTTTTGACTTCTGCCCAATCATTACGTTTCTCGCCCGTAAATTCTTTCTCAGGCAAAATACTTCATCAATCGTTGTTCTAGTACCTTCAATATGGCTGGAAGTAGTAGCTTCCTTGGCTACGTGCATTTGAATAAAAAAATCAACATTCGGAATCATCTCAGAAAAAATGTTTAACTCGCTCAAATAACGAGTAGCTTCCTCCAGAAGTACATTTAAGCTACTATCTTGCCACTCAAACGGTTTGTTTATAGGAGCAGGACTAAAACTCTTATATTCAATTTGTTGCCTATATTTGCCAGCTATAAAAGGTATTTTATTCATTGCCTCAACTTGAAATAAAGATGGTGTATATTCAGAGTTTAACGATTAACTCGGAACAAGTAAAGTAGTTATATCATCTTTTTCAGACGCCTGCCATTCGATTCCTCTTGTATTTCACCTTTGGACGGACTATATTCACAATAACTTTTATTTATTAACCCTGACAACATGACAGAGGTTACACAGTTTCTAGCTCAACTGAGCGGACCAGTATTCCTAGTGGTAGGCCTAGCACTACTGGTTAATGTTTCTGCTTTTCTCAAGGTGGCTGCCGACGCTGAGAAGGATGATCTGGAAAACTATTTGGCTAGCATCATGCTAATGGTCGCTGGCTTGGCTATTGTGCTCTATCACAACGTCTGGACAGACGCGCCAGAAGTAATCATCAGCTTGCTCGGTTGGGCGTGCCTGATCAAAGGAATTTTCTGGATACTATTA
>JAPLVM010000013.1 GCA_026397115.1 Patescibacteria group bacterium
GATAAAATGAACTTAGTTTTTTGTCGAAGAAACTTTCTGAATATTTACGAAGAATGAACGACTTACTCTTATATTTTATCGGCTTAATAATCATACTTTTAGTAGGCACGATTTTTTTGTTTATTTTAAAAAAGAGGAGGAAGAAACTTTCGAGCAAGATAAAGGAAAAGATTAAGCAAGAGTTAGAAAAAATTGATAAAGAAATTGATTTTCAAAAGGCTATTTTCGCAGCTGATAAATTACTCGATTTTGTTCTAAGCGCAAAAGGTTTAACCGGCAGTCTAGGAGAAAAGCTAAAAAAAGGTGAGAAACTATTTTCAAACATTAATGAGGTCTGGGAAGCGCATAAAATACGCAATCGCATTGCTCATGAGCTTGGCGCGAAAATTTCTGAACCTGAATTTACCAGAGCAATACGAAGCTTCAAAAAGGCTATTAAGGAATTGTTAAGTTAGTTTGTCACGAAATATATGATTTGTCGCCATTTTCTTTAGCGAGGATTTATTTGGTTTGGTAAAATTATCTCCATTTTTTGATCATAATGATTGATAAGCTAATCCAAACATCATACCAAAAAAATTCATTGCCATTTCGAATAGAAAGATTTGAAGGGCTAGACGCAATATTAGTTTTTGAATCAGTTGATGAAACAGATCAACAAGAGCTAAAATGGCCAATTAGGCAACTTCCAGATAAAGCAAAACTCGGACAAAAAGTTTGGTTACAGCTTTCAAATAATGAAACTAGAGCTCTTGAAAAAGAAGAAATTTTGCGTAAGCTTCTCGAAGAAATTATTACTTAGAACTTATATTAAGCTTTTTGGCTTTAACACCATTAATTTCTTTTAACTTCTCAAGGAAGTCGCGAGATCCGTCAACAGTACATTTAGACGGAACTTTGCTTTTGCCTACCATTATTGTTACAGGAATTGGCCCAGCGTGTTTATCAAACACAGTTCTAATTTTCAGCATTTGCGAGCGCGAAAAATGAATAGGCAATTCAACCAGTATATAATGCTCGCCATTTGATGTTTTACTTTCTTCAAGCTGAGATTTTTTATCAGCTGTTTCAAAATCTAGGGGAGTAACTTTTTCAACCAAAAATTTTAATTCGCCATCTTTTTGATTCATCTTACCTTCAAAAATTGCAATTAAATTATTTTGAAAAACCTCTTTATTCTCAGCCCAAACACTTGGGAAGATGACTAACTCAATAGATTCAAGACACCAAGATTCAAGACGAGCAAAACACATTTGTTCACCTTTTTTCGTGCTTATTATTTTCAGCTCAGTAATCATGCCACCAATTTTTTTATCCTTATTGCTTTTGCCATTTTGATCAAAAATGCAATCCTGCAAAGAGCTGATTTTTGAGCAACGATTTTGAAAATATGATTTCAGCTTTTTTAGCGGATTCTCTGAAACATAAATACCAAGTAATTCTTTTTCTTTAACCATTTTTTCGTGGCGATTCCCAAGCTCTGTAAAAGGAAGCATTAAATCCTGATTTCCAGTATCAATGGCTTCATCGCCAAATAAAGAAGATTGATCATCTGGCATACTTATTTTTTGCGCTTTTTTTGCAAAGTCAACGATCACTTGAAAATTTTCAGCCATTTGCTTGCGCTGGCCAAGATCATCAAGCGCACCTGACCAAGCCAAAGCTTCAAGGGTTCTTTTGTTGAGTACTTGTATATTAACGCGACGGGCAAGATCAGCCAGAGATTTAAACTGACCGTCTTTTTCACGTGCGCTTATAATCTCTTCAACAGGACCTCCGCCTACATGTTTTATAGCTTCAAGCCCAAATCTAATAGTTAATTC
>JAPLVM010000075.1 GCA_026397115.1 Patescibacteria group bacterium
TACCAAGATATTGTTCCCAAGATGGTCGCAAAAAACTATCAGCGTTTTCCACGCCACGCCTTTTTAGCAAACGGCCAAGAACAGAACTTATAACATTATTTTCTTCGGGTATGATCCAGTTTTTACCAAGTAGAGAAGTCATTATTTATAGCTTTGGAATTTCTAATACAACAAAAACATTGTAGCATAAGGCAATATTTGCTTGGCTGGCTTATGCTTGAATTTAATCTGGCTGAAATATACGCAAAAGCAACAAGGGGTTAAAACCCATTGTTATCAATATTTTTTGAGGCGCTGAATGAGCTGATAAATATCTATATTTTTCACTTGTCCTGCCGCGTTTGATTCAAGTCTTCCGTTGACGCTGTCGTTAAAAAATTTCTAGGTTGGATATAAATTTCCGTAGATGGCAGCCATTCTTTTATCGGCGTGAGCTTTCTAACGTGCAGATCCAATTCTTCAGACAAGGCGTTATATTGCACCGATATCTCTTTATTCTTGGTTCTAATTGTGAAAGACAGCACTCTTGATTCTTCATCAAAACCAGTCCCATTTATATATTCGATTTTATCCAGATTATCATAACCTAATTTGCCTATAATTTTCCCGATATTCTCGCGACTCATCCCGATAATTATATGAATGAATTCATTAGTAACTGCCATCGGTTCCTGGCATGTTCTTAGTTCATTTACTATTCGCATTTTTATGAGGGCTATGGCCTCTCTCGCAGTATCTTCGCGTTTTTCTTTCACGATTTTGCGTAGCTCGTGGCCTCCTTTCAATGAGAACATATTTCTAAAATAATGTTTTATAGCCTAGCGCATCTCAGCAAAAAATTCCCGCAGTAGTTTTTTGCATTCAGTCTCTAAGATTCCTGATTCAACCTCGAATTTGTGATTCCATTTTTTGTCCCGCAAATCAACAATTGATCCAAGCGCACCAAATTTTTTGTCACTACACCCAAAAATCACATGCGGAATTCTTGCCTGTATAATCGCGCCAACGCACATAGCGCATGGCTCAACAGTAGAAACCAAGATAGTATTTGGCAAGCGCCAGTTTTTCCTATTCTTACATGCTTTTTGAATGGCAATTATTTCAGCATGCGCAATTGGATTATTCGCAGACTCTTTTTTGTTGTATCCGCGACCAATGATTTTATTTTCAGTCACGTCAAAAATTATCGCGCCGATTGGTACTTCATCTTTTGCCAAAGCGCGCCTTGCCTGGAGCAGGGCTTTTTTCATTAAAGAAATATGATTCATATTTTAGACCTTTTAACTTATTTATCTGACAATCGGCGTCATATAAATTTTACTTCCAACAAGCGCAAAAATTTTCATATTCTCATCATCTACGATAAAGTCGCTGATCTTGCCGCCATTTGTTTCAAAAACATACTGTCCTAAGTAAGCGCCATCTTTCTTTTGGAATTTTATTATGCGAGCATTTTGATCTAGGACATAAACTGATTTGCCCTCAAGAGAAGTTCGAATCTGTCTTGGCTGACCAATCTGCACGCCATCAGGAATTTGCGGCAGCCAATCATCTTTTTCTCCGCGGAAAATGCGAATTATGCTTCCATCCAAACTTGTTACATAAATATTGCCGTCAATTACAAGGTCTGTACCTTGCGTAAGATTTGCGTTTTTACTATAGCTAACTGCTTGGCTATATCCATCTGTTCCACGCGAATATTTCCATATTTGATTATTGTCAGTATCAAGGAAATACAGATAACGAGCATATTGGCCGATTGCTTTTGCTTGGTGGAAAGTTTCATCCTCTGTTTTAGCTAACTCGGCTTGTGTGCCAGACCATTCGATAAGTCGTCCATCTTCAGTCAGAAAAACAGTTACTCCTTGGTCTGCAAAATATGTTCCTGTCTTGATTTTTGACCCAGCTAAAATAGTCTGTACAGACACTTTATCAAGTGTTATTGAATACCAATTATCTTGATCATAGGCATGCACAGAATTGTCTATCCGAACTATACCAAGTGGTTTCGCGCCTGTTTTGACTGAGGCAACATCAGCAATCTCGCTATTTGCCAAATCAATTCGTTCAATACCCTGAACTTTATCAAGATCCAAACGAATTTGTTTTTTAGCTGCTTCAACATTAGCCTGGAAAATACCTTTTGATAGCACGCGATCCACTTCCTGATCTTCGCCGAGCAAGATCTTGGTAGCGCCGGCTGAGTCATAAATAAGTAGCCTCTCAGCTTTTGCCATTTGATCCTTTAGCTCGGAAAAAGACTTTTGAAACACCTCAATATCGCGTTGCTCTGACTTCTTGGAAAAAATAACAGCCACAGCCACGACAAGCACAACAATCATAACAACCAAAGCAAATGTTGCTGTTTTTTTATCAGTATTTCTCCGGATTGAATCAGACCAATCAGACAAAGTTTCTTTGACGTTTTTTAATTTGCCAATACCAGCAGGCAAATCATTTTTTAGCCAAAACATAAATTTTTTGCCAGCGCCAGCAGTTCTAGACAGTCTAACAGTTGCTCCACTACTCTCATTTGCATACGCAGCATTTTCATCATCATCTTTTTCTGAATAAACCTGTGATTTTGCCAGTTCTTCTTCCTTTTCATCGCGTAACACTGAAACAAAAGCAAGGCTAAGTGATTGATCTTCACCCAAAACTATCTTTTCCTGCAAAGTCGCCAAAAAGTTCATGCCTTTGTCGCGATTGAAAATTCTTTCAATCGCGTCTTGGGAAATCACTTTTAATAAACGCTCTGTAGCAAAAATCAGCTGGTCATTATTTGCTACTTCGCCAGATGAAATATTTACAAATGTATTAACCTTGCCTTGATTTTCCTTTGCATCCTCGCCTTGCTCGCCCGAGTTTTCTGATATGCGCACGAGCTTACCAGCTCGAAGCAAATAAGCTTCAGCAACACCTGTTTGCGACAAGTGCAAGTCCTGCTCAGAGCGGATAGCAGTAACAGCATTGATGCGGCCAAGCCATTTTTGCGGTGACCGCTCAAGCATATCAGTAAGAGCGCCATTTACTTCTCTCAGCGCAGTTTCAAATGACGAGTAACTATCGTCTCCAAGATGTGCATAATATACATCCTGCAATCTCGCAAACATTTCTGCTGCTACAGCTTCCGCGCCTCCAGGATTATTCAAAATTTCAACTGTCATAAAAAGCTCACCAAATTGACGCTCTTCCTCGTCAGCCGGCGAATATTGAAAATTTTTGAAATAAGAATTTTCATTTTTGCCAAACTGCAACTCGGAAAAGAATGTATTGAATTTCATTTTTTAAAATAGTTTAAGAACATATTTTTTTACAAAGTGATTTTAGCGTTTTGTTTTGCTTGATGCAAAAGTTTTGTCCAAGATAGGTAATTCCTTGACCGACCGAGTTTTTTGCACGAAAATGGACACGTTAATATTAAGCGGTCAGTTATTAGTTATCACTTGTCAGGAAAGCGATATGCTAGAGAATACATCAAAAATGTCGGTTCGAGAATTTGCCTCCAAATTGTGGGCGATTATTCGTCCTGCGAAAAAGCATGGACTATGGCTTGGATTGGTAAGCGCCATTACCCTGGCGGGCTGGTCAGTCCATCCTATTTTCACAAAATATATTGTTGATGGCATTTTTAACGGACAAAAATTTCATATTCTAATCTTGTGGCTTTGTGCAATGGTAGCGGTTCGGCTTGTCGCATCCACAACAGCCATGTTTACATGGACTTCCGGTTTAAAGCTATCAAGCATTGTACAGAAATTGATTGAAGATTATGTCATGAGAAAAGTGCTCGGATTTTCCGTTGGCCAATATACAAATGAAAACACCGGCATTAAAACAACAGCAATCAATCGCGGTATGGAAGCCCTTAATCAGCTTTTAAATTTGGTGTTTTTTGATTTTGGACACTCGTTATTGTCTATTATATTTTATTTAGTTCTTCTTTTTACTGTTGGCTGGGTATATGGAATGTGTGCGATAGTGCTCATGCTGCAAATTATTTTATTCGCCTGGGGAGTAATTCATTGGGCTGTGCCGAGAACAAGAAAAATTGAATATAAACACCGTCGCTTCGGTAAATATCAATGGGAACTGTTTCACAACGTTGACCTAGTCAAACAGAATGCAGCTGAAGCACGCGAACGAGGCATAGTTGTTCGCAAACTCGTTGATATTTGGAAGATGATCTGCTCAACCTGGAACAAGGTTGCTCTGATGAGTTTTTTCCGTTCTAATGGGCTTACGGTAGTTTTTGCTGCAGTAGTTTTTGTTGGGCTTTTAATGATTGGGAAAGGAATGAGTACGGCTGGTTCTTTGGTTGCCGCTCTTATGTGGATCGAGAGCCTGAACGGTGAGATGAAGCAGATGGCAAGCACGCTGCGCAATGTTATTTCTGCCTATGAGCCAGTACGCAATTTGCTAGAAATTATGGAAGTACCACCAGCCATTACAAGTCCAAAAAATCCATTAGAGTTTGATCTCTGCGGAGACATAGAATTTCGCAACGTGCATTTTCGCTATGAAAAAGGTAAATCAGCTCTCAGCAACGCTTCTTTTCATATCAAAGCCGGAGAAACAGTAGCTTTTGTCGGTGAATCAGGTTCAGGCAAAACCACAGTAATTCGTTTGCTCCAGAGATTTTACGATCCAGATCGCGGACAGATTTTTATTGATGGACACAACTTGAAAGACATTGATTTGAAAAATTATCTTCGTAAAATCGGCGCTGTATCTCAAGAAGTAAAACTTTTTGACACGACTTTAAGACAGAACATTGTCTATGGATTATCTTCAAGGCAAGACGTTACAAATAAGCAGCTCGAAGCTGTCGCCAAGCTCGCCCGCATTGATAAGTTTTACTCTCGTCTGGATAAGAAATTTGAAACTTTAATTGGCGAAAACGGTGTAAAACTTTCCGGAGGTGAAAAACAAAGAGTCTCCATTGCTCGTGCCATGATTAAGAATCCAAAGATTCTTATTTTTGACGAAGCCACCTCATCTTTAGACGTAGAATCGGAAAGCGAAATTCACAAAGCAATCATGGCGGCCTCCAAAGGCCGAACTACTATTCTCATTGCTCACAGACTATCTACAGTCATTGGCGCAGATAGAATCTTTGTCATGAAAAAAGGCAAAATAGTCGGTGAAGGAAATCATGGCTCACTCATGAAATCTAATTCTTACTATGCTCGCCTCATGAAGATCCAAGTCCTTGATCTCATCAAACACAATTTTCCGAATTTAAACCAAGCACGACTCAATAAGGTTTTACAAGACCTTGGGGTTGAGTGATGATCTTGGTCATTCTGAGTCGCATTTGCTGGTGATATTGGCAGCAGGGACAATTCTAGTAGCAGAAGTAGGGACAATCCTAGGATTGTCCCTACTTCGCCTAGAAGGTAGGCTCAGCCTAACAATTTCTTTTACGACACCTACGGCCACGACGAAGGGGACGCCGTGCTGGTCGAGGTCGCCGCCATAATCCGGGACGCCTTCCGCGATTCCGACATCATCGCCCGCCTTGGCGGGGACGAGTTCGCCGTCCTGGCCATCGACGTCGCCGAAGGGAAGACGATGACCCTGGCCCGCAGGCTCCGGGAGAAGATCGCGGCGCGAAACTCCCGTCCGGGGCAGGAATATTCCGTTTCCTTCAGCTTGGGGACCGCCCGCTATGACCCGGACAAGCCCTGCTCCCTCGCTGAACTCATCACCTCGGCCGACAGGAAGATGTATCAGGACAAGAGTACGAGGAAGGCCGCCCCTCCGGCCGCCTGACGACCGTCGGCGTCCCTCAGTTCCGGATCTTGTACTTGGCCAGCTTGTTGTAGAGCGTCGTCCGCGAGATGCCCAGGATCTTGGCCGTCTGGCGCAGGTTCCCCTTGGCCACCTTCAGGAGATAGACGATATAGTCCTTTTCCAGGTCGTCGAGCGAGGACAGGTGGCCGCGGCCGGCGAAGGCGATCGCTCCCTGCGGCGGGATGTTATCGCGGAGGT
>JAPLVM010000018.1 GCA_026397115.1 Patescibacteria group bacterium
CCAATCATGAATAAGAGTAGTTCCTTTAGCTTGCGTGCATATTGGAGCAAATACCGGAAGATTATCCATGTTAAGCCCTGGATAAGGCTGAGCATGCAATTTTTCCGGTGAAGCTATGAGCTTAGACTTTTTCGTACAAATATCAATAAAATCAAAATTACCTGACGGACTTTTATACTTGCGAATAATTTTATATTTCCAATTCATTCTTTTGAGCTTTTCCAACTCTAGCTCCAAAAAGCTTTTTGGAATGCCCTTAATTGTGATTTCTGAATTTGTAGTAGCTGCCATTGCAATAAAAGACATGGCCTCAATCGGATCATTAATAATATGATAAGTGATTGGTTTTAATTTTTTTACGCCTTCGATAGACAAAACCGTGGTGCCTATTCCAGAAATCTTAGCTCCCATTGCATTTAAAAAATAGCATAAATCTTGCACTTGATAGTTAGCCGAAGCATATCTAATTATAGTTTGTCCTGGGGCCATTACAGCTGCCATAATCGCATTTTCAGTCGGCGTGTCACCAGCCTCATACATAATGACTTCTGCGCCTTTTAATTTTGTTGCGTCAATTTCATAGCAATCGTCCTTTATATCAATTTTGACACCTAAATTTTCCAGAGCATAAATATGCGGACGTACGGTTCTTCTACCTAATCTGCAACCTCCTGAAAATGGTACTTTGAACTTTTTCTCACGTGCTGCCAAAGCTCCCATCAGCATGAGTGCGGCACGCGTACGTTTAGCCGCCTCGAAATTCATTTTATTCAAACTAAGCTTTGCTGGCACATCGATTAGAACGCTGTCGTCTTCATGAACGATTTTCGCGCCTATTGACTCAAAAATCTCTGCAAAACGCTTAAGCTCTTCTATTTTTGGTATATTTTTTAAAACAGTTCGGCCAGTAGTCATCAAAGCAGCCATGGTTAATGCCAGCGCTGAATTTTTCGCGCCATTAGCAGTAATTTCACCAGACATTTTCGTTGGTCCGTGAATTATAAAATGAGTTGACTCAAATGTTGTTTCAGACATGATAATTAGATTATAAATTGTCGGTTATCAGATGCTGGTAATGATAGTTAAACAAAAATGTTTAATCAAACGAAAAGCAACAGGAGTTCAAAGTTCTTTCAAAATCCAAAATTGTAAATTCTAAATTTCACGAATTTAGGAAGTAGCTATCAATATAATTAATCGTCTTCTTCTACCTCTGCATCATCTAAAACTGTCATTGAAGCCACAGCATCTTCTTTGTTCATGCGCATCATTCTTACTCCTTGGGTTGATCGTCCGAGATCTGGCACTGAAGAAATTGTAGTTCTAATGCAAATACCATGAGCAGAAATCATAAGTAAATCCCCTGCTTTGTCAGTTAAAATACGTGCCCCAACAATCAGACCTGTTTTTTCTGTTACGTTTGCAGTTTTAATTCCTGAGCCGCCTCGACCTTGAATTCTATAGTCTGCAACTGTAGTGCATTTACCATATCCCAAAGAAGAAATCGTGAGTAAAAAGGCTTGATTAATACTTTCTTGGCTTAAAGCAGCGCATTCTATGACTTTATCATTTCCTTTTAATCTGATGCCATGTACTCCAGCAGCTGTTCTGCCCATAAATCTCACGTTTACCTCAGGAAAACGTATTGATTGGCCATTTTGTGAGATTAAAAAGATTTCATCGTTACCAGATGTCCATCTTACCCAACCAAGCCTATCTCCTTCTTTAATCTTCAAAGCAATTAAGCCATTTTGCCTAATATTTGCAAAATCAGCCAAAGCTGTCTTTTTCACAACTCCATGTTCTGTTGCCATAAAGAAATATCCTTTGCTATCAGCGGTTTTATCACGACAGAAAATTGCTGTTACTTTTTCTTCAGGTGCTAAATTCAGCAAATTCACAATAGCTGTACCTTTAGCTATTCTAGACGCAATCGGTAAATCATAAACTTTTTGTCGAAATACCCGACCTCGATCAGTAAAAAAGTAAATCCAGTCATGAGTATTTGTTACTATAACTTTAACAATCAGATCTTCATCCTTTGTTCCAGCGCCTTTTATGCCTTTTCCACCACGTCCTTGAACTTTAAAAGTTGTTGGTGGCATGCGTTTAATATAATTTTCACGCGAAATTGTTACAATTACAGGCTCATTTACAATTGTGTCTTCGGCACACATTTCGCCAAGTTCATTTGCAAATATTTTAGTGCGACGTTCATCATTATATTTAGTCTTAATTTCAGCCAGCTCATTACGCACGACAGATACAATTTTCTTTTCATCAGCTAAAGTTGCTTGGCACTCAGCAATAAACTTTAATTTTTCTGCCAATTCATCTGTGATCTTTTGCGTTTCCATTGCAGCAAGCGTTTGCAAACGTATTTCCAAAATTGCCTGTGCTTGAATTTCAGTTAAATTAAACTTTTTTATCAGGTTTGTCGCAGCATCTTCCTTTGTTTTACTTGCTTTGATTGTCTCTATGACTTCGTCAATATGATCTAAAGCTATTTTGAGTCCTTCTAAAATATGTACGCGAGCCTTAGCTTGATCAAGTTCCCATTGAATTCTCTTTATAGTGACATCTTTTCTGTGTAGTAAAAAGTATTCTATAAGCTCTTTCAAATTCAAAAGTTTTGGCTGTAAGCCATTGTCTATCAAAGCAATCATGTTACAATGAAATGCTTTTTGCAGATCAGTATGTTTGTATAGTTGATTTAAAATTTTCTGTGGATAAGCGTCTTTTTTAAGTTCAATCACAACGCGCATGCCTTCACGGTTAGATTCATCGCGAATATTTTTAATGCCATCAATTTCTTTATTGATTGTTAGCTCGGCAATTTTCTCGACTAAAACAGATTTATTAACCATGTAAGGAATTTCTGTAACAATTATGTCGAAACGGCCGCCTTTTACTTCTTCCATTTGCGTTACAGCTCGCTGTAATACTCGTCCGCGTCCTGTAGTATAGGCATCGCGAATTCCGCTAATGCCATGAATTTCAGCGCCGGTTGGAAAATCTTGTCCTTTTATAAACCTCATCAATTCATCAATTTCACAGTCAGGATTATCTAGGACATTTATACATCCATCTATAACCTCACCTAAATTGTGCGGTGGAATATTTGTAGCCATACCAACGGCAATGCCTGTTACGCCATTGATTAAAAGCTGCGGAATTTTGGTCGGAAGTACCCTAGGTTCTTTCTTGGTTGCGTCATAATTGTCTGTCCATTCAACTGTATTTTTATCAATATCTGCAACAAGCTCATCTGCGATTCTTTCCAATCTGGCTTCTGTATATCTCATTGCTGCGGGTCCATCTCCATCAACTGAACCAAAGTTGCCTTGCCCGTCAACGAGCGTATAGCGTAAAGACCAATTCTGGGCCAAACGTACCATTGAGTCGTAAACCGCTTTATCACCATGTGGATGGTACTTACCAAGCACCTCTCCAACAACTAGGGCTGATTTGCGAAATTTTGCAGACTTGGATAATCCCAAGTCTTTCATCGCATAAACAATGCGACGGTGGACAGGCTTAAGACCATCACGGACATCTGGCAACGCACGCGCAACAATAACGCTCATCGCATAATCCAAATAAGACTTTTCCATTTCATTGGAAATTTCACGCGGCAATATACCGCTTGCCGAGATATCTGGCACATCGTTATTTTTCGAATTCTGATCTTCTTCTTGAGATTCAGGCTCGCTGGATTCATCGGCTAAAACTGCTTTTTCTTCTGCGGCTGATGATTCCTGAGTTAAAACAGTATTTTCAGGCTCAGGCACAGGCTTAATTGTATCTGAAAATAATGTATCTTCTTTGCTTAGATCATCTGACTTTTTAATAGGCGACTTATCTTTTTCAGCGCTGTCAGCCTTAATCTTTTTAGAGGAAAATGGTTTTTTATCCTGTGGTTCAGCCATATGAGTAGAAAATTAAGATATCATGTTCTTATGCGGATAAATTGTATCAAGAAAGTAGCCATGACGCAAAGAATTAGAATATTTTTGCCATGGATTAGTATGACAGTATCTAAAAAATTAGTTATTATCTTTGGGCATCAGTTCTATTCTATTTTTATTCGTAATTGAGGTTTGCTATGAATATTCGTAATTTCTGTATTATCGCGCATATTGACCACGGAAAATCAACTTTGGCTGATCGTTTTCTCGAGATTACTGGTACTATGTCAGAAAGAGAAATGACCCATTCACAAATTCTAGACACCATGGATCTGGAACAAGAGCGTGGTATTACAATAAAATTACAGCCTGCGAGAATGATTTGGCATGCTCCAGATGCCAATCCTGAATTAAATGAATTAAATCAAAAAATTGCAATTAAAAGATCTCGCCGCTTTATTTTGAATCTGATTGATACTCCTGGGCACGTTGATTTCCAATATGAGGTTTCGCGTTCCTTGGCAGCTTGTGAAGGTGCAGTTTTGGTTGTTGATGCATCACAAGGTATTGAGGCGCAGACTTTATCAAATGTGCATCTAGCCATAGAGCAAGGTCTTGAAATTATTCCTGTTATTAACAAGATTGATTTATCTGTTGCTGACCCAGACAAAGTTGAGCGAGAAATGATTGATTTATTTGGTTTTAAAAAATCAGAGATTTTAAGATGCTCAGCCAAAACCGGAGCTGGCGTCTCTGAAATTTTAGATGCAATTTGTGAAAAAGTGCCGGATCCAAGCCTAAATACTTCATATAAGCAATATGCAAAAACCAAAACTGACCTAAATAAATCAACTGCGTTAGCTTTAATTTTTGATTCTTTTTATGATTCTTACCAAGGTGTTATTGCTTTGGTGAGAGTTTTTAATGGAAGGTTTAATGATCACGAAAAAGTACTTTTCTGCGGCACGAAAAAAGAACTTGAAACTACAGAGCTTGGATATTTGCTACCAGCTCGAAGTAAACAGCAGCTGCTAGATGTAGGCGAGGTTGGCTATCTTGTTACTGGGGCAAAAGATATTCATGATGTTAGGGTTGGCGACACAATAACCAGCGCACGAAATCCAGGATTAGCCCTACCAGGATATAAAAAAGTTACGCCAATGGTCTATGCTGGGCTTTTCACGATAGATTCATCCGAATATGAAAACCTACGCGACGCTCTCGATAAATTATCATTAAACGACGCCTCCCTGAGCTTTGAACCAGAAAGCTCACAAGCACTTGGTTTTGGATTCCGCGTTGGATTTTTGGGTCTATTACATATGGAAATTGTACAAGAAAGACTTGAGCGCGAATATGATCTGGAGCTTATTGC
>JAPLVM010000085.1 GCA_026397115.1 Patescibacteria group bacterium
CGTTGATTTTGCCAAAGATAAGACTGATTGGCTTAAAGAGAAAGCTCGGAAAGCTGCCGATTTTGCTTCAGCCGCTAGAGAAAGGATTATCGTAAATCCAATAAAAACAGCTAAATCTACTGTAGAAAACACGGGAAATAAAGTATTTAAGTATCTTGGTGAAGACAGAGTCAAGGCACTTAATAAAAAGATAGACAAGATAGAAAATGCAGGCAGGTTAGGTCAAAGTATCGCTGAAGCTAGAAAGAATATTTTGATAGAGGAAAAAGACCGGTTGATAAAATCTACTGAAGTAGCGTCGGGCGAACATGTAGGCATTGCAGGTTTCGCGAAAAAGCTCATGCATAGAACAATGATCATAAAAAACATACTTAAACCTGTTGCTCATTATGGACGCATAGCAGGTTTTGCAGCTGCAAGTGGAACTGCTATTGTAATGGGCGGGACAATTGCGCCGATTGTCGCGGGCGGAGTAGCTATGTTTGGGAGAAGAGGTCTTGTGTACATAGCGAAGATTGGCAGTGAGCTATGCAAGGCAAACATAAACGCCAAATGGGGTGATGAAAATCGAGGAGGCGAAAAAGGATTCAAAGAAAAAGCATATCGTGGCGCTGTAAAGCAATTTGGATTTGTTTTTGGATTAGCTGCTGGAAGCTATGCGCTAGAGCGTTTTCTATCTGCTGGGGTTGCGGAAGATCTTGCTTCGGGTAATTTTAGAAGATTACTTGAATCAATGAGGGAAGCGAAAGATATTGTAAAAGATAAGGCTCATGATTTATCGCATAAGGTGTTTGGTGGAATATCCGATGAAGAGAGGCCAAATGTCAATATCCAAATGATGCCAGAGGGTAGGAATTATTTAAATTCTGTCAGCCCAAATGCCAAAGATTTGAATCTTCCAATCTCGCATCTGAATAATCAGTCAGTACCAGAATTATCGCCAAAAGACATTACCAGCCTAGACGGATATTCGGCAGATTCATCATCTAAGCCGACATCGCCTTTTGCAAGCACTACGCCCTTACCAAGTACTCAACCCAAAGTCACCTCCCCTGGAATAATGCAAAATCCGCCGCCTGTCCCAACAGTCTCTACTTCAATTGAAATGCCGCCAGAATCAATTGCTGGCGCGACCAAGCACGACAATAGTATCGTTAGAATAATACGCAAACAGCTTATAAAAGAACGTGGATTAAGCTTTGAAAAAGCACAGGAAAAGGCTGATAAAATGGCTGCAAATGCTGGTTACTTTGATAAGACTACTGACATCCGCATATCAGGCAAGGGTATTGGAAATGTAGCTTTTAAGGTTAATGGCGATGAGGTTCAGGCCTTTGTAAGAGAGGGAAATGAGTGGAAAGAGCTTGCTAAGGATAAGGAAAATCCATATACATATACGGCTAAAAATGAGAATGCTTAGACTTATGAATAGCAAACGAGGCCTTAGCTATTTATAAAAGCTTCGTCATTCTGAGCCGGTATTTTCAGGCGAAGAATCTACATGAGTATTCACTTAGGTTTATTTATCGCTTCGCTCTGCAATCCCAGAGATGAATTGCTGGAATAGCAAGGGGTTGCAACCCCTTGCTAGCGGAAACTCCTTGCTAATGAGAACGACTTACCTTGATATTCGCGCAATAACCAAAACCTGATACAATTGATCACGAATCAGCTATTTTATTCAAGCCTGTGCAATACCTGCAAACAATATTCCTCGGTATAATTCAAGGACTTGCCGAATTTCTACCAATATCATCATCAGGTCATTTAATCATCCTGGAAAAACTACTTGGTCTAGACATGACTCGCATGCTTACTTTTGACATAGCTGTGCACGCAGGCACATTCTTTGCCCTGCTTATTTACTTTTACCATGACATTATTCAGCTATTTCGCGATCTAATAAATCCCGCCAAATGGAAGAGACTGATTATTCCCCTATTTCTTGCTACATTACCCGCAATTATAATTGGATTATTTGGCAAGGACTGGCTTGAAACATATACAAGATCAACACACTTTGTATCTGTTATGATGGTTATTACTGCTTTGCTTTTGATCCTAACTGATTATTTAGTTAGAAAACTAAGAACATTGCCTAGCGATGGCATGAAGTGGTGGAAAGCCCTAATAATAGGCTTGTTTCAAGCAATTGCCATTGTGCCAGGTATTTCAAGATCAGGGGCTACGCTAACAGGAGGCGTAATAACCGGATTGGATAAATATTCATCTGCGCGTTTTAGTTTCTTGCTTGGCATGATTGCTATATTTGGGGCAACGCTACTAACTGCGCCAGAGATTTTAACATCAAGGCAAATACCTATATTTGAAACAAGCGTTGGCTTTATTGCCGCGCTTGTAAGTGGTCTTGCCGCAATATGGTGGTTTTTGCGTATATTGCCGAAAGTGCCGTTACGCTGGTTTTCATTATATCTGGTAATAGCGGCAATATTGGCTTGGGGGATATAAATCGTAGGGCGTTGCCATGGCAACGCCCTACGATTACACTGCTGACGCCTAAAAATACCGGCTCAGAATGACATGAATTTTTTCAGCTTACGTTAATCTATATCAGCAACTTGCGGGGCAAGTTTGGGTATTAACCTATATCAAAGACTTGCGGGGCAAGAATTGGTAAGAGGTTAGTGCCTATGCCTGAGGGGCAAGTCCAAGCAATAGGTTATATCAAAGACTTGCGGGGCAGGTTGGTGCCATAGGCTATGTCATCAACCTTTTGAAAAGGTCTTGATGGTAGGGTATCTGTTCCTCCCCTATTTTAGGGGAGGTTAGGAGGGGTATTAAGGTTGTAGAGACGCGCTATAGCGCGTCTCTACGTATGTTAAAACCTGTTGTTATCAAGGGTTGGTTATCTTGACCTTATTATATTCCCTTGCTGAAAACGATACCGGCGGGTTTTAACCCGCCGCCTGATTATACATACGTAGTGTATTGCCATGGCAATACACTACGATGGCAATACACTACGATGGCAATACACTACGATGGCAATACAACTACGACACCCGCCTTAATTTCTCTGCCAGCATCTTTTTAACACCATTTTTAGGTCCAAAATCAACAGTTGCAACCCTGCCAATAATTTCTCTTATTACACCATTTCCAAAAACATCATGCATAACAATCTCCCCAATCTCAAAATCAGGCAAAACCAGATCTTCAGAAGCTGTATATTGTATATCATCGCACCAATTGTCATTTAATACAGGGGCACCACAAGGGGTGCCCGTACCAGCAGTCCCACCAGATAAATCGCCATTCAAATATTCTTCTGGAATCTCGTCTAAAAATCTACTTGGCCGCTGAACCATAGACTGCCCGAAAATTAGCCTTTCTTTTGCGTAGCACAAAAACAGCTTGTCCATTGCACGAGTCATGCCTACATAACATAAGCGCCTTTCTTCTTCTATGTCTTGGCTATTATCTTTAGCCATTGTATGCGGAAACAAGTCTTCTTCCATGCCAGAAATAAAGACAACTGGAAACTCAAGTCCTTTAGCAGAGTGAATAGTCATAAGTGCTACAGCCGAACCATTATCAGCAAGAGTATCAAGATCAGTAACCAAAGCAACTTCTTCTAAGAACGCTTGTAAGGCTGTATCAGCTTGCATTTCATCGTAGCGTTTAGAGACAGATAAAAGCTCCATTATGTTTTCATAGCGTTCTTCGCCTTCTTCAGAGCCATCAAGCAGAAACCTGTCATAGCCAACCTTATCGATTACAAGACGCAAAAAACCTGAAAGCGTTATATTTTCTAAAGATTGCCTTAGCTCTTTCAGCAAATTGTAAAAATTTGCCAAAGCATTGCCGGCTAAAGGGCTTAGATCAACTTCATCCAAACGAGCCAATACATCGTGAAGTGGGACTTCATTAAAAATACTGAAGGCATTTAGTTTGTCCAAGGTTACTGCCCCAACCTTGCGCGGCGGAACATTTATAATGCGTGATAAAGAAACATCATCAAGCGGATTAGCCAAGACCTTCAGATAAGCCAAGATATCTTTGATTTCCTTGCGTTCATAAAAGCGCGTACCTCCGACAATCTTGTATGGAATGCCTGCGTCCAAAAAGGCTTCTTCCAAAACTCTTGACTGCGCGTTTGTGCGATACAAGACTGCGATATCAGACAAATTTGAACTTGATAAAACGCTATTTGGCATGCCATTTCGAACAATGCTTTCTATTTCATGCACTATTTTGAAAGCCTCGTCACGCCCAGAATAAGCCTCAACAATAGTCACCTGATTGCCAAGTCCCCTCTCTGTCCAAAGCTTCTTATCTTTACGATTTGTATTTTTCGAAATAACAGCGTGTGCCGCATTTAAAATATGCGAGGTAGAACGGTAGTTTTGCTCAAGCTTAATAACTCGTGCATCATTAAAGTCTTTCTCAAATTCCAAAATATTGCGGATATCAGCTCCACGCCACGCATAAATAGACTGATCATCATCGCCAACAACACATAGATTGCGATATTTACTCGCAAGCATTGATATCAACTCATATTGCACCTTGTTCGTATCTTGATACTCATCAACAAGTAGATACTGAAAACGCTCCTGATACTTCATCAATATTTCTGGATGTTTTTTGAACAGCCTCACTGACTGTAACAGTAAATCATCAAAGTCTAGGGCCCCTGCAGCCATGAGCTTCTTTTGATAAACCATGTAAGTTTTGGCAGCTTGCTCTAAAGGTAAATCACCGCGTATCTTTCCTGCAAACTCCAATGGCTCAAGATTATCATTCTTTGCGCCAGAGATTGCCCACTGCAAAAACTTTGGATTATATCTTTCAATGTCTACATCCGCCTCGATTGCTGCTTTTTTGATTGCAGACCTTGCATCACTTGCATCATAAATAACAAACTTCTTGGCAATGCCAATAGCTTGGCCTTCCTCCCTGAGTAAACGTACGCCAAAAGAGTGAAATGTACAAATGAGTGGCGCTTCTGACAGATCAGGAATAAATCTATACTTTGCAGTTTTCCTGCTAAGTAATGCTTCAACGCGTTCTTTCATTTCTCCTGCGGCTTTGTTCGTAAAAGTAACAGCTAAAATATGCCATGGATCAACTCCGCATTCTTTGATTAGATAGGAAATCCTGTGGGTGAGAGTACGGGTTTTGCCCGATCCTGCACCAGCAATAATAAGCAACGGGCCATTAATATGCTTTACTGCGTTTATTTGCTCTGGGTTTAGATTGGTGAACAAAATCAGATTTAATGAATTTTATGTCCTCATTTTAGCCAATTGCTGATTTTTTGTTTGGATTTTTATATTAGTTAATCATTTATGCTCTGCCATTCCGTTTTATTATTTCACAAAGCCTTCGTCATATAAAGGTTCTGTACCCTTAT
>JAPLVM010000040.1 GCA_026397115.1 Patescibacteria group bacterium
TGCAACGGATTTAGACAGACTATTCCACAATACATTCATGATTATGCTTATCATCTAACAAATTTGTAAAAATATGGAAACAACAAAAATTGCCTTATTTAAAGGTAAAAAAATCCGAAAAATACTCTTTCAAAATGAGTGGTGGTTTTCGGCAATTGATGTTATTGAAGCACTTACAGATAGCAGTCAACCAAGTAAATACTGGACAGCGATGAAAGCCCGAGTCCAAAATGAAGAAGAATTTCAACCATCTACAATTTGTAGACAGTTGAAATTGCCAGCAGAAGACGGCAAAATACGCGAAACTGACTGCGCTGACACCGAAGGAATTTTTCGAATTATTCAATCAATTCCATCGCCAAAAGCCGAGCCATTTAAAAGGTGGCTGGCAAAGGTTGGCTTTGAGCGGGTGCAGGAAATAGAAAACCCAGAACTTGCCACCAAGCGAACAAGAATGCTTTACAAACTCAAAGGTTATCCTGATGATTGGATAGAAAAAAGAATGCGCGGCATTGCCATCCATGAGGAACTCACTGATGAATGGCAAAAACGAGGAGCAAGAGAGAATAAAGATTATGAAATTTTGACAGCAGAAATATCCAAAGCAACCTTCGGCATTACTCCGAGCGAATACAAGAAGGTAAAAGGATTAAAACGAGAAAACCTAAGGGATCACATGGACGACTTTGAATTAATTTTTACAATGCTTGGAGAAAGGTCAACCGCAGAGATTCATAAAATTGAAAACTCCAAAGGTGTTTCAAAGCTTAGGCAAGATGCCAAGAGAGGAGGAAGAATTGCTGGTATTGCCAAAGAACAACTGGAAAAAGAAATTGGAAGACCAGTTGTTTCCAAGCTTAACTATTTACCAAAGAAAAAATCTCCAAAATCTTTAAACTAAATTAATATGAATACCGACACCAAACGACATATTGATTCCGCCCGCCAAGTTTTGGTTGGCGTGGTGCCAAACCCGACTTCGCAAATCGACCAGATCACCAACGCGCTCATCTATAAATTTATGGATGACATGGATCAGTCAGTGATTAAAATCGGCGGGAAACCGACATTTTTCACTGGCGATCTCGAGAAATACGCCTGGACTCGCCTGATGGATCCGCGCATGGGCAACCAAGAGCGCATGAATCTTTATTCCGAGGCACTAATCAAATTCTCCCAAGCTAAACAACTGCCGGAGCTTTTCCGCGGGATTTTTAAATCCGCTTTTTTGCCGTATCGATCACCAGAAACACTTGGACTTTTTCTCAAAGAAATTGATTATTTTGATTACTCGCATCCTGAGGAGCTTGGCAATGCTTACGAATATCTGCTTTCCATAATGTCATCTCAAGGCGATGCCGGTCAATTCCGCACGCCTCGCCATATTATTGATTTCATCGTGGATGTTGTGAACCCAGCTAAAGATGACAAAGTGTTAGACCCTGCTTGTGGAACAGGCGGATTTTTGGTTAGCTCATATACACATATCTTGGAACAGCATGACGGCAAAGACGACCCAAAGAAAAAAGAAAAACCACTTACCCCAGACGAACGCAAGAAATTAATAGCGAATTTTGAAGGCTACGACATAGATCCGACCATGGTGCGTATCGCACAGGTTAATATGTATCTGCACCAATTCAAAAATCCAAAAATTTTTCAATATGACTCGCTTTCCAGCGAAGAACGTTGGAATGATAAGTTTGATGTGATTCTCGCCAATCCGCCGTTTATGTCGCCAAAAGGCGGTATCAAACCGCATAGCAGATTCAGTATTCCATCCAGTCGCAGTGAAGTGCTGTTTGTAGATTACATCATGAACCACCTGCGACCCAAAGGTCGTGCTGGTATCATTGTGCCAGAAGGGATTATTTTTCAATCAGGCATAGCTCATAAACAGCTTCGCAAAAATCTCGTGGAAGACGGCCTCTATGCCGTGGTCAGTTTGCCGTCGGGCGTATTTGCGCCGTATAGCGGAGTGAAAACGAGCATTTTGCTTTTCAATAACGAACAAGCAAAAATAAGCCAGGAAATTTTGTTTGTAAAAATAGAGAATGATGGATTCGATCTTGGTGCGCAAAGAAGAATCAGCACAAAAAATGATTTACCGACGGCTTTGGATATTTTGAACAAATGGAACACGGGTGAAAAGGTAGAAAACAAGCTGGCGGTGTATGTAGAAAAATCCAAAATTGCCGAAAATGGCGACTACAATCTTTCGGGCGATCGCTATCGCCTAGCAACCGATTACACCAACGCCAAATGGCCGATGGTGGAATTGGGGGACGTTGCGGAAATATTAAAAGGGTCAGCAATAACAAAAAAAGATACAAAGCCAGGAAACATTCCTGTCATTGCTGGCGGACAAGAACCTGCTTATTATCACAGTGAATCAAACAGAGAGGGAGATGTTATTACTGTTAGTGCGTCTGGCGCATATGCTGGTTTTGTAAATTATTTTACAATCCCAATTTTTGCTTCTGATTGTTCAACTATACAAACAAAAGACGCAAGTCTAGTAAGCACTAGATACATTTTTAGTGTACTAAAAGCTAAACAAGATGACATATATGAATTTCAGCAAGGTGGCGGGCAACCGCATGTTTATCCGAAAGACTTAAAAACAATCAAAATTCCTCTCCCGCCTCTAAAAATCCAAGAGCAAATTGTGGCGGAGCTGGACGGCTACGCGGGCATCATCGCCGGCGTCAAACAAATCGCTGAAAGTTGGAAACCCAAAATCGACATTGATCCGGAGTGGGAGAAGGTAAGGTTGGGAGAAGCGTGCGAGATAAAATCTGGCGGAACTCCACCCACAGGGGAAGTCAGTTACTACAAAGACGGAGATGTTCCTTGGCTTAAGTCTGAGGTTTGCAAGGATGAAATCGTTACAGAAGCAAAAACATTTATTACAAAAGAAGGTCTTGAGAATTCTTCCGCAAAGTGGCTTATAGAAAATTCTACGCTGATCGCTTTGGTCGGTGCGACTATTGGAAAAACTGCGTTTATTACATTTAAAGCGACTACGAATCAAAATGTTGCAGGATTGTATCCGAAAAATTTGGAACAATTGGATTCGGTCTATTTGTATTTAATGAGCCAAACCTTGTATGACGTTTTTATGCGATTAGGTGATGGTGGTTTTAAGATGGCAAATCTGTCATTTGTTAAAAATCTTGAAATCCCTCTCCCACCTCTCGCCACCCAAAAGCAAATCGTAGAAAAAATCGAAGCCGAGCGCGTCCTCGTGCAGTCCGCCAAAAAGCTGATCGATATTTACGACCAAAAAACCAAAGATGCTATTGCTAAGCTTTGGGAAGAATAATTCAAATATTATGTCATTAATACCACCACATTATTTAAATTCAGTCGTATCAATTGAAGTAGAGGATAAGGACGAAAAAGGTGTGTTGCAAAAAATCTCCGTTGCTACGGGTTTTTTAGTTGGCAAGCAAACCGGAAAAAGTAATGACAAAGGACCGCTTTATAGGCTATTTGTCGTGACTAATAAACATGTCTATCAAAACCAAAAAACGAAAGAATTTCTTCGAGAAGTATTTTTTAGATTCAACACCCTGGATAATAAAAGTCACTACTTTAAAGTAAGTTTACTGAAAGATGACGGTAGCCCCCTTTGGTTAATGCACAAGGATGAAAAGGTTGATTTGGCAGTCCTCCCCATTAATGCTACGATAGTGGATGAAGCAGAAATAAATTATTACTTTTTTCAAGGAAATGATTTATTCTATGCTAAAGAATTCGCAACGAAAAATATTGCAACGGGAGATGGATTATTTGTTCTTGGATTTCCGATGAGTATAAGCGGTAAAGCGAGAAATTTTGTCATTGTAAGACAAGGTATAATTGCTAGAGTTGATGAAGAAGTGTTAGCGGGCGGCTTCTTTTATATTGACGCTTCTGCTTATCCAGGAAATAGCGGGGGTCCGGTTATTCACAAACCAGAAATAGTAGCGATTACAGATACTGGGAGTAATTCTTCCGCAGGATTGATTGGCGTTATTAGTTCTGGAGAAACCTATTCCGACGCTGCTATCAGTCAGCAGACGGGCGAACCAAGGATAATATTTACAGAACAAACAGGACTGGTGAGGGTTGTCCCCATCGAATTAGTATTTGAGATTATAGACGAAATTCCTACACCACAAAAAACAGAAGAGGCGAAAGTTCAAGATGCTGGTTCAGAAAAAATAGAGGATCAAAGTAAAGCGCCACAACCGGAATAGATACGCATGAAGGAGTCTGATATTTTGGAAACATCTCAAATCCCATTGCCACAGCCCTTTTTGACATTACAAAAACACCCGAGCAGGGCGCTCAGGTGCATTTGGTGGAGATGTCGGGAGTCGAACCCGAGTCCGAAGATTTCGCGAATTTACATCTACGATCATATCTCATTTTAATAACTGATGAATTCTAGAAAATAAGCAAAAATGAACTATCAGTGTCCACTTTATTTTCGAAAGCTAATTCGTGGAAATCAGCCCCTACACTCGATAATTGATGCTTTAAATACTACCGAGTATCATATTTAAAGCATGAACCGCAACTTGGGCAGTTCGGGTGATTAGGCGTAGAGCCCAGCGTAAGCAAAGTTATTGCTATTGGCTAGACGTGCGCCAATTGAAATTTTGTTGGCATTTATAGCCTCTACCATGTTGTTCGCGGCCGTTTGGCAGACCAGCCGGATCGCCATAAACAAGCAAATAGATCTCCGTCGAGACCGTATCATCCCCATATATTTGATTCAGCCTGTAAATTAAAGAACAAAGCTTTATATTACGGTTTATATTTTACCAAAAAAGAGGCAATTGGTACAATCTTTTTGTTTCTATGCAATCTAGTTTCTAGATATTTACAGCATTATGCTTACGCAAGAAGAAATCAAAAAATTGGCTTTGCTGGCGAGATTGGAGTTTACTCCAGGAGAGTTAAAAAAGTTTGGGTCGCAATTATCAAATATTTTGGATTATGTGGCGCAGTTATCAGAGGTGCCAACTGAAAATGTAGAGCCAACGTCGCAGGTTACAGGTCTGGAAAATGTCTTGCGTGAGGATGAGGTTTTGAGGCGGTTCACGCGGGAAGAGATTTTATCAACTTCGAATCAATCTAAATGCGATGGCCTTATTAAGATTAAGCCAATATTTGATCGTGAGTGAATTGAGATTTTTAATCGTGAAATTTAAATAATGCAGAATTTAGAAATAACAAATTTATCGGCGCTTGAGCTGGCAGAGAAAATTAGGAATAAAGAAATTACAGCGGTTGAAGCTGTAACTGCTTATTTAAATGTGACTGAAAAAAAGGACAAAGATATTAATGCGTTTATTACAGTTTGTCATAAGGAGGCTTTGGCTGCGGCTCAAGAAATTGATGCTAAAATTGCCAAGAAAAAGAAGCTTGGATTGCTTGCTGGTGTGCCATATGCAGCCAAGGATATTTTTGCAACGGCTGGCATAGAATCAACGGGCGGATCAAGGATTTTAAAAGGCTATAAGCCGCCAGCTGATGCAACGGCAATTGCGCGATTAAAAGAGGCTGGCGCTATTTTGATAGGTAAAACAAATTGTGATGAGTTTGCTATGGGTGCTTCTGGAGAGCACTCAGCTTATGGGGCGACAAAAAATCCGCATAATTTGAAATGTGTTTCTGGCGGTTCATCAAGCGGTTCGGCGGCAGCTGTTGCGGCAAATATGTGTGCATTTGCCATAGGAACTGATACCGGCGGATCAATAAGACAACCAGCTGCTCTTTGCGGAGTAGTAGGATTAAAAGTAACTTATGGCCGTATATCTCGTGCTGGTGTTTTTCCTCTAGCTTCTTCTATTGATACGATTGGCCCATTAACTAAAAATGTTTGCGATGCGGCTCTGGTGCTGGGTGTTTTGGCTGGGCAGGACAAATATGATCACACAACATTGGCAGCGGAAGTGCCGAACTATTTGAAATCGATTAACAAAAGTAGCGCTCTATCTGAAAGCAAGAAAAAGCCATTGCAAAATATAAAAATCGGTTTGCCCAAAGAATGCTTTGAAAGCAAGATTAGCGCTGATATAAGGGACAATGTCAACAAGGTAATCGTGAATCTAGAAAAGCTTGGCGCCAAGGTAAGCGAGTGTTCCTTGCCGTATATGAAATATAGCATACCTGTTTATTATATTGTTGTTCCTTCGGAAGCCTCAGCAAATCTCGAACGATTTGATGGGATACGTTTTGGTCTGACTTCTGATGATGATTCAAGCCTCATTGATTTTTACATTAAAAATCGTTCCAAAGGATTTGGCGATGAGGTAAAGAGAAGAATTATGATTGGCACTTATACGCTTTCTGCTGGCTATTACGATGCCTATTATAAAAAAGCAATGCAAGTAAGAACGCTCATTTGCGAAGACTTTAAAAAGGCTTTTACTAAATTTGATGCTTTGATCATGCCGACTACGCCAAATACAGCGTGGGAAATAGGCAAAAAGTTAAATGATCCTCTTTCAGAATATTTGGAAGATATGTTTACAGCTCCGGCTAATCTGGCCGGTCTGCCAGCGATTTCAATTCCTAGCGGATTTGGCCAAAATAAATTGCCGCTCGGTATTCAATTTATTGGTCCGCAATTTGGGGAAGAAATAGTTTTCAAAATAGGGTCTGTTTACGAGTTATCCAAATCATGATTTCTGCTTATTAGAATGCAACAATCATTAAAAAGCGCAGTACTTGAAACTTTAGGTTATTATTTCATATTAAATTGTCCACTGAGTTTTGACGAGCTATATCAGCGGCTACATAATGTTAAAATAACGCGTATAGAACTGAAAAAATTTTTGCAATCAGCGCCAAAAGGAATCATTTTTAGAGATGGGTTTTATGCGCTTGTTGAAAAGAAAAATGATATTGAATTACGGAAATTGGCATTAACAGCCACGGAATATAAATGGCAGATACTTTCTAAACGTCTGGAGCTGCTGCGTCGTATACCATTTTTGCGTGGCGTATGCGTTTCAGGCTCCATGTCAGCAGGATATGCAAATAATGATTCAGACATTGATATTTTTATAATTGCTAAAAAGAATAGGATTTGGCTATGTCGTGGCTTCCTGGCTTTTTTCATGAAAAGGGCTGGCTGGTATAGGCAGGAAGAAAATAAACAAGTTCAGAATTATCTTTGTCCCAATCATTTTATTACAGAAGATAGTTTGCTTTTAAAACCGCATAATATTTATACAGCTCATTTATTCTCACAGTTCTCACCTATAATTGGTCAAGATATATGCGAGAAACTAAGGCTTGCTAATCTCGGATGGATTCGTGAATTTTTACCAAATTCTCACGGACAAATTATGCATGAAAAAAATATTCCAGATCCGATAAGATCCGAACCGGAGACTTTTTTGATCGGTCCATTTGGATGGTTATGGGAAAAAGTAGCTCAGTTTTTGCAGCTGAGGAAAATTAAAAGCAACAAAGACTTTAGAGAGAAATTCGCGCGTGGCGGATTGAGATTTTCAAAAAAAGAGCTGACCTTTCATGGTCGACCTCAAGAGCCAGAAATGTTGGAGAAGTTTGGAAAAATTAAGCTGACTTTGCCTTTGGATTGAGCTTAGTCTGCAAACGTGAAATCATGCGCCCAGCCTTTTTCTTTGAAATCACTTTCTTTTTGGCGCTAGTATCAATGAGTTTTTGCAATTTTGAAAAACCATCTTTGGCCTTTTTGGAGTCACCTGATAATTCGCGTACAAAATCTTTTACAGCGCCTTTCATTGCGCTTTTGACATTGGTATTTCGCGCAGCGCGTTTGCGATTTTGACGAAGCTGTTTTTTGGCTGATTTTATCTTTGGCACTTTATGTATAGATTATAACTAAAAATTTTTTCCAACAAAGCTTTGATATTGTAAAGAAAAGGCAAGATACAGTCAAATTTTTGATAAACTTGGGTCAAGCAATCAGTTTTCAGAAAAGTAATATCGCCAATGAATGACAAATTAATTTTAAAACAAGCGCAGGATTTGATTAGGGCATTTTTACGAAAGCCGTCAAAACTGCCTCGCGTAATAGTAATCTTGGGCGCGACAGCAACAGGCAAAACCAAATTATCTATTGAGCTTGCTAAAATATTCAATGGCGAGATCATTTCAGCTGATTCAAGGCAAGTTTGGCGTGATTTTAACATTGGTACAGCCAAGCCAGCTATAGAGGAAAGGCAGGGGATTTCGCATCATCTTATTGATATTGTTGATGCAGGCAGCGAATTCACACTTTGGGACTGGAAAAATTCGGCAGAAGACTTGATTTCTAAAATAAGTAAATCTGAAAAGTTGCCAATTATAGTTGGCGGCACTGGTTTATACATCGACGCTTTGATAGATAATTTTCAGCTTCCAGCTCAAGACAAAATTTTACGAATTGAGCTTGAAAAAGAATGGGAGCAAGATAGCGGCAAGAAATTGCTTGAAAAACTTCAAAACATGAATCCTGATATGACTGACAAGGTATGCGCAAAATCAAAGTTCCATTTGATTAGAGCTGTTGAGATTGCCATGTTAAACAGCGCAAAAAAGCAAGGACAACGGAAATTTTCAGCATTACTGATAGGGCTTCGATGCCCGCGCGAAGTACGCACGAATCGCATAGCTGAAAGAGTGGATAAAATGTTTTCAGATGGGTTAACTGCTGAAGTCAAAGTTTTGCTGAAAAAATATGGCGCAAAAAATCAAGCGATGACCAGCATTGGCTATCGCGAAATTGTTTCTTATCTAAGCGGAGAAATTGATTTAGCCAAAGCTCGCGAAGAGATTATTCGGCGTACAAGGCAATATGCCAAAAGGCAAGATACTTGGTGGCAACGGCGCAATGATATTGTATGGCTCGATATTACCTAATCAAAAATAGCTACGTTTAAAGCGCATCTTTCCTAATCGAAACCCATTTGGGGTTGAATTTTTGGGTTGCCTCTTGTGTTTACTATATGATTTGTTACTTGAAATATCTTTCATATAGATGCATTTCCGCGGGTCACAAGAGCTCCGCGATCCTTTCTTTAATGTTTTGACCTTGATGATAAAGTCAAACAACACGGCAAGAATAGACGACTTGCCATTCATACAACATAGATTCTAAACATAAATTTTGTTTGTGCCTCTTCACCGAATCCACGATTTGGTTGTTTTTCAAGCATCTTTATACGATTGCTCGAAGACATTATCGTGCTGTTTTTGAAGAGACAGCCTCTTATCAATGAATTTATATCATAAGTTCCGCGTAATGTATCATACCGCCAGAACCTAAAATAAAAACTCCATAAAAACTTTTTTTCGCCATACACACTACGTGTATGGGGGAGGTTTCTTTGCTAGTGAACCTCTCAAACACCGCAACCCGATATGTTGGGTTGATTTTTATTTCTATTTCATCGCTGATTTTAATAGTTTGATGATGATTGTCAATAAAAAAGCCCTTGCATGCTAAAAGCTAGTATTGAATAATAAAAATTGTTAAGATTTACACGATTTGGAAATTGATTTCTAAGACGACTGATTTCTGAAAACTGATAGTTTACAAAGGGCCGGTAGCTCAGCTGGTAGAGCGCACGATTCGCATTCGTGAGGTAGAGGGTTCGACTCCCTTCCGGTCCACCATTCTTCGCGTCAGCGAAGAATGTCCTTCGTAGCCTTGGCGAAGAAGGGCGGGAAATTAGTCATATTTATGCTCTATAATTGGCTGGCGCTACGAATGGCACAGCCAAGCTAATCATCTCTAGCTAAGAACAAATCTGAATGAAAGCTAAAATTATTTCAATTGATTTTCAAAACGATTTTATTGCCAAGGGCGGGCATCATTATAAACCGCGGCCATCAGTCGATTTTGTGAAAAATATTCTAATTCCGTATCTTAAAAATGAGGGGCTAAAGATTGCTGAAATCATTTCTGATTACCGGCCGCCAAGATTTAGTGATAGAAGTTTGTCTTGCCATCCTGGTGAATGGGGTTATGAATCAGGGATACCAGCGTCAGTTAAAGAAGAAACTGCTTGGATAAAATGCATGAATTCGCCAATTTGGACAAGGGACAACGTTGGTGATCCAAGGCAGAAGCCCGGGATTCCATATCAAGATCCAAAGAAATTTGATGAATGGATTTTGAAAACAATCGGAAAGCCAGAAGATACAGAGATTATTTTAGTCGGGTTAACACTAGATTGCTGTGTGCTTTGCGTTGCGCCAGAGTTTTGTTTTCGTGGGTTTAATGTGAAAATTTTAAAAGAGGCTGTTGATGTCTATTCTGGCAAACAAGAAGAAAAAGAGATGCTTTTCAAGCTTGTCGTTGCAAATTGTTGGGCGAAGACAATAAGCTGGAATCAAGCCAAGAAAATGCTCGCCTCCAAATAGCTCAAGAATTAACCACCGTGCCTAGGTTTGAAAAATTTCTTTTTCCCAACCTCCAAGACTTCTCCAGTTAGGCAAATTTTTTCTTCAATGGAAGTGATCGGCTTGCCATTATATTTTATTCCTCCCTGCTTAACCAATCTTCTCGCATCAGATTTCGAAATACCAGCGCATATAGAAACGACATTGATTATGTTCATATTCAGTTCTGGCATGTTGTTTACAAATGGAATATCCACATTGTTCATAATGTCCTTTTTTTGAAATAATTTTATGAAAGAATCTTCTGCCTTCTTTGCAGCTTCCGTGTCATAAATAAGCTTTACAACTGCATAAGCAAGCTTCATTTTAAGATCGCGCGGATTTACCTTACCCTTAGTTAATTCTTTACGAATATCATTCACCTCGGGCATAGGTAATCTGGTACATAATTCGAAACCGACACCTAAAATTTCATCAGGCCATGACATAATTTTTCCATACATGTCTTCAGGCTCCTGATCTAAAAATACAGCATTTCCTTCACTCTTGCCCATCTTTTTGCCTTTTTCGTCAGCTAGTAATTTTAAGGTCATCACATATTTTTCTTTACCTCTTAAGGCCTTAAGCAAATCACGTCCGCAAAGCATATTAAACATTTGATCATTGCCGCCAACTTCCAGGTCAACGTCCAGCATTAAACTATCATAGCCTTGCGCTAGCGGATATAAAAATTCGTGTAAAAAAATTGGCTTTTCTTCCCTAATCCTTTTTTGAAACATGTCGCGAGTAATCATCTGCTGGACTGTAAAATTTGACGCCAGCTCGATTAAACTCCTGAAATCAAGTTTGTCGCTCCATTCGCTATTATGCATTATTTTGGCTGGGTTATCGCCATCAAATTTCAAGCAGCCAGATGCTTGTTTTTTGTAATCCTTACTATTTTTTGACACCTCCTCGCGTGTCAATTTCTTACGGGCGGCAAGCTTGTCGGTAGGATCGCCAATCATTCCAGTGTTTTGGGTCAGTTATAATTTTCGGCATCGATGAGATTAATGTATCAGCCGCGTATATTGTAGCGTAAAAGATTATGTCCGGACAAAATAAAATGAACGTGACGGCTGGATTATTATCTACTCTGCTTTGCTCAAGTTCAATTCTTTTGAACGACTTCTGTTGGCTTCTAGCGCATCGGCAACGATTTTATCAAAGTTGCAGGCTTCTAGATGAGTGATCGCAGCTTCAGTAACTCCTTTTTTCGATGTAATTTGCGCGCGAAGCTCTTTTGGGCTTAATCCTGTTTGAGCCATTAGCTCAGCCGCGCCAATAAAAGTGCAACGGACAATTTGGGCTGCTTGCTTATCTGAGAAGCCGTATTTTTGCGCCATTTTTTCCAGGCTTTCAGCAAGTTTATAAAAATAAGCTGGTCCGCTACCGCTCAGCGCTGTAATACGATCAATCAGGTCTTCTTTCTCGAGTTCGATTTCCTCTCCAAGCTCACGTAAAATTTCACGAGTGATTTCTTTATTTGCTTGAGAAACTTCTTTTGCGCAAACCCAACCAGCAAAAGCCTTGCTTACTCTGAGTGGCAAATTCGGCATTACCCGAGTCACTTTTGTCGCACCTAAGTTTTTTTGCAGGCGTCCTATAGATACACCAGCCATTATCGAGATGATCAGCTTTTCAGAAATATCTGTTTTAATTGATTTATAAAATGCCTCGAAATCTTGTGGTTTAATCGCGATAATCAGTACATCAGCCTTTTCTATCATTTGGTTTGGATCATCACTTCTATCGCATCCAAAGATTTCGTATTTTCCTGTACTTTTTAATATAGCGAATATTGCTTGTCCCATATTTCCAAGCCCGATAATCAGAATATTTTTCATTTTAGAGTTTTGGTTCAGAAAATTTTAGCTGGTGTAGTTTGACAATATAAAGCCGTATTTATATATATTAAATCTGACAATGTTACTGCCGAAAAGTAAGATCTAGCGTATACCAATAATCTTATTTATTATTGTAGTATGGATTTTTGAGCATCTGAATTGAAAAGATTCCCAAGATCAGATGAACTAAGAAATTTACTGAGCTGTAAATAGTCACCTCGCTCGCCAAAAATCCAATTCCAAATAGTACGCCTAGAATCATCAGGATTAGATAAACTACAATGGACCATTTTTGACCTTTGAATATTCCAATAGCCATGAAGATATAAAGGATCATAAAAAGTAGGCAAATTATGCCGACTGTTGTGGCTAAGCTGCTGATAAATCCAGGGACGCCAACAGTTGCAAGGCTGCTGAAAACGCTCGAGATAATATTACCTCCAGCCAGAAATGTGATTGTTAGCGCTAGCGTGATGATCGCGCTGATTATGGCAAAGATGCCTAAGACGATTCCCTGCCATGGTACTGGGTTTTTGTTCATACTAAATTATTAATTATAAACAAGTCGACTATAGCAAATAGAGGTATACTGTCAAATTATGAGTTCGATATAGGTTAGAATTAGCCGCCGCGCAGACTAAGGATGTCTTGAAATTATTAATTTTATGGGTTATTTCTAGGCATGAATTTTTAGTCTTTGCAAAAAAGATTAAAAAAGCTAATATACACGCAGAACATGTTTTTATCATCTTACAAATGAAAACTATCAAAGATTTAAACAAAAAAACCTGCTATCGGCTTTTTAAAGTTATATCAATTGTGATTTTTGTTTTGCTAACTATTATGGTTGCGCTTTGTAGCTGGGGAATTGGTATCAGAAATTATACTGATTATGGGCAAGCGCGAATCACTTGCCAAGTAGGCAACAAAAAAACATTCAATATTCAGAAACAAGATTATCATATTTTTAATCGCGGGCAGGGATGCGGTCAGTCTGGTCGATGCCTAGACATTCCTTTGGCCAAGAAAAAGATGATGCTGTTTGACCTTTGCGAATTTGGTAAAGGAATCAGAGATGCCTCTCCTGAAATGGAGACTCTGATCGACAAAATTATTTACAATTTAAGCGATACAAGGGATATAGATCCAGCGTTTGTTATCGCTGATGGAGTGGCTCTAAAAAGTTTCGAATTGAGTAAAGCAATAACTGTCTTTGCCGTAGCAGAAATAGTTTTAATAGTTGCCTTTTGGGCATTGTTTAGGGTTATTTATTATATTGCCTTGGGTAGATTTTGCCCTAAGCGTAAATAATTATTTTATTTTTTTATCATTACATGGCTGAGAAAAACAATACCTCTAAAACAGTAGATAAGGATAAGAAAAATGCGATTGCGATTGCAATGGCCCAGATTGAAAAAGATATTGGCAAAGGCGCTATTATGC
>JAPLVM010000053.1 GCA_026397115.1 Patescibacteria group bacterium
AAAACCTTTTTTAATTTCTCGTGTACGACCACATCCTCCGGATTAGATAGCCTTTTATTGACTAGATGATTAGGATAGCTGAATTCCTTTAGCCCATTCATATAAATCTCTACCATTTCTATTAATCCATCTTTGGCTCCCTTTTCCGTCCTGAACTCACCAGAAACATCAAATGGAGCACAAAATCCACGCCAAGTGTTTCTATTGGTCTTATAAACAACCATCATTATTCTTTTTAACGTAACTGATTTTTTCATTCAAAGATATTATTTATATTCATTTATTATATTATACGGCGAGCATAATTGCGGTCAAGCGGTTTAGACACAAACTTTTTTTATTATATCTTTTATTAATATGACTCTTTCTAACGGATCATAAATTAAATTTCGCGAGATACAATCCTCCGTCTCGGATATCCCCTCTCCGCACTCTCAATCTTTTCATCCACTGCCTCAAAATCCATCAAATTCTCCCTCAGCTTAAGCTCATACGCTAAATACAAATATCCGCACAGTAAATAAACCGGTATTAGCCATGTCCATTCAAGCCACAAAACAAAGTTAAAAATAGCGTGGAAAAACATTGCCAAAAACAATCCCTCCATTGTTTCCTCCTCAAGCAAAATTTCATCCAAATGAATACGCCTTACATGATGCCAAAATTTGAACAGAACAATCAAGAGCCAGCAGATTAAGATTAATCCGACACCCGAAACAATGCCTTTGGAAAGCAGGGTTTCACTAGCGTTTGTCATTACTGGCCATTGCAATTTCATGATCAAACCCCAAATCAGCCATGCTGAAGCGCAAACAGCCAAAATGCGTACAATAATATTGAAAAAATACACACGTAATAACTTATAAATCATCTTGGTAATAAAAAACTTATGATGATGTTTTGGTCCCATTTCCTCGATCATCCACTCTTTCGCATGCTTGGCAATGCCAAAGTGATAGCCATAAACACCAGAAAAGAAAATATGCGCAAAAGTAGATAATGCGCTTCTAAATACAAACGGAACGATTAAGGCTCGAAATCCTTCCAGCTTGATTATGCCAAGGAAGTAGACGATATTTTCAATGAAAGCGAATCCCAGCGCGGCCATTACCGCAAATTCAATCGCATCAGCAATGCCTCGCCATTCTTTTTTATGATAAACAGACCAAGAAACAACCCAATGCTTAAACTGCTCTTCGATAATACCAACGGCCACAAAGGTTAGCAGGTAAATTAAACGATGATCAATGCTTAGAGCTTTTATGGCAGCAAAAACATCCAGATGATCATATCGCTCAAATATCCATTGATAAAGCCAAATTGGTAGCACGGACATCATGCCGGCAATAGTTGTCAGAACAGCCAAGGAACGATCTATTGGATGCTTACGCCAAAAAACATATCCCCAAATAGCCAATGGAATAATAGCCAAAGTTAATGACAAAGAGAGAAACTTAAGCGGTTCAGTAACCAGCAGATCTAAAAACATAATGAATTGGCGATTAGATCGCTATTATTAACGTCTAGAAAACTTATATTTCCTAATGCCTCTTTTGGCATCACTCACTGTTAAACGCTTGCGACCTTTATTACGCCTGCGTCTTATAACATTGCGACCGCCTGGCGTGCTCTGCCTTTCCAAAAATCCGTGGCATCTCCCGCGCTTGCGCTTCTTAGTCCGACCGCTGTTATCATCTTTATAATGAGACATTAGAAAAGTAAGTTATCCAATACGAAAAAATTTTAAGTTAAGTCATCTGTTTTGACAAGAAGAAACGTCCAATAAGCCCCATAAGCCGGGTTCTGTCTTTGGAGGATCATTTCTCTAGGCTTTATATTACTACAAAGCTCAAGCGATCATAGCAACGGACGAGGCGATTTCCCGCTACCCGCCGCTCCAGTAGATCTTGCTTCAGATGGGGTTTACCTTCCATCATTAGTCGCCTAATGAAGTTGTGCGCTTTTACCGCACTCGTTTCACCCTTACTCCGACAAAGTCGGAGCGGTACACGTTTCTGTGACACTTTCCCTATCCCGAGTTTATTCAGGACGGTGGCCGTTAGCCATCATCTTAATCGCTGAAGCCCGGACTTTCCTACCTGCGGCACCCGCAGATCGATCCCCTAGGACTTTTGGACGAGGTGATTATAACAGTTTCAACGGCTGCCAATTGATTTTAAGCTTTTTTTCTGCTAAGATATTATGAAAATTTATAAAAACAAATATGGCTTTTGAAATTGACGTTCTAGACATCATCAATCAAATACAGACCTTTGCGCACAAAGAACGCGGCTCATTGCTTGGCCTTTTGGGCATGGAAGCCGTCGCTTATTTAGTTTGGACAGAAGTTCTGCTAAAAATCGTGCCAGATATTGCCATAATCAATGAAAAAATTAACTTTAATAGCTTTTATGCGATAGCAGCAATCATTGTTCTAGGTTGGCTCTGGTCAAGACATATTACCATACCGAAAAATAAGATTACCATCGGCATCGCGCCCTTCGGCGTGATAAGTACGACTGGCAAGCTATCTGGCGAAGAGCAATATAATCTTTCAGTAGAAACAATGGAACATATATATTCATGTTTGCACCGTTTTAGAGACAGTCTCGGATTTACTGATTTTATTCATTTTGAAAAACTGCCTGATCGCGTCAAGCCAAATTTCAATGACGCTGGAAAATGGTGTCATAAATTAAATATCAGCATATTAGTTTGGGGAAATATACGTGTCAAAATAACAAATCTGGTGACTGGAGCAACAGAACAAAAACTGATTTTGGAACCGCAGTTTACTTTTAATAAAGAACCAGCCAACAGATTCTATCAATACTTCAAAGATCAGCTAAACCATCTACATCATTTTGAAATCGATTTTGACGATACTAAAGATAAATCAGCCATCTTACTACATTACATAGTTCATGTGTCTATGCTATTTGCTGGTATTACTGCTGCGGAAAACAAACAATATGAACGGTCAGAAGAAATCTTTAGTAAAACCACTAACGAATTATTGAAACCAAAAAATGTGAATAATTTAACGCTAACAGACATTTTAATGACTATTGAATTTTTCCGCGCGCGAAACCTGCATCTATGGGGAAATACTTTATGGATATCAAATAACCACGAAGAGGCCACGAAAAAATGGGGGGGGGCTGGAAACCTTCTATTAGCTCGTGCAAAAAAGATCGATCATACCTTAAAAAACACTAATGAAGAAAGTCTGGAGTTATTGGAAAATGCTTATCTTTATGGGGTTTACTTACTCGCCAAAGAAGGAAAAATAGAAGAAGCCAGAAAAAAGTTAAAAGAGCTCCATTTACATTTCAATGATAATGATGAGTTTACTTTAACCCTCGCGAAAATCTATAAGAAAATCTCTCCGGAAAAAGCTCAGGAATTGTTTCAGAAGGCAATCGCCAATGCCCATAACAAACAAATTCTTTCAGAAGCAGAAGCAGAACTTGGCAAATTCTATATAGAACAAAAAAATTGGATCAAGGCTGCGGATGTTTTAAAAACCAAGCTTCAAGCCGACGAAAACAGACCCTATGAGCCGGAGTTGCTTGATGATAGCGGTCGTCGTGAACTGGCGTCGGCTTATCTTGCCCAGCATCGCTGGATAAAAGCGCAAGAAGAGATTTTGACCTCGACAGTGGATAAGGTTAAGAACAAGTTAAAAAGGAAGTTTCAGATCTAATATTGGGAAGACATCAAATTTTGAATTTGCAATTTTGAATTTTGAAACAATTTAGAAAAAAGAAGCATGTTTCGTATTCAAACAAAAGGAGAGCTACGCGGAACTTTGGGCAATTGTACTTTTAATGTTGGTCGAGAAACCAGGGAGCAAATCATCCGCTATTTATTCGAAGACACCAAAACTCATTATGGCTTGGAAGCGGGAGATAGAGAATTACGCATTGGTCAATCATCCGGCGTAAACAGCAAAGTCGTAAAATTTCAGATGCATGATACTCGCGCTGGCGGCGTGGACAAAATAGACATGAATCATTTAACAGCAAAATTCATTGGCGACTTGCATGATACTCAAGTGATGATGTCCAAAGACGAACTAGCTAAAAGGTTTGCGCAAAATCTTAAAGGCTTGTCATTTGATGACGCAAAAAGACTAGTTGAAACAATTATTAATAATATACACGGGCCAAAAGCACATCTACAAGGACAAGAAGAAAAATCAGGCAAGCCAAAAGAGAAAAAAGTGCCAAACTTTCGTCAAGCCGATAATAATGATTGGCAAAAATATTTACAGGAGGAAAAAAGGCAAGGCATGGTTGATGTTGCGCATGTGCGCTATGGAGCAAATGGTGAAATATTAGCTAGAAATAATAATGCAAAATACGGACCGCATGGGGAAACAATTGAAAATGATAGTAGATATGGCGAGACTGAAAGTCATTACGAAAATCAGACAAAAAAGCCTCGTGATGAAATTGATGGGCACAGCGTTTCTGAGGATCTTAATTATCGAAGCGGATTGTCATCGACAAGTAATAATTCCTTTGGTCAGCAAATACGAGTTTTCAGGGATTTACATCTGCTACATTAACCAGCGAATATCCGACGTTTTCTCCATAGGCAGTAGTAGATTAGCAAGGGGTTGCAACCCCTTGCTAATCTACCTACTCTACCACAACCCGCACCCTTTCACTATTCACCTCATTTCCATTAGTAAAAGTAGCGACAAACCATAAATCCCAGCTACCAGTAGAAATCGGTGACCAATTTGCTTGAATGTATTTTTCATTATTCTCAGGGACAATCTGCTCGAGAAGTTTTGGAGTATTCCCTTCTGCTTGCATATAAAATGATAATTTGGATACATAACGCAAAGAACGAAACTTGGCAACAATTGGCACGCGTGTATTACTTTTGACTTTACCAGCTGGAGAAATAATAGCTCCGATTTTTGCGCCAGGAACAATCGAAGTTTCAATGCTCGTTGGGTTGGAAATAATAATTTTAGACTCAGCTTTGGTAAAGTTGCCGCTGGTATCAAACGCGCGAGCTATTAACTTATGCTCCCCTTCCCCATATTCTGGTAAAATAAATAAAGGCATCTCATAGGGCGCAGATTCAACTATGCCAAGGCGATGACTATCATCCAACTCATCCAAATAAATCTCAACACGCGCAACCCGACTTTCATCATCACGCGCAGAAAAACGTACCATTGCACGTGTGCCCCAATAGATTGTCGAACCTGGTGGAGGCGCAATAATTTCTATTTTTGGTGGAGTTTTATCAACTTGCGCTTCAATTGATAAGGCAACTTCTGCAGAATGCAGCAAATCATCATAAGCAATTACCTTAAGCGCATAAACGCTCTCTATATCAGCTGGCAAGGAAATTTTACCTTCATAGATCATAGCAGCGCCATCTGATTTTTGAGCGCTTGCAACAGTATCTTGCAACTGGTTATTTAAATAAAATTCAACCTTGGACAATGGCCTTAATGTCTTTGTAACAGCTACTACAACTTCAACTTCGCTAGGGGAAACACGCGCATAATCACTTGGCGAAATCACCCGTAAAAGCGGCGCAGCCATATTAAAGACGTCTTCAGTACAAAGTGGCGAGGACTCAGTCGGAACATCCCCAAGCGAAGCTATAAATCTGATCTTACTTCCAGCGCCAAAATTCGGAAGATCAACAGGCTCTCCTGCTGTTATCTTTGCTAAACGATTCTTACGAAATCCGCTCGCCCAGGCTTGCACAGCGCTTTCCCAATTTGGTTTATCAGGCAAAATTGAATGAAAGTTTTCATAGACCAAATATTCAATAGAGCCACTCGGACAAAATTGATTTGCTAAGAGGCCGTCAACTGCATTAACAGCTACAGCCCTATAAAAGTCGTCAGCCTCAACTGGAATATTATCCTTTAGAAAAACTTCTTTTATGATTTTATCTTCTGGAGTGAACCTTGATGGCAACTTCCCAGACAATGAAGAAACTTCAACAAAACGTACATCTGCTGGAACTACGAATTTTTCAACTGGTGCTTCAGCTAATGATTTATTCATGAAAACATTCCATATAGGCGCAGCTGCTAAATACGCGCTGGCACCATTTTTCATAGGGTGATTGTCATTATTCCCAGTCCATACTCCAGTAACCAAAGAAGGTGTATAACCCAAAACCCATCCATCTCGGGCCTCATTTGTAGTCCCTGTTTTTACAGCAGCTGGGCGGTCCTTGAGTTGCAAAAATGAGCTCGCGCCAAAAGCAGGAGTTCTTGCCACATTATCAGACAAAATAGAAGTGACGAGGTAGGAAACACCATCAGATAAAACACGATCGCCCTTAAGATTCTCTTTGCTTTCCATCAAAACAGAGCCCTGATTATCCTGAACCAAATTTATAAATTGTAACTCACGATGAATACCTGATGAAGCAAAAGTAGCATATGCCTCAACCATATCCAAAAGTCTGACTTCTCCGCCGCCTAAAACCAGTGATAATCCATAACGATCAGCATTAACCAACGTTGTTAATCCCATTTTACTTGCAAACGTAATTGTGTCTGGGATTCCAGCCAAAAATAAAACTTTTACAGCTGGAATATTCAAGCTTTGGGCTAAAGCGTTACGCAAAGATACAGGTCCCCGAAAAAGACCATCATAGTTTTTTGGCTCATATTTAGCCGCTCCAACAGCAAAGTTTGTCTTAACATCATACACAACAGTTGCCGGAGAATAACCCTTCAAAAAAGCCTCTGCATAAGCAAATGGCTTGATTGATGATCCTGGCTGTCTTGAGCGTACAGAAACATTCACTGCTCCATCAATAGTTTTATCAAAATAGTCATAAGAACCAACCATAGCCAAAACCTCGCCTGTCTGTGGCCGGACAGATACCAATGAAGCATTCGATGCATCATAATTTTTCAAATTATGTTCGCGCCTTGCAGCCATAGCCTCATCTGCAATCTTTTGCATTTTGCCATCGAGCGTTGTATAAACAGTCAAACCGCCTCGCTCAACCATGTCCTCGCCAAACTTTTTCACAAGCATTTCTTTAACAAGCATTACAAAATGCGGAGCTTTGATATCTTCGCGATATGCTTGAACTTTCAGTTCTTGCTTTCCCAGAGCAATATCCTGACCTTTTGAAAGCATGCCAAGCTCAACCATACGGCTCAAAATCCAATTCCTGCGCCATAATAAACCATCAAGATTTGAACCATATGGCGAATAATAAGTTGGAGCGCGCAAAATAGCCACTAAGGTCGCTGCCTCTACAGGGCTAAGTTCAACTGCTTTTTTACCAAAAAAAGTCTTGGCTGCAGCAGACACGCCATAAGCATTTGATCCAAATGCCGCCTGATTACAATACATTTCAAGAATCTCATCTTTTGTAAACTTGCTCTCAGCCATGATCGCCAAAACAAGTTCTCGTATTTTGCGCTTTACAGAACGCTCAGGAGTCAAAAGAGAATTTTTTATCAATTGCTGAGTCAGGGTTGAGCCCCCACGCAATCTTTTTCCAGTAAGTGGATTTAAGACAGCGCCCTGAATCAAGCCCTTCCAGTCAAAACCGCCATGCTTATAAAATTCATCATCTTCGGCCGCAAGCAGCGCATTCGTAAAATTAGGAGAAATCTCGGATAAAGAAACAATTGTACGTCGACCTGTATTTGCCCCATGAATCTCATAAAGTAAGCCTCCATTGCGATCAAAAACTTTGGTTGACTGGTCAAAAGCGCCTGTCTGAAGCTGATCCATAGATGGTAGATCATACAATGCATAGGCTAGATAACCAAAAACCAAAACTGCACACCCAACAGCAACATAACCAATAAACTTGATGAGCTGCGTTTTATCATGATGAAAAAAGGACTTTCTGCGCTTTGGCAATACAGTAAGCCTCTGCCCTTGGCTTATCGGGCTAGTTTTAAACAGTTTTTTACGCTTATCAGGACGATAATTTTTAATAGGTCTGATTTGAAAAGCCATAGCTAGCTTGTGTTCTAAAAGTAAATATCAAAAATGATTTTGAATCAAAATGATTTTAACAAAAAAAGCCAAGTTTCTATGGCGATGATACTTGACAAATGCGAAATAACATAGATAATAATCGCTAGTAAAAGGAGAAAAAACAATGCCTGGAAAAATAGAAAGAAACCATAAAAATGTTGAATTAACTATTTCTAGCCTGAAGGATTTTCTCCGGCTGATTCAATCTGAGCCGAAGAAAAATAAAATCCAGGAGGCCTTCTACAAATTCCAAGCAACGCTTTTATGCTTGTTTGTAGAAGCGCTCAAGAAAGGTCAAAAAAAAGTCACATATTCTGTAAAAATCAAGAGGGCTGAGGCTCTCAAACTTCAAAAAATCAAAGCTGAAAATTACATTGACGATGACGACCGCAGCAGAATCATTGATATTAAAAAGGCTGCCACTGGGCTGCTAAAAGAGATTCTCACATTCCTCATTGAAAATGAATTCACGCTCTCGGTCGGGTTTAGCTGCGCAAGGACTAGCACCGCTAAACTGGATATTACATGTGAAAGGTATCGATGGTAAATTTCATCCCCCCCCCTGTATCGGCATTTCTATTCTATAGCACGATTCGTTACAGGGGGATTTTGCTAGTGGCAAAAAATTTATAATTACTCAGATCAT
>JAPLVM010000043.1 GCA_026397115.1 Patescibacteria group bacterium
GACCAAAAATCTTTTCGCAAAATAAACCGTCCCGTTCTGGTTTCTGCGTGCGATAGTTGATGGTTTCTGGCTTCTTTACTTCACCGTGCGACCATTGGAGGATTTTTTCTGGGGACGCGATTGAGATGGAAATCGCATCGAATTCATCGTGATGGGAGAATATATCTGACATGGATTGATTAATAATTAACGATGTAAAATTAAAGTTTTTACTTATTTTTTACTTCACGGTCTTTCATGATTTGCGATTCAGTTGGCTTTATTTGGTCTAGATATTTTGAGTCGGATTTATCGCCATATGAGATATCTGCTGGGGAGCTCATCTGATTAAATGCAAACTGGCCAATACGAGTACCAGGATAAATTGCAATTGGAATTGGGCTGAGATTAGAAATTTCCAGTGTTATAGTTCCAGAGAAGCCAGGATCTACAAATCCGGCAGTTGCATGTATGATTAGGCCTAATCTGCCAAATGAGCTTCTTCCTTCTACTCTTGCTACTATGTCATTCGGGAGTGTGATGTGTTCTACTGTCGCTCCTAAGACAAACTCACCTGGCTGTACAAAATATGGATCGCCATCCTTTATTTCAATTGTATCCATCATTTCGCTGATGGATAGTTTAGGGTCACGAGTGTCTATCAGCGGAAATTTGGAATGTTTGAAAACTTTGAAAATATTTGCCAGATGAAAGTCAAGACTGGCGCAATGGATACATTCTTCATAATCTGGGCATCCTTTAATTTTAATGTGTCCCTGTTTTATCGCTTCTTTTATATCGTGGTCAGAGAGAATCATGGTTAATTTAGAATTTACAATTTAGAATTATTCGGAGAGTGTCTTTGGATGTTTAATCTGAGCTTTAAAAGTTAACGTTCTTGAAGCTGACAACTGAATAACTCACAACTTACCTCTGGCGGAGAGGGGGGGATTCGAACCCCCGGTACGGGTTAACCCCATACAACGGTTTAGCAAACCGCCGCCTTCAGCCGCTCAGCCACCTCTCCAGTTAGAATTTATTATTCTTCAGATTCTTTTTTTATCTCAGATTCGTCGATTACTTCATCGCTATTTTCATCGTCTTCCAGCCCATCTTCAATGACTTCAGCGAAAGCATCATTTTCGTGATCACCTGACGAAAGATCTTCCTCGTCGGTAGTTTCGAGCTCTTTCATTCTTTCAATTACAACAGGATCAAGCACTTCTTCATCAAGTTCTGCAGATAGAAGATGCTCCTCAGTGGCTTCGTCGTAAACGCGTCCTTGCTTTATCAGATCAACGTCCAAACCACAGGCTCTAAGCTCACGTACCAAAACCTTGAATCCTTCTGGCACAGACAGTTGTTTAATATCTTCACCCTTGATGATTGCTTCGTAGGCTTTTGAGCGTCCATACGTGTCGTCTGACTTAATGGTCAGCATTTCTTGCAAAGTATGGTTGGCAGCATATGCTTCGAGCGCCCAGACTTCCATTTCTCCGAATCTTTGTCCGCCATGATGAGCCTTGCCTCCGAGTGGCTGCTGGGTGATGAGCGAATATGGTCCAATTGATCGCGCATGGATCTTCTCATCAGCGATGTGAATAAGCTTCATGATATATGCCCAGCCAACAGTTGTCTTGTAATCAAATTTATCTCCGCTTCGTCCATCAATTAAGTGGATCATCCCATCTTCTGGCAAACCGGCATCTTTGAGGAGTGCGCGGATTTGATCCGATTTAATATCATTTAGGGTTGGGGTTGCTATTTTTATACCGAGCTTTCCGACAGCCCATCCAGCGTGAAGTTCGTATAGCTGTCCCATATTCAGACGAGAGATAACACCCATTGGGTTGAAAATTACATCAATAGGCGTACCGTCGGGTAAATATGGCATATCTTCAACAGGCACTATTTTTGAAATTACGCCTTTGTTTCCGTGTCTTCCCGCAAGTTTGTCACCGATATTAATTTTTCTTGTAGTAGCTATAAATACAACAACCCTTCTCAGCACTCCCTGCGGTAATTCGGCTTCATCACGTCTGGTGAAGATACGAACGCCTATTACCTTGCCAGACTCGCCTGCTGGCATACGTAAAGAAGTATCTTTTACATCATGAGCTTTTTCGCCGAAGATTGCCCTGAGAAGACGTTCTTCAGGTGTTAGCTCGGTTTCTCCTTTTGGCGTAATTTTGCCGATAAGGATATCTCCTTCGCGAACTTCTGCGCCGATTTGAATAATTCCGTCCTCATTCAGGTTTCTAAGGCGCTCATCTGAAACGTTCGGGATATCTCTAGTGATTTGCTCTTCGCCGAGTTTTGTATCTCGCACATCAATTTCATGGTCCTCAATATGGATAGAATCAAACAATGAATCGCGGACAACTCTTTCAGAAATAATAACAGCATCCTCATAGTTAAATCCGTGCCAAGGCATGTATGCGACAAGCAAGTCTTGTCCAAGCGCAAGTTCTCCATCGTCGATAGCCGCGCCATTGGCCAAGATATGCCCTTTCTTTACTTTTTGTCCACGGAAGACAGCAGGTTTCTGGTGCACTAATGTATTCGAGTTTGAACGGCTAAAATTAACTAAATCAAAAATTAAACGCTGACCTTTTTTAGTAACAAGGCTTATCTGTTTGCCATCTGCTGCTGTGATTTCTCCATCTTCTGGAGCTAAGAGCACCTGCCCTGAGTCATAGGCTGCTTTGCGTTCCATGCCGGTTCCAATTAGCGGAGCTTTGGTTTTAAGTAGCGGGACAGCTTGTCTTTGGTGGTTAGCACCCATTAATGCACGAGCATTTTCATCAGATGCCATAAACGGAATAAGCGCTGAAGTAACCGATACCACCTGTTTCGGCGATACGTCAATATGAGTTAACTCTTTAATATGAATTTGAACTGGATGACCGTGACGTCTCGCTGCTACTATCTTGGTCGCAAAACGACCATTTGCTTCAATAGCGGCATTTGCCTGGGCGATCACGAGATTTGCCTCTGCGCCAGCATCATAATATGTAATTTCGTCTGAGAGTACTGGCCAGATAGATATTGTTGGATATTTTTTGCTTAGTTCCTTTAATTCAACAGCGATTTTTTTATTGATTTCGTCACCGTTTTTAACAACCGTTTTTTTACCATTTTTAATTTCCTTTTCTTCTGATTCGAATAGATGACCTACTGGAGATTTTCCATCATTTGGCACTTTTTGAGTTATTTTACGATATGGCGTTTCAAGAAAACCATATTCATTAATTTTTGCGAAGGTTGCCAAGTGTACAACCAAACCAATGTTTGGTCCCTCTGGGGTTTCAATTGGGCAGATGCGACCATAGTGTGATTCGTGAACATCGCGGACTTCAATACTTGCTCTTTCGCGAGTTATACCGCCGGGACCAAGTGCTGATAGGCGGCGCTTGTGCGCAAGCTCTGCCAAAGGATTATTCTGATCCATGAACTGCGCGAGCTGAGCAGCAAAAAATTCTCGTAAAACAGCAGTAATTGGGTGCGAATTTATTAATTGCTGAGGAGTGGCAGATTCAATATTTGGAATCATTGTCATTCTATCTCTAGCGATTCTTTCTACTCTGAGCAAACCATTTCTATAAGCGTCTTGCACTAGCTCTCCAACTGATCTGATGCGGCGATTTGTAAGCGAGTCAACTTCATCAGGGGGCACGAGTCCATGATTCATGCTGATCAGCCCTTTTGTTGCCGCAATAAAATCATCCATTTGGAAGATTCTGTGCGGAATGTCGTTTTTAACATTTAGGCTGAGTCTGGAATTTATTTTATAACGACCGACTTTACCAAGATCATAGCGCCGGAAATCAAAAAACATTTGATTTATGAGTTGCAATGCATTGTCTGCTGTCGCGAGATCTCCAGGTCTTACTTTACGATAAATTTGTATAAGCGCATCATTACGGGTTTTTGTATCATCATGCTCGAGCGTATTTAGTATGTAGTCTGCTTGGTTCGTTGATGGATCTGGTGCTACGCCTGCGAAGATCTTGAGTATGTCTTTAACGCTTTCTACTCCAAGCGCTTTGATAAAAGTCGTAAGCAGAATTTTACGGCGCCTGTCTATTTTGATCGTCAAAGTATTGTCTTTGTCAGTTTCGACTTCAAGCCAAACACCTCGACGGGGTATAAATTTCATTGAGAAATAGCCTTGGGTAACGGCTGAAGGCATATATAAAACTCCAGGCGATCTTTGAATTTGCGCTATTACAACTCTTTCATTCCCATTGACGATAAATGTTCCTCGCTCTGTCATTGACGGAATTCCACCAAAGAAAATGTCCTGCTCCTTAATTTCGCCAGTTTCTTTGTTGATTAACTGTACCCGCACAGTTAATGGCACGTCATAAGTAAGATTTTTTTCTTTCGCCTCGCGCCAATTCCACTTTGGAGTGCCGATTGAGTGGCTGAGAAAATGTAGCTCCAGCTTAGATCCAGTAGCGTCTTTAATCGGAGTTATTTCTTGAAATAGGTCCCATAGCCCCTGCTCCAAAAACCACTTCCAAGAGTCGAGCTGCGTTTCAATCAAGTGTGGAATTTCAATACCCGTGCGATCATCAGTGAAAAAATAGCGACCGTCCCTTTCAAATAGTGCACCTGCTGGTAGATGTTTGACCATAGTTTTAAAAGGATAAAGAGTTATAGAAAATTTATTTTTATAAGGCAATCTTTTTACTTTGACGGCAAGCTAAAATGTAATTACAAAAGGAAAAATTCAATTTTTAGCAAATGAAAAATTACCGTCCGCAAGGTTCTTGTCGGTCGGTATTTAATTCTTCGTTAATTATGGAGCGAAATTTGCAAGGTTTATTGATGAATTTATACGCGTGCAAAAATGCTGTGATATTTTAAGGTAAGGTTATTTTTTCGTCAAATTTTGATTAATTTTTCTATAAAAATGATTTGTCATGGCGTAGAGACCAAAAATTTTTGGTCTCTACGCATTAATTACATTATGAAAATTTCGTTTTTATTAGGTTTTAACAGGCAAATCCGCTATAATATTATGAGATTTTAGGCTTAATTTTCTATAGATAAAAAGAAAAACAAAAATGAACTTTGCTCGAAGATCTTCATCGTGGCAGTTTAAGATAATCACTGTATTTTCGATGATGATTTTTGCTGGGCTTATGGTTTTACATCGCAATTCCGAAGCTGTTGACGTGAATTTTTCATTATCGCCAAATGAGAAAACAATTTCTCAAGGTGAATTTATGTCTGTAAACGTGGTACTAAATACAGATGAACCAGTTGTCTCTGCAGAGGTTTACGTTGGTTATAAAAGTGACCATCTGCTTGTGAATAGTATTAGCATGGGCAGTATTTTTAGCGGTTATGTAGATAATTCAGTTTCAGGTCAAATACGTATTACCGGTCTAAGCTCAAGAACAGAAGCTTTTTCTGGAACTGGTGTTATGTTTACAATTAATTTTATCGGTGTACTTAACGTTTTGTCCACGCCTGTTACTTTAAATCAAGCTAATGTGATTCTTGGCTCAAATGCAGAATTATATGAAGCGACAGCTTTAGGCGGGGCGTATAAAGTTACTGAGCAGACTCCTTCTGCGCCAACGCATATAACTGCTGTAAATACTGGCAAGGGTAACGAGATAAAACTGCAATGGATGAATCCTGCTGGCGGTTTTGATTCAGTTAATGTTTACAGATCCAATGTTTCTGGCGACATTGGCCCGATTGTATATAGCCAGATCAGCGGTCAATCTTTGACTGATGGAAATTTGATTGATGGCGTAGAGTATTTTTATACAGTACGTACATTTAAAAATAGCGGAGTTGAATCTGTAAACACAGAACAGTCTTCGACGATTCCTTCTGATTTTGCTCCTCCAGATATGCCTAACGGATTGACAGCTACTTCTGACGCGCAGAAGAACGTGATTTTACAATGGAGCCAATCTACTGATGCGGTTTTTTATAATGTTGAATATAGCCAGAACGAAACGTTTGGATTTATTGAACTGGCATCAGTTGGCGTTAACACTTATACTCACATGACACCAGCACGTGATTCAGGCGCTGTTAATTACTATCAAATAGTTGCCGAGGATCGGGCAGGAAACAAGGCTCTTCCTGCAAAAATAAGTTTTGCTATGCCTATTATAAGCTCAGGCAATGACAGCCCATTGCCTGATGCGCCTAAGCCGCCTAACCCTGAACCTGAGCAGCCAAAGCCAAAATCAGATCAGCCGCCTGCGCCAAAAGACGATGGGTTTAATAGTCAGGGAAATACTGACAATACGCCAGGACCAAGCGGAACTGCCAATAGTAATCGAGCTAATACGCAGTCTTCGGTCGTAACATTGCCAGCAGATGTTATTTCAAATAATGATCCAAGCCGTCCTTCGCTTAATCGCAGGTCAGGGCAGGATGATAATGATCAAGATGGATTGGCCAATGAGCTTGAAAGAATTCTTGGAACTGATCCAAACCGTGCTGACTCTGATAACGATGGATTAGCTGATGGGCTTGAGGCATTGGAATATGGAACAGATCCTTCGGCTGCGGATAATTTTTCTCTTAATTCGTTAAACAAGCCAAAAATAACAAATTTTGGAGCCAAATTAATTGAAACGCCAGACTCAACGCCAACAGTAAAAGGTATATTTCGACCAAATACAAATATTAAGGTTTATGCTCTAGATAAAAATGCGAAACAAATATTTTTGGGAGAAAGCAGCACCGACGCAAATGGTAAATTTGTTTTAGCTCCGCAAATAGAATTATCTGATGGTCAATATGAGTTTGAGATTAAGGCGCAGACGGAGGATGGCAAGATTTATTCTAATCGCGGTTATTTCGTGAAAATTGATTCAAAGTTAAATATTCCTGCTCCGATTATAAAATATTTTAATGATCAGCAAATGGTTATTGATCAAGAGTTAGTATCTGCTGACCCGCGTCCGGAAATTGCAGGAATTACCTATTCAAACTCTGAGGTTGTTGCAACATGGCAATCTTTAACGTTTACATCAGCCCTGATTGCTGACTCTGAGTCAGGTGATTTTCGCGTTCGACCAGCGCATGCTCTAGAAAATGGTCGGCATAGAGTTTTACTGTACGCGACTACTGGAGGACTGCGCTCCAAAGAGGTTGATTTATATTTTACTGTTAATTCTGGAAAAATCACTACGTTTGATTATAGAAGTGCAAATATATCTTCAATGTCAGGTACTCTAAAAAATGCAGTTACTCCAGCTTCAGTACTTGGAGTTTCGGCTGTTATAATGTTTAGCTTGGGGCTTTATTATCACTGGCAAGACTCAAAGGTTAATTTGTAACCTAGCCGATGGGGCTCAATCTAATCTTCGGATTTCTTTAACACCTGATAGCTCTTCCAAATCGCGCAAAATCTCTTGAACTTGGTGGAAGTTTTCAGTTTCAAGGTCAAAAACAAAAACATTATCAACACCAGCTGGTGGATTATAAATTAACATTTGTTCTTCCGTGAATAAGCTCGCCTGCTTTAATTTCAGGTCTCGTTCTATTAAAACTCCGAGCGCTTGGCGAAAAATGCCTGCTCGCTTTTGCGTAAATACGGCGATTCGGATAGAGTAAAACTTTTTTTGGCCTTGAAAATACGCTGTGATTAATTTTGCTGGATCAGCCTTTTTAATGACTTGGCAGTCGGCTCTATGTATGGCTATTCCCCTTCCTCTAGTTATGTAACCGACGATGTGACTTCCTAAATCGCTGCCGCAGCAGGCCCTGGTGCCGAGCTTCAGCCCAGAGGCTCCGCCTTCGACTATAATTCCAAGTTGGCGAGATTTTTCTTGTGCGTCTTTATTAGCGATGACCTTTTTTATTGACTGATCAGGGATTGTTTCAGGCTTATTTGATAGTATCTTATGCGTGGCAACCATTGGTGAATAAGCTCTTGAGCCTATCGCAATCAGCAAATCATCAAATTTTTTATATGGTGTCTCGGCAAGCAAAGCTCTTTGTTTTTTTAAATCAAGCTCAGACAAGTTCAAGTTATAATGTGCCAGCTCCTGCTCAAACAGAATACGCCCTTCATGTAAATATTTTTTATAGTCCTGCGATTTGAGAGACTGGCGGATTTTTGTTCTTGCAATTGAGGTTTTGACGAATGAGAGCCAATGTGGGCTTGGCTTTGCTGTTTTACGGGTGATAATACTAATGGTTTGTCCGTTATGAATTTGGCTGCTTAATGGGATGATTTTGTTATCGGCTTTCGCAGCATAGCAACGCTCACCGACTTCAGTATGTACGGCAAAGGCAAAATCAATCGGCGTTGCACCTTTTGGCAAATCAATTATGCGTCCATGCGGGGTGAACACAAAGATCCGATTTTCTAGAAGATCTGTTTTAAGTGATTCACTAAAGCTTGCATTTTCAAGCTCAGTACGTATTTGATTGAGAACCTTGATCCACTGTTTTTGCCTTTCATCGGCAACCATTGCCTTTTTATCCTCTTCTGAATATAGCCAGTGTGCGGCTAATCCATATTCTGCATTCTGATGCATTTCTTGCGTGCGTATTTGAATCTCGGTTGGCTGTCGATCTTCGCCATGAAATGGATATACTACGGTATGAAGTGATTGGTAACCATTTATTTTTGGTAAGGCAATATAGTCTTTGAAACGACCTAGCTTAATTTGCCAATTTGAATGAATAACTCCAAGAAGCGCATAACAATCTTTTTTCGTTGGCACAATTACGCGCAAGGCAAGCCTGTCGTGTATCTCATCCATTGAAACTCCCTTGGCTTTCATTTTCTTAAAAATAGAATAAAGGTGTTTTATCCGGCTTTGCACCTGTCCAGGAATTTTTTCTTGTCTCATGATGCCAAGTAGTTCTTGGCGGACTTTTTCCATATAAGTTTGATCTTTTTCTTCACGTCTTTGTGTTTCTGCTGACAATGCCAAATAGTCAACTGGGAACAGATATTTAAAGCATAGATTTTCTAGTTCTGATTTAATCTCAAACATACCAAGCCTGTAAGCTAGCGGTACAAATATTTCAAGGGTTTCTCGCGCAATACGTGGTCTTTTATCTATTCTAATAAAATCAAGGGTTCGCATATTATGTAAACGATCCGCAAGTTTTATAAAGATTACGCGCATGTCTTCCGCCATTGCTACAAACATGCGTCGCAAATTGTCAACTTGTCTGTCTGCGCCTTGATAGCGAATTTTCGAAAGTTTCGCCAATCCCTCGCATAATTTAGCCGTGTTTTCGCCGAATTTTCCTCGAATATCTTCGGCTTTACGTTTTGTGTCTTCTATAACATCATGGAGTAAGGCAGTTACTATTGATTCAGGATCAAGATGATGCTGCGACAGAATAAGCGCCGTATTTAGCGGATGCTGAATATAATCCTCGCCTGATTTACGTTTCTGAGGACGTCCTAAAAGCTCGTTTGTAACTGGATCAACGCCATATTTCTCATGAGCTTCCTTTGCATATAAATAAGCTTTTTCAATCCTATTTTTTGTTGCCTGATCGAGCTCAATATACGTGCCCATTTCATCGAATATGTCTTTGATGGTAATTTCCGGCGACATAAATAATTAGTTAGATTAGTTTTAGAAATAGGTGATAATCACGAACTAAATATCAGTTGTCCGAACTTTTTACTTTGGATAGATAAATATCCAAAAGTTCTTGATCATCCGGATATTTTTTTGTCAGCTTCTCAAGAGTTATAAGCGCATCTTTATGCGGCAAAATTTTACTCGTCAGATTTGCGAAATTGTATAAAATCGACTTATTCGCTGTTTGCGCATCAAGCGCCTTGGCATAATAATTCATTGCTTTTTCGTATTCTTTTTTTTGCTCTAAGATGACTGCATATAAGGCAAAGAGTTCGCCGCGGTTTTCATCTTTTACTGATCTTTCGAATTCAGCTGTTATTTCCGGATCATCAATAATTATTGCCAGATGCAAAAAATGCCGAGATGCAAATAGATTTTGTGGAGCAAGCAGCAGTATTTTTTGGAATAACCTAGATGCTTCTTTTAGATTTCCTGACTTCTCCTCGGCTATCGCATAGTTTTGTAGGCGCTGAATATTATTTTCATCTGTTTTTACCAGATTTTTGAAAATTTCAGCTGCTTCTGTATATTGTCCATTTATTAGTTCAATCTTTCCAGCAATAAACTCGCTGTCATGCATTTCTAGCAGTTTTTTCAAATTCATTCTATCGCCTGTGATAGCATAGATTTCAGCTAATGTTTCTATGGCGATTTGGTCTTTAGGATTTTCATTAACTAGTTTTTTTAGAGCTGGAATAAGCGTAATTATTTGATCAAAATTTTCAGTTTGCATTGCATATAAATCCTTTAAATCAGTTCTGATAGTTTTTGCTTGCCTGTCTTCTTCCTCTGGCGCGATGCGTGATAATAGTACTTTTGCTAAGAGAATGAGCGTTTCTTGATTATTTTGATCTTTCTCCAGAATTTGTTGGCAATATTTTTCTGCCCTTTTTAGGTCCCCTTGCTGAAATAGAACATGCGCATATTCTAGGAAATACTCTGGCAAAGCATATTTTGTGGTTAAGCCCTCTAAAATTGTTGCAGCCTCGGCATAGCGGTTTTTCGTCTTTAACCAACGTGCGTACAGGAAACGAATAGCTGGATTATCAGGACTAATTTTGCGTTCGCGATCAATTATATTCTTTGCTTGATTTAAGTCTCCTTTTGACATCAAAACTTCAATCTCATGGACTGCGATTTGCGTCTGGTCATGGATTTTCTGATCATGAAAAAGCTGCTGATTGTCTTTATCGCTCAATCCGAATAACTTAAGAATACTTTTTAAAAGTCCCATTTTTTAGAAATTTATATATGCATTGAGCGCAGTTTCTATTTTGTCTGCGACATCTTGTATATTACCAGATGCATCTATTTCCAAGATAGGGATCTTATCTAAGCAATATTGATTTATTACTGGCATTGTATTTTTGTGAAAGAGTTTAATTCGCATATCGATTGCTTTCTCTGACGCGTCGTTGCGATTCGTCTGGTTTTTCAATCTTTTTCTCGCGAGATTTTCATGCAAGTGTAGGAAAATAATTATGAAAGATCTATTTTGCTTTTGCATTATTTGATCAAAAACTTTTTTTTGACTTAGATTTCTAACAGGCATGTCATAAATAAAGCGTTGCTTCAGACTGTGCTTGGACAAAAATTCATCTACGATGATTTTAATCTGTCTGCCATTCAAATACTTACCCTGACTGGATATTTGCTCAAGCTGTTTTCCGAATTCGTCTTGTTTTTTTATCCTCTGCCTTATTTTTTCACCAAATTTAAATAAGATGGCGTCAGCTTTTTTGGCAAGAATTTCAGCTTGGGCGGTCTTCCCAGAGCCTTGAATTCCAAAGAAGACAATGTCAGTATTTAATTGATGTTTGGGGCAGATGGGCATTGGAAATTCAGGGTTTAGAATTTAGAAGGGACAATTCTAGGATTGTCCGTACACGATAATTCATCACGTAGAGACGCATTGCATGCGTCTTTGTATTTTGTATTTCGACGCGTCTTTGCGTGACATTCCAGCAAACGGATAATCCCGCGCATGTAGAGACGCCCAATTTGGGCATCTCTACGTAACATTAATATACGGTTTCTAAATAGCATTTCTCGCAATAGACAATCTCAGGTCTATCCGGAGAATAGGATGTTTCAAATTCATTTTTACATCCGTCTTTTACGCATTTCCTATGCCACAATTTACGTGGATTACGGAGTTTAAAGCGATCAAGGAATCTAACGTCTGGATGTCTTTTTGGGCATGGAATATTTTGCTCGCGATAGAATTTCAATTCAGCTGGAATTAGCCTGAATGGTTTTTTAGAGATCTCACATTCAATAGCCCATTTCAAAATCTCATCAGGAATTTCTTTAATTTTTTCAGGCAATTTGGAGGCTGGGATTATTTTTTCTACTTGCGGTTTTGGAGCTTCATAATTCGACCAATTGAAACCTTGTTTTCTGGCTTCTGTTTCTGTTAATGGCATATATATTTGTCCTGTCGTATGATTATACCCAAATGGTGAATACTTTGGCGGGAAAAATTTAGCCCATTCCTGGGTTTTTTGCATATGCTCAATGATTTTCGGAACTAAATCAAAATATTCTTTTTTCGTATATTGCTTATTTAAAATGCAATATTCCTTATTATGTAATCCTGCGCATCCGAACAAAAAATTACTGTTGAAGCATTCTGATGAGTAAAGGATATTTGAGCTGTACCAACAGCTATCCGAACAAAAAATATTGGTTCCGACTGCTCCGTGGCAGTTAAAACATAACTCGGCGTTTATTGCTATTTGGTAACAATCAATGCTGTCTTTTACACTCATGTCTCCATCTGTGCAATATCTGCAATCTTGAGTGGCATCAATATCGTATCCTTTATAAACATCTTTACAATCTTTCAAATAATCTCCAGTACAGTTTTCACAATTTATAAAAGACGCATGCCGGCGAGGGGATTCCAAAAGCAATGCTTGATATTTTTTTAACCATTCAATCTTTTTGGTCGAAGATAATGAGATTTCAGTTTTAATTTCAGCTATCTTTTTTGGGGTTGATTCTTGATTGAATAAGAAGTTTTTCTTATGTCTTAGATTTGTGCAAAATAGGCAATTTTCGATTCCTTTGCATTCGAAGCAGTGGGCTGAATTATTTGTATTTTCGCATTGTCTAAGGCTGATTCCGTTATAACAATTTTCACAATCCAAGCAGTCATAGCAAAGTTCCAGCCCTCCGGAGAATGCGCAGTCAATACAGTTTTTTGATGAAACTACATAATGACAGTAATGGCAGTCTTCAGAAAAAAAGGTTAAAATTGACCAATAGCAATTTTTAAGATCAGTTGATCTGTGGGTATATTCGCTATTTTCTACATTTTTTTGAGTAACAGCCATTCTTGGAATTGATTTCATCATTTCGTGCCATTGCTCAAAAAATGGTTGGTTTGGATCAAAATCCTGTCCCCATTTTGTTGCGTCAAAATCATCAGACCAGAAGTTTTTTGGTTTAATAGTTGCAATGTTTTCTTCGGCGTAGATTGATATTATTGATTCGCCTGTAATCGCGTCTGCTCTATGAAATAAATTCCTTTCGTTTCGCCAAATCATCTTTAGCTGTTGTCTACAGTCTGGGCATAAAAAAGGCTCTGGCACGTGATATTTGATGTTATTAATAACCGGCGAAACTTTGTCATAAAGTTGACGGTCTTCTGGCGTGATTTCAAATTGCGATTGGCATTTGGGGCAAACTGGCACTGATTTTGAATATTAAAATTATGGATAATTCTGTGTCGGGAGTGGCTTTATGCCACTCCTTTATAAATAATCACATTAATAAACAGTTTCCAGATAACATTTCTCGCAATAGACAGTTTCTGGTCTATCTGGAGAATAGGATGTTTGAATAGGAATATTACATTTATTACAGGTTCTGTCCCAGAGTTTTCTAGGATTACGAAGAGATAATCTATCTTTGTGTCTTTGATCAGGATGTCTTTTTGGAAGAGGGAGGTTATGCTTTCTATAAAACTCTAATTCTTGTTTTATTATTCTAAATGGTTTTTTAGTTATTTCACATTCAATTGCATAATTAAGGATATCGTTATTTTCTGGGATTACGGAGAGATAATCTGTCTTTGTGTCTTT
>JAPLVM010000016.1 GCA_026397115.1 Patescibacteria group bacterium
CCAAATTAACAGATGAAGACTCAGCCACATTGCAAATTATGTTTTCGCCTGCAAATGACAATTGGCGTAAAGCAGGCAAGAAAAAGGCAAGGGATATTTTTGAAGGTAAAAAAGGTGATCACTCCTTACCAGTACAAATTCTTATCTGGTTCATGAAAATTCTCACGCTACAGATAAATGACCTCGGCGATAAAAAAGATGGTGACAAGAGAGACTATCGCGTGACGCCAAAAGAAGAAGAACAGGTGAAAGCACTTGAGGAAAAGGCAAGCGAAGTTGGTTTTCGATGTGTAATGCGATTGATTTCTGTTTCATCGCACGAATTCAAAGCAGAGGCGAACTTAGGAATGATTGCTAACGCTTTTTCGCAATATAACGAACCTGACCTGAATGAGTTTAAATTTATCTCGCCAAGTGGCTTTGGCAAAGAACGCAAAATTCGTCAAATTATTGAAAAATATCTCTTTAGATATTTGCATAGAACAGACCCTGTGATGATTCTAAATACTGAAGAACTGGCCAGCATTTTTCATTTACCAGACTCGAGATATAACACAGCTCCTGTAATTAAATGGCAAAATTCTCGCATAGCTCCGCCACCGCAAAACATCCCAAAGGAAGGCATTATATTAGGTGACAGTTTTTATCGCGGCCAACATACTTTAGTGCGCATTTCACACGAAGATCGATTTAGACACTTTTACATAATTGGACAAACAGGTACTGGTAAATCAGTGGGCCTAACAAATATGATTTTACAAGATATGAAGGCTGGTTTTGGTCTCTGCGTAATGGATCCACACGGATCTTTGGCCAAAGACGTCATGGAATATATTCCACGCGAACGCGCAGAAGATGTGATTTATTTCAATCCAGCAGACACATCTAGGCCACTTGGCCTAAATCTTCTCGAAGCAGAAACCGTTGAAGAAAAAGATTTGGTTGCAATGGATGCATTAAACATAATGATTAAACTATATGGAGAGGAAATTTTCTCGCCGCGCCTGCAAGACTATTTCCGAAATGGCGTTTTAACCCTAATGGACGACGAAAAAGAAGGAGGATCTTTGATCGATGTCGTACCTTTATTTACAAGCCCAGTATTTCAAAAATATAAACGTACAAAGGTTAAAAATCCTGTAGTGAAGAGTTGGTGGAACGATACATACGATTCCATGGGCGACCGTGAGAAAGAAGAAATGATCCCATATTTCGCGGCAAAATTCGGTGCCTTTGTGACAAATACGACCATGCGTAATGTCCTAGGACAAGCCAAGTCAGCCTTTGACTTTGGTGAAGCAATGCAAAACAACAAGCTAATTTTAGTTAATCTTTCGAAAGGCTTAATTGGCGAATTGAACTCCAATCTACTAGGAATGATTATTGTTTCCAAAATTCAAATGGCAGCAATGCGCCGTGAATCAATACCAAAACAAAACCGAAAAGACTTTTTCTTTTACATCGACGAATTTCAGAATTTCATCACAGAATCGATAGAGTCTATTCTATCCGAAGCTCGTAAATATCGTTTAGGCATGGTCATGGCAAACCAATATATTGCTCAGCTAACAGATAAAGGTGGCGATCGAAGCATTGGCGACAAAATTAAAAATGCTGTATTTGGCAACGTCGGGACGCTTTGGTCATATAAAGTTTCCGCCGAGGACGCAGAATATTTGGAAAAAGAATTTAGCCCAGTCTTTAATCAGCGCGATCTGAATAATCTTGATATTTTTCACGCATGCTTGAAACTGACTATAAACGGTGTTCAAACTCCACCTTTTTCAATTGTTGCACGAAAACCATGGGAACTAGAAGAATTTCAAAAGATGAAGAATCCTGAAAAAGTGACCAATGCCATCAAAGAATTGGCAAGACTACAGTGGGGTAAAGATAAAAAGTTCGTGGAGGCAGAAATTTTGGGACGTCTAGGAATCTAACCAGTGTCCGAAATATCGATAAATAATCTCCTCCTAAAAGAACACATCTCCATGGAGGATCTTTATCAACGATCATTCAATCTTCGAATTATATTTCGAGTTCCGTATAAACTTTTCGTTATACTTGAACAAATATTATTTTTATTATTTAAATTTCAGATGCAAAAAAAATTTCCTAAACTCAAGACAGTCGCCAAGGCAGGAGTCATCTATGTTATGGAAAAAGCAGCAGAACATGGTTTTGATAGCCGCGATCCAGAATGGGTTAATTTTGGACAAGGGGCGCCAGAAACAGGGATTATTCTAAATTCACCAGCAAGAATTGAGCAGATAAACATTATCAATCACAATCAAGGATATGCGCCAGTACCAGGCCTATATGAACTGCGAAATAAGGTGGCGTCACTATACAATGATTTATTTCGCCAAAACAAAACTAGTCAATACACTTGCAAAAACGTCATCATTGCTGGCGGCGGTCGCTTGATTATCTCTCGAATTTTAGCCGCAATCGGGAAAATCAATCTGGGTTATTTTTTGCCAGATTATGCTTCTTATGAGGGAATCATGAGTGTTTTTGGCAACATCAAGCCAATAGCGCTAAAACTGCCGGTCAACAAAGGATTCCAATTAAATATCGTGGAACTGAAGAAAAACATAAAAAAACATAAAATACAGGCCATATTACTCAGCAACCCATCCAATCCTACTGGTAATGTCATCGCTGAAGATAATCTGCAAAAACTTGTGAAACTGGCGCGAGATCTAGGCTTCATCTTGATTCTGGATGAATTCTACTTCAACTACATTTACAATTCTGAAAATGGATTTATTTCAGCGTCTGAATATATAAACGACGTTGATAGCGACCCAGTAATCATTGTTTCCGGATTAACCAAGGCTTGGCGCTATCCAGGATGGCGTGTTTGCTGGGCTATGGGACCGCAGGAAATAATGGAATCTATCTCCAGTGTCGGATCATTTCTGGATGGTGGGGCGAACAATCCGCTACAAAAAGCCGCTGTTGCATTGATAAACAAAAAAAATTTTCAGGCAGAAACACGAGCAATTCAAGTCGAATATCGTAAAAAGCGTGATTACATGGTACAACGGTTGCTGTCGCTGGGAATTAAAATCGATAATAATCCTGAAGGGGCTTTTTATATTTGGGCTAATTTATCAAATTTGCCAGTTAAAATTAACGATGGAATGAAATTTCTCGAAGCGTGCTTGATTGAAAAGGCAATCGTAGTGCCAGGAATATTCTTTGATTTAAACCCTCGCGGCCGACGAAAAAAAAGGAATTTCCAAAACTATGTACGGTTTAGCTATGGTCCAAGCATGGAAAAAATCAAGATTGGCATGAACGCAATAGAGCGAGTAATCAAAAAATACAGCTAGCAATAGGATTTGTCTTTTCCATATTTGCTAATTAAAATGGGAGCACTTTTGAACTGGAATTAAAGATTCGATTAGATTACTGAACCAATTTTAAACTTATAGGATAGAAATTTTACATTTCGGGCTGTAGCGCAGTTGGTAGCGCGCACGCTTCGGGTGCGTGAGGTCGAGGGTTCGAGTCCCTCCAGCCCGACCATTCGACTTCGTCCTTCTTCGAAGGACTCCGCTCATGGTCTACGACCATATTGCGTAAATTGAATAAGCCACAATTTTTTAAAAAGTCGAATGCCCTGAGCGAACGAAGTGAGTCGAAGGGCTAAAAATATACAATTATAAAAGTTATTATGATAAATATGCGAGAGATCAAGGAAATAAATTGCCCAGAACCGACAAAAGAACAATTTTTTATTAAAGAGATAGCTGACAAAAACTAGATTAATTCTAATCATCAAATGGACTCAACAAAAATCACTTTATTCAAGGGGAAAAAGATTAGGAAGACCATTCATAAAAATGAATGGTGGTTTGTGATTGAAGATGTTGTTTCGGCCCTAATAGATTCAAATGATCCTAAGCAGTACATCCAGCGGATGAGACAAAGAGATCTAGAATTAGCAAAAGGATGGGTACAAATTGTACTGATCCTTGAAATTTTAACTGAAGGCGGAAGACAAAAAATGCTCTGTGCAAACACAGAAGGCATCTTTCGGATTATCCAGTCAATCCCATCCCCAAAAGCCGAACCATTCAAGCGCTGGTTAGCAAAAGTGGGTTATGAGCGAGTTCAAGAAATTGAAAATCCAGAGCTTGCAACCAAGCGCACAAGAATGCTATATAAACTCAAGGGTTATCCTGAAGACTGGATTGAAAAACGAATGCGGGGAATTGCTATTCGCGAGGA
>JAPLVM010000030.1 GCA_026397115.1 Patescibacteria group bacterium
GGCTCGCCTGAGCAGTCAGAGTTTGCATAGCCATAATCTCCCTCGCCTAGTTCAACTGGAATACATTCAAGGATGCTGCCCGCTCCGACTTCGCCTATTGGTACGTTCAAAATAACAGCTCCATTATCTGCTTTTGGTGTAGCCACAGCAAACGCAGTTCCTACTGCTAAAAAACTTCCTATTACTGCGATCAGAGCACTCGATGTAATTGCAAATTTTAGCGTCATTAATTTGGAAGATATTATTTGTAATTTCGTTTTATTATAGCCGAATTTGCATGAACATGCAATTGCGTTTCATTGAAGAATAAGCTTTGATCTGCTAAAATAAAATGAAAATTTATAAAAATCAAATATGCCGTTTGATGAAAATGAGCATCATCCCTTGCTAAGTCGGATTATTGAGCTCATCAATGATGGCGAGCAAAAGAATATTGATCGCGTTGAGCGTGCGCTTCATGCTGAATTAAATCATATTAGCGAGAAAGACTTTGAGGAACGCGGGCTACGCTATTATTATTTAGTGCGTAATTTGCTTAATAAAAAAACTGAGCATGAAAGTAAAAGAATGGTTCAGAATTTTGACAAGATGGTTATTTGCTTTGACCAACGCAGGAACGAACTTTTGAATCAGTTTAAACATAAGCCGGCAGCTTTGCGCCCAGTATATAAAATGACCATAGAAGCTTATATGCAGGTGATTGGAAATTACTTTCATCATCTGGAAAATGAGTTCCGTCATCGCAATCTGATTGATCTAGCTTCTATATGCTACCGACAAAGAATGCATTATCGCCGAAAGCTTTTCCTGCTTCGCAAAAAATATGCACATTGGCTTGGATATAATATTTGGTCTTTGACAAGTCACTACGGCGATAATTTCTTGCGCTGGGGCATAACGAGCTTGTGTTTCATTGTTCTCCTATCTTTACTTATTGGCATTTCAGGACACATACAAAAGGTCCCGATAGACAAAGACGGACACATGATTATAACATCTACCTTAAATCCTCAGGATATTGCCGGATATGCTAATCATCCTATGCTTTACAAGCATTACAGCGCGCCTGGACATTGGTATGATTATCCTTATGTTACGCTTGTGACTTTTACTACCCTAGGATATGGAGACTTTGTGCCAGTTACTTGGCTTGATAAAATTTTGGTAACGATTACTGTTTTAAGCGGCTACTTAATGCTTGGAATCTTGGTAGCATTACTTGGGAAAAAAATATAAATTTACTGTAAAAGCTGCTCTACTGCTTCCAAAAATTTCTTTTTTGAAAAATTAAGTTTTATCCAGCATTGATCAGCTCCGGCCTGAAGCGCTTTTTGCTTGATATAATCCTCGCCATAATTTGTGAATATTACGATCTTAGCATTTGGATTTTGTTTCTTTAATAATGGCAAAATCTCTAGTCCATGCTTTTCGCTATGCCTTAAATTGTGATCAATAAGCAATAAATCTGCGTTAAAGTTGCTGGCTGTTTTCTCAGCCTCTGTGCTATTTGTTGCGTAACGAACATCATATCCTTCATTCTCAAGCATTGATGTATAAATCTCACATAGATCAATTTCATCCTCAAGTAAGAAAACCCTTTTCGCGGTTTGTGTCATTTGAAATTATATTTAGTGATAAAAAATTATTTACTCGTGAAAACATTTGTATTCAACCGATATCCTCTATGCGGAATTGTTTCAATGCATCTGGAATTACCAAATGCGTCCAGAACTTGTCTGAGCTTACAGACTTGTGTATTGATGTTACGGTCAGCTGTCAGAATGCCATTGTCGCCCCAGACAAATTTTGCCAATTCATCACGCGGAACTACTTCTCCTGCCCGGCGTATGAGTATTTCCATTATTAAAAAGAGTCTCGGGGTCAAATAAATCGCCTTTTCATTTATGCAAAATTTGTAAACTGTCGGGTCCATCCAGAATGGACCTGCTTTTGGCATTGATTCGCGCTGATTGCGTACCCGACGCATTACAGCTTGGATTTTTGCTTTAAGATATTCTAAAGAAAATGGCTTGGTTATATAACTATCAGCACCAGTATTGAGACCTTCGATTTCACAATTTTCACCAATGCGGCCCGTGATGATAATCACTGGTATTTCTTGCTTGTGATCACGTAAACCTCTACAGAAATCAAGGCCATCTTTACCAGGAAGTCCTATGTCGAGAAGTATCAAATCGTATCTTTCCAGACCAAGTAGATAATTAGCACCTTCCGCTGTCCCAGTATATTTAATTGCATATCCGGCTTTTCGTAAGCCCTCGGCAATGTTATTTGCCAAATTAATATCGTCTTCAACCACTAGAATTTTTACTTTGTGCTGCATAGACTTTTTGATAAAAAATATAATTATCTATATTCTAAAGTTGACAGATTCATTTTTTGTTAAATTTCCATATATTTTATAAGTGCCGAATTAATGCGTCCATTTGCTCTAATATGGAATTTACTTTTTCTGCACTATTTTTTATACGGCTTACGCTAAGTTTTACTTTTGGATTATCATTATCTAGGAGCTCGGCCGTGGTCATAATAATTGTAAGCGGTGATTTAATATCATGTAAAAGCTCGAGCCATTTATTCATCTGATCTTGATTTTTTATGTTCATGTTACGTTAATTTAGTATATTATAGTAAACGACTACGAGCTGATTTTATCATTCATTTAGCGCTGACGCCAAATTCTTGCATTGCAATTTGCAATGGAATGATAGTCTGGGAGTTGACTTTATGCTGATTATTCTTTAAAATAATATAAAGATAAAGCTGGATTTTTAATAAAAGTATGAAGCATTTTTTAATCAAAATACCGTCAACAAATCCAGGGCGAGAAAAAACGTTTTTTCAGCTGCTTCATGCGCTGTATGAAACATTGCGTAACTCACAGGTTTCACTTGAAATCATTACTAAACATCAGCATACTTTATTTGCCTTTACTTGCGCTGATCGTGATGCTTCGCTGATTTCAGGACAGATTTATTCTTTGTTTCCTGAGTCTGAAATTGAAGAAATCCCAGATTTGCTGGATGATGCGCCAAAAAGCTTTTTTGGCGGGCGAGTAGATTTGGAGAGACCTGACTTATATCCGGTTAAAACATTTGATACGTTTTCCGGTGATTCCTTGTCTGGCTTGCTTTCCGTGCTAAGCAAGGCTTCTTTGCAAGAACTTGTAATGTTTCAAATTGTAGTTCAGCCGAGACAAGATACGGGCGGCTTGCATTTCATGCGCAACTGGAAAAAACGTATAGATAACCTAGCCCATAGTTTCCGCGTGAAATATTGGTTTAAAAAGGGTGATTTCAAAAAACAGTTCAAGGATTCTTTTGCGAAAAAAGAGAGTGAGCGACTTTTCAGTACTTCTATGCGGTTTGCTGTTTTTGAGCCTGATATAACAAAGCTTGAAGCTCGCTATCATTCTATTGCCCAGGCTTTTTCTCAATATACGCTTACTGATTTTAATCAGTTTGTTGTAAAAAGATATAAGCAGGATCAAAGCTTTTACAGACAGCTTAAATCACGCGTTATTCATAACCCATATTTGCTTTCACAAAGTGAAATTGCGACTTTGTATCATTTTCCAGATAGCAATGAGGTGCCAAACTTAGTCTATGTCCTGTCTAAAAAGGCTGAGCCTCCTGTAAGCTTACCGACTGATCAGACTGATCCCGAGGTTTCCTTCTTTGGAATGACGAATTTTCATAATAACTATATTCCGTTCGGTATCTATCGCAAGGATCGCCGAAGGCACTTTTATATTGTTGGTAAATCAGGCTCGGGTAAATCCAAAATGATTGAGCTTTTAATTAAAAGCGATCTTGAAAGGGGTCATGGTGTCGGAGTGCTGGATCCTCATGGCGATCTGGTTGATAATGCGCTACGTTTCGTGCCAAAAGACCGTGTTAAAGATGTGGTGCTTTTTGACCCTTCGGACGATGAATTTCCAGTTGCTTTCAACCCGCTTGAAAAAGTTCCTTCTGCTTTGAAAATGCGTGTTACAATCGGGTTTTTGGAAATTTTTCATAAGCTCTTTGGATCAAACTGGTCAGATCGTTTGGAGCACGTGCTCAGATACACTGTTTTGGCCTTGCTTGATTCACCAAATACAACTGTTTTGTCTATCATGAAAATGCTGACTGATAAAAATTATCGACAGTATATTGTGAAAAATATTGAAGACGATGTTGTGCGTAAATTCTGGGTGAATGAATTTGCCGGTTGGTCTGAAAAATTTGATGCTGAAGCAATCACGCCACTTCTAAATAAAGTCGGTCAATTTGTGGCCACAAATATGATTCGTAATATTGTCGGTCAACCAGAAAACAAGATTCATTTTAGAAAAATCATGGATGAGGGCAAGATTTTGCTCATGAAAGTTTCCAAAGGTATGCTTGGAGAGGAAAATGCTCAGCTTATGGGTGCTTTCGCAATTACAAAAATATTCCAAGCCGCATTATCAAGAGCAGATATACCAGAAGAAGAGCGCCGCGACTTTTTCCTTTATGTTGATGAGTTTCAAAACTTTGCAACTGATACTTTTGATGAAATTTTGTCTGAAGCGCGTAAATATCGTTTGTGCTTAACCATTGCCAATCAGTTTTTGGGGCAGCTATCATCCAAGATTAAGACTACGGTATTTGGTAATGTTGGTTCAATGCTATCTTTCCGCGTTGGAGCTGAGGATGCGAGTACTTATGCAGGCGAGTATAATCCAGTATTTTCAGAAAAAGATTTGATCAACCTTGGTGTTCGTGATTTTTATACTAAAATGTCTATTAATGGCGAGACAACACAGCCATTTTCAGGCAAAACACTAAACTGTACATATCCTGAAAAAACCTATGTTAAGGAAATTGTTGATACTTCTCGGAGCAAGTATTGCTTGCCAAAAGACGAAGTGCAAAAAGTGCTGGCTGCTTGGGAAGAAGGCGTGACAACTTCTGCTGATGCCAGCAATAAAAAAGGCGCAGATGGCGGACATGCTGACGCAGAAGAGGAAGATTTTAATGAGCCGATAATATAAATTATTTCAATTTTTAAAAATTACTATGACTATACAAAAAAGCTGTGAAGGTCCAAGCAAAATGTCGCGTAATTTGCTTGAAGAATTTCGATATATGAATACCCTGCATGAGGGAGGTGTAGAAAATCGAGACAAAATTAAATTTGAGCTTTTTAAAACAAGACTAAAGACGCTCGTCCAAGAATGGCCTCTCACCGAAAACGATTTATATCCATTAAATGTGCTGTCTCTTGATATCGATGAAAAAAGCTTTAATTCTAAAGCTATAGATATTTTATCCGAAATCACGTTATCTAGCGCGGCTAAACTTCAAGATCCCGAAAGCTTAACCGAGATTGAACATAGAGATTTTTTGATTTTAAGTAACGCTATAGGTTTAGCCAAAACGAAAATCGAATATTGCTTGGCCCAAGGATTCAAAATAAGTTTGCAAGCGGTTAAATCTACGGCGGCAAACCAGCGTGATGTATTGGACCTATATTTTGAAATTCCAGAGAAAAGTCCTGAAGAAATTAGGCATGAGAAGAAACGAACTATTTCTATTATTGAGGAAAGTCATGGCGAATTTATCTTTTATGACGAGGAAAGTAAAAATAACGAAGTTAGGCTTTATTATTATAGCGATGAGCGCATTGAGCAAATGATAAAGAGGATCGGTACGAATTCATTAGCAACTCTTAAAAGTTTACTTTTTAGAATTTATCCGCGCGATGATGGTACCTATGTAATTAAAAAGAAGCGCAAGCAATAAATTTTATGATGCGGTAAATAGTGCATAGCTATTGATAATACTTCAAAGCCATTGAATTAATCATCCTAAACATTATCTTATTGATAATCTTTCATAGATAACCAATTCGAAATTATTAGGACAAAGGAGTATGAAATGCATGCCGGAGGTATGGTTTTCCATTATGTAAATTCCAATACCTCCGGCATTTTCAAAGAAATTTCTTCACAGTTATTTTATCCCCTTCAACCGAAATACACCGCGCAAGACCTTCTTTTGGGCCAGTTTCCCAATAAATTCGATCTCCTGGACGAATAGATGTCCTCTCGAGTAATTCGGGTAATAATATTTTGCTTATTTCGCCTCCCAGATTGAACTCATTAAGATCTCGCATGGAAAATGGTATATACCCTTGTATAAGCATCTTCGCTTTCACCTCCTTTTTGTTTTGTTTTAATTCCATTGCATCAATGCTAATATAGCATTTGCAAGATTATAATCCTATTTCATACGTTTTATATTGTCAAGTTGCCTACAAAATATAATACCATCCTCGCCATTGAGACTAGCTGTGATGAAACTGCTGTCGCAATTGTAAAAAACGGACGCGAAATTTTGAGCAATGAAATTTATTCGCAAATCAATATTCACGCACAGTATGGCGGAGTCGTGCCTGAGGTTGCCGCGCGTGAACATATCCCGCAAATTATTTCATTGATTAAGCGCTCATTGGATAATGCAAAACTGACCCCAAAAGATGTTAATGCGATTGCTGTAACTTATGGCCCTGGCCTTATAGGCTCACTTTTGGTTGGCGTTGAAACTGCTAGGTATTTGGCTTATCTATGGAACAAGCCCCTAATTCCAGTTAATCATATTCATGGACACATTTATGCCAACTGGATCAGCAATGACGCAAGCAGTCAGGCCGATCATAAAGGAAGAAAAATTCATT
>JAPLVM010000077.1 GCA_026397115.1 Patescibacteria group bacterium
GTCTTTGATCAGGATGTCTTTTTGGAAGAGGAAGGTTATGCTTTCTATAAAAGTCTAATTCTTGTTTTATTATTCTAAATGGTTTTTTGGTAATCTCACATTCAATGACATAATTAAGGATATCGTTATTTTCTGGGATCAAAAATTTTTGGTATGTACCTATTTCATCTGCTTTAATAATTTTCTCTACTTTTGGAAACGCTGCCTCATAATCACACCAAATAAATCCATGTTAATGGGCTTCCTTGTTTGTCAGAGGAAAATACTCCACAGCTACTGTTTCATTGTAACAAAAATTTGATAACCTAGGATTAAAAAATTCGCCCCACTCTGGCCATTCTACCCCCCTGCTCGCTTCGCTCGCTTCCCCCCTAGAATAGGGGGGACTAAGGGGGGTACTTTTTTGCATGTGTTCAATAATTCTCGGCACTAATTCCTCGTATTCTTGTTTAGAATACTGCTTGTTCAAAATACAATACTGCTTACGACGAAGGCCGATACAAGCGAAACAATTGGAACACGATGATATATTAAAAGAATACAAAATGTCACTGGAATTGTCTCTGATCACTGACGAAAATAAAATGTGGTAAATATTCAGGCTACCGGTCATCAGTTCATACGCTACTTCTGTGTTCAATCCACACTGACTACAGCTACGCACGTCTTTCACGCCCATGACATTCATGCAATTTATACAATCCTCTGCATCGCGAATTTCAAAGCAATTAACACAGCCTTTACTATTTGCGATATAGTCGCCAGAACAACTTTCTGAATTCAAAATGTGAATGTATTTTTTAGGTACGCTTAAGCAAATCCATTTAAATTCCTCGCGATAATGATTAATTTCTGTTGGTAAATTACTGATGAAATCTTTTTCTATAGTGAAAAACTCTTCTTTTGACAGCTGCTTGTTTTTGAAACAATAGGATTTATTTTTGAGCCCAGAGCAAAGAATGCAATTGCTACAGCCTATACAATCATCAACAAACCAACTGTTGTTGCATCCTTTCGAATCTTTTGAATATTTGACATCATAACAATTGGAACAATTCATTATTTCATAGCACAATTCTGAATCAAAGGAAAAATATATGTCCATCGACTGCTTACAATTAATACCAAGATTCGAATAATAAACATCTTCCAAAAAACCGCCGGCCACGCACATATAACAATTTTTGGATTTCGAAATATAGTTTACATAATCGGAATTTTCATTCGAGCTATGTGTATTTAGATTTACCGCAGGTACGTTTTTAAATAGTTCTTGAAACTGCTCTGAAAAAGACTTTGAAAAATCAAAGTCACAACCATACTCAACCGGATCAAAGTTGTCAGACCACCAGCATTCATGGCAATAGACTGTATAATCACTTTTCGGCGAATATACTGAAATGATTATCTTGCCACATATGCCACATTCTCTTTTGTAAAATTTACTTTCATTACGTAGAGCAAGTCTTCTCTGTTCCTTGCAATCCGGACATAATTTTGGCTCGGGAATTTGGTATTTTCTGCCATTGAAAACTGGCGAAATTTTGTCATAGAACAGTAAATCGTCTTGGGTGATTTCAAATTGCGATTGGCATTTAGGACAGGTTGGCATTTGGAATTTAAAATTTTTGAATTTTGAATTTAGTAGAGACGCATTGCATGCGTCTCCTTATTTC
>JAPLVM010000017.1 GCA_026397115.1 Patescibacteria group bacterium
CCTTTATTTCTTTTCTCAAAGAATCCCTTGTTCCGATGGTTTTTCGTAATCATTCTCCGCCAGAAAATCAGCCGTCACTCTTCTCGCAGGGGCAACTTGAAAAACTGGGGTCTTTTTAGGACTGGCAGACCATTCTTATGATGTAGTTCTATGCGCAGAAGTACTTGAACATCTGCCATTTAACGAGTTTTCGAAAGCATTATCAGAAATTCATCGCGTTACTAAAAAATATGCAGTTATAACTTTGCCACATTGGCAGGCTTGGTTTAGATTCTCTCTAAAAATTCCGTTACTTCCGGAAATTAAATTCAAATTCAATCTACCTTTTACTCACAAGTTTTCTTTTTTAGAAAGGCTCAATCCAATAGGGAAAGAGCATTATTGGGAAATTGGTCGCTTTGGCTACCCTTTAAGCGAGATTCGTAGGCTAATGCTAGATAGTGGTTTTGTTATCAAACACGAATTTGCACCGTTTAATAATCCGTTGCATCGGTTCTTTATTTTGTCTTAATCATGATTCAAATGATTGTTATGACGGACTATGATTACCCTTGTCTTAATCATGATTCAAATGATTATTATGACGGACTATGATTACCCTTGTCTCATAATTAAGACTAGCAATGATAATAATCCGCGTGTAATCATAGTTTTCATTTAATCACACAAATCATAGTCAAAGACACTAATCATGGTCTTCATTCAATCATACGAATCATGGTCCAGACATTATGATTCGGGCAATCTTTCTCGGCTTTTTCATCACCCTCTTAAAACATAAGCTTTTTGAGCCGAAGTTAATCAGCAGACCGATCTCTATATTGTAGGCCTCTAAGTAATTTATAGCTTGCGCCAGATGAACATCCTCAAGCTGAATTACTGCTTTGAGCTCGACCATAATTTTGTCTTCTACGAAAAAGTCAGCTCTCCGAGTTCCTACATGTATTCCTTTATATTTTATATCTATCTCTTGTTCTCTGGAAAAATTTAGTTTCCTCGCCATCATTTCAATAGCCAAACACCTTTGATAAATCACTTCTTGAAAACCATTACCAAGTATTTTGTGTACCTCAAGCGCCGCACCAATAATCTTGGCCGTTAAATCTGAATATTTGTATTTTTCATTAACTGGATTGCTATTCATATTTTTGTGATTACCATGACAATCATAAGATAACACCCATTAAATTATGGTTAAAAATGTCTTTAATCATGATTAGAATGATTATTATGATGGACTATGATTACCTCTGCCTGATAGTTAATCTTAGCGGTGATAGTAACCCGCGCGTAATCATAGTCTTCATTTAATCATATGAATCATAGTCAAAGACACTAATCATAGTCCTCATTTAATCACACAAATCATAGTCAAAGACACAAATCATAGTCCTCATTTAATCACACAAATCATAGTCAAAGACACTAATCATAGTCCTCATTTAATCACACAAATCATAGTCAAAGACAGTTATTTCTGCCGCATAAATTCTTCGACGAAAATTAGTTGGCTGATCAATCGTGATAATGCTCGTGCTAAAACCACGCCCCAAAGTCCGAAGTAATAGCCCAGAATAAAGACTAAAACAATCATAATTATGGAATTAATGGTTATTGCGGTTGCAATCGGCTTGGCCTGCTTTTGACTTTGAAAATGAAGTTGGAAAAGTACTCCACCATAAGAGATAAATCCAAGAGCTATGATCTGTGAGTATCTCAGCGCAGAAACATATCCTGGATATAATATTTCAAAAACCCATGGCGAGAGAATTTCGTAACCGATAATCAAGACAACCACTAACAATGTGATAGTCCAGAAATGTCGCCAAAGGCTTTTATCTTTGATATGTAATTTAAGCTGAACAAGTTTTGGCGCAAAAGTAGAAGTAGCCAAGTCCATGATTGTTTTTATGCTTGATGGGAGCATGATCGCAATGCTATAAATCGCCAAATCCTGATAGCCAAGTAATGCAGCAACGAGCACTTTATCCAGTTGGCAAGCAATGGCATTGAGCACATTTATCCAACTTAGTTTTTTGCCAAGTTTTATATTTTCTTTATCAATCAGTCTATTGCGCGTTAGCTTGTTTAAGGTGAACCATGTGAAAATACCTCGTCCTATTGTGTATGAGCCTGCAAAAACAATCACAATCCAGATCAGTTCTTTTGTTAAAAATAGCGTTGCAAGGAGCAAGATCAGTGATATAAGCGAAGCAATAAAATCAAAAAATACTTGTTGATTAAATTTTTTTTGCCCTGCGAGAAATGATTTGTAGCAGTCAGATATTGAGTAAAAAGGGAAAATTATCGCCAGCAATAAAAAGATCAATGTGCTTGTTTCGTGTCCGAGTGAATGTTCATAAATAGCCAGACAGATCAAAAATACAGAGCCAAGCCATGACCATTGAAAGATAATTTTTATAATTTTTTTATATGTGCCGTCACGGCCGTTGGCAATTGCTTGCATGAGTGCGGTTTTCATTCCTGGCAGGGCAAAAATGCCGACGATGCTTAAGATTGCTAGGATGAATGAATACTGGCCGAAGATTTCTTTTGGCAAAAGTCTGGTGAACGCAATGCTCAGAATAAAGTTTTTCAGCATTTCAAATCCTTGGCCAAGGCCAAGCCAAAAACTGTTCTTCACGAAGTAATGAAGATCTAGACCGAAATAATGTCCATATTTTTCGCATAAGGACTCGATTTTATTTTTAACCTTTGTCGTCATAAAAGTCTTATACAAATTGTTTTAAAAGGATTCCGCCGCTTACGTTTATATTTTCTCCGTTTATGAACTCAGCTTTTTCGGAAATAAGAAATAAAACAGTATTTGCGATATCTTTCGTCTCACCAATCCTACCGGATGGATTATTCTTCGCGTATTCCTCGAAGTCGTTATTCGTACAAAATTTTTCTGTTAAAGGTGTCTTGGTTAGACCTGAACTGACAGTATTTACTCTAATTTTATATCTGGATAGTTCTAAAGCAGAAGCCCCTGTTAGCATGATTACACCAGCTTCTGCACAGCAATAGCAGGCTGCTTCGTTGAATGGTTCTATTCCAGCTCTTGAAGCGATATTTATTATGGAAGGGAATTTGGATTTTTTTAAAAGATGGATTGCGTGTTTTGTGCATAGGAACTTGCCATTTAAATTAAGATCAATAATTTTTTTCCAAACTCGGTAGTCGCAATTTTCTATATCAGATGGAATCTCGGCGTCAGCGCCTGCATTATTTATTAAGATATCCAGGCCTTTATACTCATTTCTTATTTTTTCATACATTTTTATCACATCGCTCTCAACAGTAACATCAGCTTTAAAAATCGAAGCGACGTCCCCGCTACTTGTTATTTGATCTTGAACTTCTCGAGCCATTGCGTCTGATTTAGAATAATTGATACAAACAATTATTCCTTGCTTAGCCAAATCCATTGCAATCTGCCTTCCTATTCCTGAGGATCCACCTGTAATTAAGGCTATTCTTTTTTTCATAAATTTTATTAAATACAGGTTTAATTACTCTTCGACCTCGATTATCTTGGCATTATATTTTTCTGCCTTTGGAATGATTATATGTAGTACGCCATCACGGAACTTGGCTTTGACATGATTAGAATCAACTACAGAAGGTAAAACAATTGAACGGCTGAATTCTCCCCAATAACATTCTTGCGCAAAGTATCTTTCATTTTTTTTCAAATCTTCAGGAAAGTGACGCTCGCCTGAAATCGTGAGTACATCATCAGAAAGGGTGATTTTGACATCTTTAGATATAACGCCTGCGATCGGAGCTAGAACCACAATATTATTCGGTGTTTCTAGGATATCTACAGCTAGCTGTCCCTCCTCTTGATCTGGTGTATTTGGTTCAGCAGGGTCTTGGCTCGCATTCTGCGATTTGGACTTTATAGATGTGATGTTGAAAAAAGCCATATTTTATGATTAGTGATCAGAAGCGAATGGCTCTGCTTCTTGAAGATTTGTGTCTGGTTTGCCCATGCTATCAGTGTTCGTGACAGCGTCACTTGTAGATGAATCAGGTGTTGTTACAGCCGCTGGAGTAGAAGCCCTAAGCCCAGGCTTCACAGAAGGTACTTTAACTTCCGGAAGGTTTTGTAAGTCAACTGGAATTGTGAGCTCTTGACCTACTTGAATTAGGTTTGGATCAGTAATATTGTTTGTCTTCATAAGGACGTCTGAAGACACGCCATAGCGTTGTGCAATTGCGTTCAGTGTATCGCCAGACTGGACAATATGATGACGCTCAAAAGTGGTTACAGGCTTTTGCTCAATGTCATCTATGGCAGATGATCCGCTGCTGTTTTCGTCTTGAGTTTCGCTTAGGTCTAGAATTTCAGAAGATGAATCTTCATTTTGTGATAGTTCTTCTAGATCAGATTCAATCTGTGATAACTGATTTTCAATTTGGTAATATATGACGCGAGCGTTTTCAGCACGGGCTTTTTCGTCTTGCGAAAGAAAGAGCTTTTCAAAGAACCCGCGGGAGTCCATGTCTTTGATAATGCGCCCGAACTCATCTTGCAGGCTCTTTAAATAAATCTGATCAGCCTGTTCATTAAATTGATACCATTTTGAAGATCTTATGTTTGCTGGTATTGAACGCACAATTGGTTTGCGTCCAGGTTCTTGGCTAAAGTTTTGTATGTCAGCGTCGTTAATAATTGTTTCGCTTCCAGATGGCAGGATTACATCAGCTAAAACTCGTATTTCAGTTCTAACATTGCCTTGAGCATCTTCACTTGATACACGGTCAATTGCGCGAGCATCAACTTGGCTTTCTAAGACACGTACCTGACTTGTAAAAGTTTCATCATTTTCTCCAGTTTGTGGATTTTGCGCAACTTGTTTCGCGACCAAGATTTCTAAAGCAGTACCTTTTGCTGAGGCAAGTATTGTTGGAGTTTCAACTTCAAAGCTTGAGTTTTCATTGATCACTTTTGCAACGCGAGCCCACATCTTACCTCTTGTCAGTTCAAGAGAAACAACATCGCCCTTCTCACTTTTTTGTAGGTTCTTGATGTTGAGTTCTGAATTTTCTCTAAGCCGCGTGATTGATTTGTCAAAATATTGTACTGTAACAACGGCTCCAGACAGGGTGCGAATGCTATCGCCAGTATATAAAGTCATGCCTTTGACAGCTCGATTCCAGCCAGAAGTATCTATAAGACGTATTTCAGCTTTGCCAGTGTTTACGTCCAATGTAGCTACTGGTCTTGTTTCTTCCATTGGTATGGAGGAATGGTCTGCAAAGTAATATTTAATAACTAAAAACCCGATTCCGATGATGAGAATGAGGATTATAAATGGGAGTATGTATGAGAAGATGCCTTTGGAATAGGGTTTTCTGCGGACCATTTTATTGTTTTTTAATTATAAAGATTTGTGGAAAGTGTAGTTATTTTAGCGAAAATTAGGGTTGGGTGAGGGGAGATAGGATTGCATAAAGGGATTTTTATTGAGGAATAGCTTGACAGGATGGGCTATATTTGTTACCATAATTTCCTAATTTGGGCGATGTGTGTTCATTAAAGTGACGGAATTTTTTTCCTTCTTCGCTAGGGGCTAATTCTTGATTGTTGATTTGGGGTTATATGATTGGCCTATGGGGTAGGAGGATAAAATGAAAAACATAAAAGAGATTTTTCAGAGATTTTGGTTTGTATTAGTAGTATTTGGGTTTATGATTATGGCCTTGCTCGCTTGGACGGGCAGGTTTACTCATAGCCGTGAAAGTGTGAGAGTGGATCCAGGTGCTGGCTTTATTAAAGTTGAAAGACCAGCTGTCGGTAGCGAAGTTGCTTCCGAGAGAAGCGCACAAGTGATTGAAAAATTAACGGAGCTCGGAACGCCGGCTAATCAAGAAACAGCAGACTTACTTGCAGCATTAAAACTCGAGGAAGCCCATTACAGTTTTATCCTGAAGATTTACAATTTCAATGTTGCGCTGGGGAATATTCGCTATGCTGTTCAAACAGGGGAGATACGCCCACTGAAGTCGTGGCGGTTCCGTACCTTGCCTTACTCTGAGTTTCATGGGCGTGTTCTCAAAGATGCCGAGGAGCTTTTGGCATCGATAGGAAGTGAAAAGGCAGGCAAGCGCTCGAAGACTAGCGTGGGAGGTGGAGAATGAAAGCGATGAACAGGACTTCGAATTCTCAACAAGGGAATATTGTTCTTACATTGTTTGCGCTCGTTTTTTCGCGTTCATTTTTGTGGTTTGGATTTTGCTGAGTAGAGAAAACGATCGAGCTGAGTTTGCAGTTCGGCAATCAGAAAAAATGTGCGAAGAGAATCCGTGCGACCGGCTGGCTACTCTAAGGACTGGTTTTGATGGGTTCGGGTCAGGGTGGTTGAAGTCATTTTGTGATTCACTGCCCGCAGTAAGCCCCGAGTATGCGAGGGACTTTTTCGTTTTCAGCGTTGATTTAGATACTAACTTTGATACAGGATCAGAATTTGGAAATATCGTCTTGAACTCACTGTATACAGTTAGGAAACTCGACTTTTTAACATTGAATCCCAAATTCTATGAGGCTGTCCAAGCGATTCCGTTTTCCGAATGGGATAGATTGGAAAAGCGCGTCAAAAAGGTCGTCGGAGAGAGCAAGCTTAACTGGACAGAAACGTTTTTCTCGGCGACGAAAGAGATATTGACTATATGGGACGTAAAGTTAATAGCCATTTCTGTGAATATGACTTTAAGTACGAGCCAAAAAAGGTTTTTGCCAATAACTTTAAAAAAAACCGAAAACCATAAGGATCATCCCCGGCATGCCCTCAATACAATCGAGGGAAATACGTGCCGGGTTTTTTAAATGTCTAAACTGTCATCAGCTAATGATGTGTTGCATTCAGTTTCGTAAGCCGAACTGTACAATTCGAGTGAAAGTCAAAATAAAAGCTTTTTTAGCCGCGGTCTCGAAAAAGCATTATCAACGCACGGTTTTAGTCCGTGCTATTTTATTGCGAGTTAATATAGCTTATTACTCGTTCCTGAAATCAGAAATTGGTAATAGTCTATATCAAATTTCTGAAATCAAGTTTGGGATATAAAGACTATTTCGTTCTTGAAATCAAGAATTGGTAGTACGGTATGTCATTGACCTTTTGTTCAGGGGTTGGTCATAGGGTATGTTAGCCACCTTTTATAAAAGAATCGATGGTACCTCATGGCATGAACCTTTTTAATAGGTCAATGACATAGGCTATATCTCAAACCATAAAAATTTTCCCAAGTAGTACATCATGGCAAAAACCACAAAAAAATTATCAACATATAGGGTACTGTCAAAACCACAAAAATTTTTTGAAATAGTAGTTTATGTCCCTCCCCTATTTAGGGGAGGTTAGGAGGGGTATTAAAGTCAGCTGAACTAACCTGAACTAATAAGTTCCCGTCATTCTGAGTCGGTCTTCCCAGACGAAGAATCTACGTAAGGAGTCATGCAGGTAGCAAGGGGTTGCAACCCCTTGCTACTGCGTTAGCAATAACCCTCTAATAATTGCTCATTTTAAACTTGTAATTTGAGCGATAAAATTTAAGCCTACTGCCTACTAAGACTATATCATTCAGTCTACAAGATTGAATGAGCCGTCGGTATTACATTACACTATGCTACT
>JAPLVM010000022.1 GCA_026397115.1 Patescibacteria group bacterium
TTTAGTGCTACAATTGCGTTCGATGCTCGCTTTTTAAAATTTCTAAAAAACATGTTCAAGACTAAAGACGAAGATGAACCAATAAAGGTGGATTCTGATAGTTTTAAATTTCAGTCACCGCGCGGTATGCCGGATATTTTGCCGGATGATCATTGCTATTTTACTTTTATCAAAAAGGTACTTAGACACCGTTGTAGGCAAGCAGGTATTCAGCGAATCAGTACGCCTGTTATTGAGCAGACTGATTTGTTTCGGCATACAACGGGTGAGACTACTGATATTGTACAGCGCGAAATGTATACTTTTGAAGATCGCAAAGGTAGATCTATGACGCTTCGACCGGAAGCTACGCCTGGAATCTGCCGTGCTTATTTGGAGCATAAAATGTACACTTGGCCTCAGCCGGTTGAATTATATTGCTGTGATCCTATGTTTCGCTATGAGCGACCGCAGTCAGGTCGTCAACGTCAGTTTTATCAATTTGATGCAGAAGTAATTGGCGGTGAAAACGATCCTGTGATTGATGCTCAAATGATGAATTTAGCTTGGAATATTCTTGGAGATCTGGGCTTAGGTGAAAATATTGAAATTCAAATTAACTCAATCGGTTGCCCTGCTTGTCGTCCAAAGTATCGCGAGCAGCTAGTTAATTATTATTTTGAAAAGCAGCGCGCTCTGTGCGAGGAATGCAAAGAAAGATTGAAAATCAATCCTTTGCGCCTGTTGGATTGCAAGAATGATGACTGTCATATTTTGGCTGAAGGAGCGCCGAAAACAGTTGATCATCTGTGTAAGGATTGCAAAGATCACTTTGAAAAGTTACAGGAATTCATGACTATTTTAAATTTGCCTTTTAAGATAAATTCTACTTTGGTGCGTGGTTTGGATTATTATACAAAGACTGTTTTTGAATTTTGGGGCGCTGAGCATGGTGGACAAAGCGCTTTAGTTGGTGGTGGTCGTTATGATGGTTTGGTTGAAATCCTTGGTGGCCCTCCGACACCAGCGATTGGTTTTGCGGCTGGTATTGAGCGCTTGATCGCTGAGATGAAATCGCGCGAAATTACTGTGCCATATAAAGACAAGGTACATGTTTTTGTAGCGCAACTTGGCCATGATGCCAAAAAGCAGTGCTTACCAGTCATTTCTGAACTGCGTAATCTGGGAATTCACACTATGAATTCACTTGGTAAGTCTTCACTCAAGGCGCAACTACGCTTGGCAGATAAGCTAGGGGCTGAATGGGCTGTGATTATGGGAGAAATGGAGGTTCAGCAAGGTACGGCTTTGCTTCGTGATATGCGGATTAGTGAGCAGCAGATTATTCCTTTTGATCAGATTGTTCCTGTTTTGAAAAATATCTTTCCTGAGGAGGTGAGAGATACATATAGTCCTGGGGAGGTTGTGAGAGGGGTGAAGGTGGAGACGAGGGAAGATGGTGAAGAAGAAGGATAAGAATATGTATGAGAAGACGGCTCATAATTTTAAATTGAGATTCGTTTAGAACATTAAAATAAGAAGCAACCCAACCTTATATTTAGCGCTACTATATATCCATGAAATTTCCCCGTTCCAAAAAACTCATTTTCGCAAACAACAAAGGAGGTGTTGGCAAAACCACCGTGGCTTTTAACTGCGCGGTTTCATTTGCAAAGAAAGGCTATAAAACCGTATTGATAGACCTTGATCCGCAGTGTAATTTAACTCGCCTTGCAATGGGCGACGAATATTATGAAAAGACATTGTTTTCCAACCAAGAAAAGACAGTTTATGATGTTTTGCGTGGAGTTATTGATGGCGGAGCTGACATTGATCTTTCTGTTAATTTCATGCCTGTTCGCGCGCATCAAAATCTTTCTTTATTAAAAGGAGACATTAATCTTTCTGCGTATGAAGCCTTGCTTATTAATGCTTATGGCCAGGCGGCGGCAGGACAGCAAATAGGCTATTTTCAAACCAGCGCGATTGATCGTTTTTTGCGGGAAAAAGGACTTCATGAAGAAATTGATATTTTTATCATTGATACTTCACCTAGTCTGGGCCTTTTAAATCAGATGATTGTGCTGGGCGGTGATTATTTTGTAGTGCCAATGATGCCGGATGCTTTCAGTGTTCAGGGCATTGAGAATCTTGGCACTGTGTATGAAAAATGGAAAACTTTATGGAAGGTAACGGCAAAGGCTCTGGCTGGCAATACGGAAACTAAATTTGTGCTTTCTGGTGATCCACTTTTTATAGGAT
>JAPLVM010000021.1 GCA_026397115.1 Patescibacteria group bacterium
TCCCTATCTCTTAACCTAGATTCCTTTATTTCTTTTCTCAAAGAATCCCTTGTTCCGATGGTTTTTCGTAATCATTCTCCGCCAGAAAATCAGCCGTCACTCTTCTCGCAGGGGCAACTTGAAAAACTGGGGTCTTTTTAGATTTTCTGCGTTGACAAAATTAAATAATTATACAATCCAAGTTGGAATGAAGGGCATGTTTAGAACTCCTTATGCTATCGCATATGATGAATATAACGCATATAGGACCGCAGCCTTCGATCATAGTATGCTACCTGTATACGACTATCCAAATAATATTCTGGAAGTAACAAAATCTTTTGATGATAATCTAAATACACGAAAAGGGATAATTGGGATTGTCTATGATTCTGAGGGTGTGGGTAACATTTCGGTATCTCATAAAGGTGTTTGGGCCGAGCCTTCCAAATATCTTTCTGACATTGCTTATGGTCTATATGCGCTTCACGATGAAATTTTTGGATATAAAGAAATAGAAACCGCTTCAAAATTGTCTTTGTTAAAGTTTTATATGAAGATGGGATATGTGCCAACCTCATTTATAAACCCATTTAATGGAGAAAATATTGAATTTAAAGAAGAAGATGCTAAAAAAATGATAGAATATTTTTTAAGGCAAGGTAAAGAAGAGCTTCAATTTTTTGTTAAATTAAATAGAAAAGCCTGAAATAAATTTTAAAAAGTGTCTAGCTTTGTTTTATAAAAAGGTTTTATAAAACAATTTTGACAAATTTTATGGTCTTCGCTAAAATTGACCCGTTTTATATTTATGGCTTAAACTAACCTTTAAAATATATTTTCAACTTTTAAATCATCACAATATGGCTGATTTTGTAAGAAATAAACCGCACGTTAACATTGGTACTATTGGTCACGTTGACCATGGTAAAACCACTCTAACGGCTGCGATTACAAAAGTGCTTGCTCTAAAGATGCCATCTGACATCAACAAGCCAATTAATTATGATCAGATTGATAATGCTCCAGAGGAGAAAGAGCGCGGTATTACCATTGCGACTTCTCATCAAGAGTATGAATCTGCAAAGCGTCACTATGCGCACGTTGACTGTCCTGGACATGCTGACTATATTAAGAACATGATTACTGGCGCGGCACAAATGGATGGAGCTATTTTGGTTGTTTCTGCTGCTGACGGTCCGATGCCTCAAACTCGTGAGCATATTCTATTGGCTCGCCAGTTGAACGTTCCTGCCGTGGTTGTTTTCTTGAACAAGTGTGACATGGTTGATGATCCTGAGCTGATTGATTTGGTTGAAATGGAAGTACGCGAGCTCTTAACCAAATATGGTTTTGACGGCGATAATGCAGCAATTATCAGGGGTTCGGCTCTCAAGGCTATGGAGAATCCAAGCGATGATAAATGGGCTCAGCCGATTATGGATTTGGTAAAAGCTTGCGATGAAAAGATTCCAGATCCTGTTCGTGCTCTTGATAAGCCGCTTCTCATGCCTGTTGAGGACGTTTTCTCAATTAAGGGCCGTGGTACTGTTGCAACGGGTCGTATTGAGCAAGGCATTGTAAAGGTTGGTGATGAAGTTGAGATTGTTGGTGTCCGTGATACCAAAAAAACTACAGTTACTGGTATTGAAATGTTTCGTAAATCATTGAAAGAGGGTCAGGCTGGAGATAACGTAGGTATTTTGCTTCGTGGCATTGAGCGTGAAGATATTGAGCGCGGTCAGGTAATTTGCAAACCAGGTTCAATCAAGCCGCATACCAAATTCGAATGCGAAGTTTATGTACTTAGTAAAGAGGAAGGTGGTCGTCATACTGCATTTTTGAAGGGTTATAAGCCGCAGTTCTATATTCGTACTACAGATGTTACAGGTGAGGTTGAACTTCCTTCTGGCGTTGAGATGGTTATGCCTGGTGATAAAATCACATTAACTGTTACCTTGGGCGCGCCGATTGCTCTTGAAGATGGTACAAAGTTTGCTATTCGCGAAGGTGGTCGCACTGTTGCTTCGGGTGTGATAA
>JAPLVM010000060.1 GCA_026397115.1 Patescibacteria group bacterium
TTTGGATAAGACCTGATTATTGGCGGAATTGAATTTGCACTTCTGCCATCGCTATAATTCAAAACTGCGCCAGCATATTCCAAAGCAGCATTGCCATCAGTATTTGGCAAAGGACTATTTGCTCTTACTTGATAAGTATAAAAAACCCAAGCGCTAGGCTGCATATCACCTATAGAATAGCCAGAACTACCAAATGGAAAAGCGCCGCTATCATCTATAGAAACCCAATCGCTATCACCAATTGCCCATTTCTTTGTTGAACCAAGCACATAGCTTGTCTGGGCAGGAACAACATCTCGCACCATAACGCCATTTGCAACGCTATCACCTTCATTTACAACTGTGATCAGCATGTCCAGAATATCATTCGCCTCGACATTCTGCTCATTTTCCCATTGTCGGCCAGAAACCAGAGGATCATTCACTTGCACATAAATCCTTGGATTTGCAGCGGCAAAAGCTTGGCCTATTGTAAGGCTAAAAACAAAAATGCCAGCCAATAATTTGCCTAAATACTTATTCACTTATATCAGAATTAATATTATTTTCAGCGCTTGGAACTGCTTCTGGAACATTTACCTCATTTGTAACTGGCTCTTCAATAACTGCTGGTTGACCCAAAGACTGATCAGGGCTAGCTGAAGGCACTAAAACTTCTTCCTGAATGATTTGCTTAGTAAAATTATCAGCCGAGCTTCCGCTTCCATTCTCCGTATTAGTTGAATTCTTGAGAACATCCTCAATCACCTCAGCACCAGTTCCAATCTCTAATTGCTCGTCAATAGGTCCTGATCTTCCATCTTCAATTTCCAAGGCTTTATCGCTTATTTCAACTTGTCCGGTGTTCATGACTAATGTTATTTGTACACTTTCAAACTCATTACCAATTGTCACCATATATTCCTCACCTGTTTGCTCTGTCATGCCTGAAATAGCAAGTGTTATATTGCCAAGATCATTTACAACTCCACGTACTTCAATAGTATCTGTGGTTTCAGGATTCACCTTATTAGTATCAGAAACAACGTATGAACCAGCCGCAGTCAAGTCAACGCCAGTTCCTAAAGCAACCAAATCAGAGCTTGCAAGTGTAATCTGATTTAAAGTATCAATCAAAGAAACTGCTGCTGGCAAAACAACATCGCTTTCATTAGCAGCAGGCACTTCCTCATCTGGAACAATCTCAACTTCAGGCTGAGCAATAATCACAGCCAAATCATAAATCTCAAGTCTATACTTTTCTCCTGGCTGGATAACAAGTCCTGAAATCGCCAAATTCACAGATGAAGTTGCTGGATCAAAAGCCGCGCCAGTGTACTCAATCGCCTCATCTGTAATCTCAGGATTTACAATATCAAGATCATATAAATGATATGCCAAGGGATCTTCCACAGACCTGATATCTGGAATATTGGCAAAGTTAACAGTAATCTGATTTAAAGTATCTAAACTCGCCGAAACTATTTGAAACTCTCCAGGCTTTGGCTCTGGAATCGGCTTATTTTTCATATCAATAATCTCTTGCTCGTCAGCATCAGCAACCAATTCTGCCATTAGTTTTGGATTGATTTCAGAAGTCATACTTGGCGGGGGAGGAGCTGTCAAAACCTTTACGATCTGGGCTCCTACATCTTCGCCAGCGTGAAGCTCATAAAAACCAACAGGCAAAGAATCTGCTGATATAACATCACCATTTGCAATCTCAACATTTTGAACCTGCCAGCTTACGCTATCTTCAGCTCTCAGATTACGCTCCTCGCCAGCATTTAGCTGAACGATTTCATCGGCCGAAACAAGCGCAACATCTATATTTGCGGAATCAGACAAGATATCACTATCAAGGTTTATAAGTTCGTCTGCGCTCACTTTCAAAACTATAAATAGCAATGATAAAGCAGCAAAAACCGCTATGTACCTACGCATTACATTTAAACCTATAGCCATAAAAATTTATGAATTTTTTATGAAGTGGTGTAAGTTATCCTTTCTGAGATTTTCTGTCAAATCTAAAACTTAATCACAATCTGTCAATTATGGATCTTCTTCCTATAAACCATAAAACTCGTTTCTTTCGCTTGCCCTCGCTATTTCCAAAACATTAATATTTTGAGAATTAAAACTGCTTTAGATAAATTGAGTCGTATTTAAACAAGTAATAAATATTGTGTCAAGAGTATTGGAATGAAAATCTTTAACACGCGCAATTTTTGTGCTCAATTAAGATAATTTTTAGATTGAAATATAGTATCTCAAAAAAGGGGTAGGGACCGGCTGGAAACCGATCTCTACCTATACTACTACGCGACAATAGTCGCTAGACTCTTGCCTCCTCCTCGATAATTTTGGCAATTTTTTGAAGCCAATGCATGATTGCTCCAATGAGATTCTCGGGGCCTGCCAATGTGCAATTTGTTCTTTTTTTATCTTTGCAAAATATTTTTATGCTCCACGCACTATTGGAAACAGGCTCTAGCTCGAGTCGAACTTGGATCAAGCTCTTTGATTTAGCCAAAACAGAAAGGCTCTCCTCCGAGATACAACAGGTTATTCCTTTCATCATATTTTCAACGTTACACGTTGTCCACTGATCCATATGAGAAATCCTTACGAATGCGGATGACGCGATCATGATCCTTGCGAATGATGGATGCCACGATAGTTTATCTTGCTTGAGCCAAGCCGAAGACGTTTTAGGAGGATACAAAAGAAAATCTATGTAGCAGTAGCTTGTGACAAGGCTTATCGAATAAATGTTATGTTGATCCGTACTTTCTCCGTCGCCCTCAGCCGTAAGCCTAAAGTAAGCTTGTTCTTCTGCTCCTGCAATTGAATCTTTCCATAAGAGTTCTTTAAGCAACGCCTGTTTCAACTCATCAATTTTGCCCTTAATCTCTTTTAATTCTTTTGCCTCCAAGGATTTTGGCAGAAAGAAAGCCATTTCTGCCTCATTTGCTCCGACAAAATCAGCACCAACCGGCAAAACTGCGATGTTAAAAGTGTCTCCGGCTAGGCGGGACAAAAGATCTCTTAGAAAATCTAGTTTTTCCAGCGAAAGAGTAGCGGCTACTTCCATTGTCAAGCTTATTTGTTTCATGCACACCTCCTAATTATTTATTCCGACATTTAAATTATTTTTACATTTTACTATTTTTTTAGTTCCCAAAATTACTACTTATCCCGACCTGATGTCAAGCAAAATCTAAAATTTGACAAAATAATCTTTTATCTTTATCGTAATCGTATAAGGAGATAAATATGAAAATTAAAAAAGTAACGAAAAAATTGAGTTTAAACAAGGAAACGATTGCTAATTTGGAAGAGGCTCGAGCAAACGCTTCTTCCAAAAGAAGGGCCCCGAGCACCACATGAAAACCGCACGCCAGATACATATACAACGGGGGGCGTATAAAAAAATACCCCGTTCTCTTTATTTCAGCAAAAATTTCAAAATTCCCACCCCAATTTACGCCCACCTATAACGTGCCAATGCAAATGATCAACAGTCTGGCCAGCGTCAGCGCCGACATTTGTTACTATGCGATAGCCACTCTTTAAAATCCCCTCTTTTTCTGCAACTTTTTGCACAGCCAAAATCATCTCGCCAAGCAGAGAAATCTCATCGCCTCCAATTTCATGCATTGATCTAATATGTTTTTTCGGAATGACCAAAACATGGCTTGGCGCAACAGGATTAATGTCTCGAAAAGCGATTACATGCTCATTTTCAAAAACAATATCAGCAGGAACTATTTTGCCGCTTGAAATATCACAAAAAATACACATGGTTTATTATAAAAATACATGATAAGTATAGCATAAAGACTTTTTTGGCTGTAGCGCAGCGTTAACTCATGTAAAATCTAACCCGAATGCTTGACTTTTTATATCAATAATATACAATGGAAGTATGAATATTTCTTACTTCCATCAAACATATTAATGAATAGCTTAAGCGCTCAATTATACCGATCAACAAAAACAATCTTAGCAAATAAGGATCTTGCTTTAATTTGGGGAGAAACTAGACCAAATAATCTGAAATCTAAAATCGCTTATTACACCAAGAAAAAAGTTTTAAACCCTTTGACTCGCGGCATATTTACAAAAAACAAAGATTATAATCCAAAGGAGCTGGCAACCAGTATTTATATCCCATCTTATATAAGTTTTGAAACTGCTTTAAGAGAGGCTGGCGTGATCTTTCAGCATTACGATACAATTTTTGTAGCTTCAAAATGGCCTAAAACTATGCGCATTGATAAATATACTTTTACTTTCAGAAAGCTTAAAGATGCAGTCCTGTTTAATTCAACTGGTATCGAGAACAAAGACAATTACAGTATTGCTACTGCTGAAAGAGCCTTCCTAGACATGATCTATTTATTTCCAAATTATTACTTTGACAGTTTAAAACCTATTGATTGGAAAAAATGCGATAAAATAGTAAAAATCTATGGTAATAAACAACTTGTAAAACGGTTAAATAAATATCGTAAAAGCTATGCTAAATAAGGAAAAACATCAATTAATAATGGGTCGAATCTTGAAAGATATATATACTGATATTACGATCAGCTCACTCATTGGATTCAAAGGCGGCACATGCGCCTATTTTTTCTACGGCTTACCGAGATTTTCAGTGGATCTGGATTTTGATTTACTTGCAATAGACGAGGAAAGCCAAAAAATAATATTTAAAAAAATCACAAGTATCCTAAGCAAATATGGACAAATCAAGGATAAATGCATTAAAAAATTCACTATTTTTGTTTTGCTTTCTTATGGAGAAGATGACCACAATATCAAACTTGAGATTAATACAAGAAAATTAATAACAAATCTTCAAAATTTCTATGAAATAAAAAAATATCTTGGTATTTCTATACTCGTAGCGAAGAAGGATTATTTGTTTGCTAGCAAGTTGGCAGCCCTAACTTCGAGAAATGAAACAACAGCGAGGGACATTTACGATATCCATTATTTCGCCAAAAACAGCTGGGATATTAATGCTGAGATAATCATGGCCAGAACTAATAAAATCGTCCCAACATACTTAGCTGATTGCATATTGTTAATAGAAAAGATGAAAGACAACAAGATTTTGCAAGGGCTTGGAGAGCTTATCAGTAGCGCCAAAGAAAAAGCATGGATCAAAACGCGCCTAAAGACCGACGTTATTTTTATGCTAAAAAATTATATATCAGTTCTTAAGCAGAAAGATTGAGATTAAATCAATCATTCGTAATCAGCTTACCAGCTTGGCATAAATCACGATATGGACACGCCTCACACTTTTGCTTTTCAGGCAAAGGGGTAAAATCTAAAGACATAATTTTATTCCAAACATCAGTAATAGTTTGCTCCATATTTGTAATATCATCTGCGCCAAATGGCACATTTATTTTTTTGTAAACCCCATCTTTACCCTGCACAAAATCTATTTGCCCTTCTGCCATTTCAAAACGCCTTGAAAAATCATAATCCTGTCTGGTCAAAATTCTATAAAACAAAATCTGCCTAAACATTGCTAAATCCGCACTTTTGGTCTTGCCCATAATCTCATTTTCCGTACGCACTTTGCCTGTTTTGTAATCAACAACGCGCACAGGTACAATTTGCCCAAACACGATTCGTTTGTTGCCTTGCGATTTATCGTTATCCAAAGGCTCTATCTTATCAATTTTGCCGGTAATACGCGCATCGCCAAACATAACTTGTCTTGCGGAAAAATTAAGCTCAGCAGCCAAAGGAGCTGTCATTGAGTTTTGCCAATTGTCAAAATAGCCACCTAGACCATCAAAGCCTATTCCGAGCATTTCTTCATATTCTTGATGTGATAAAACCTCGTATTCAAGCGCATTTTTATACTCATCCAAAAGTACTTGTTTATCAGGCAATCTTTGATTGTCATGGAACTGCGTGAAAAACTTTTCAAGCGCAAAGTGAAAAGCCGTGCCTAAAGCCATATACTTGTTTTTTGCCTTCGGCAATTGATACAAATGCGCCCATTTAAATTGAGCCGGACAATTCAAATAAGTTTCCAAATTTGTGACAGATAGTTTGTAATCTTGCAATTTAGTTTGCAGAAAATCAACCTCGCTATCAGCCATTGGAACTGGTTTTAAAGCTTTTTCCAAAAAGTCCAAATTATTATTAACACTTAACTCGTCTTGAAGCTCGCCTTTAAAAATATTTCCAGATGCTTCGTCAATAAACTGGGAAGGCTGCTTTTCAGCAATTTGCTCACCGCTACCATATTGCCGTGCATAGCTGACAATAACCTTATTTTTTGCTCGCGTAACAGCCACATAAAATAATCGCCTTTCATCTTCAATTGCATCATGCTCTTTTTGAAAATGAATAAGATTTGGAGGCAGTTTTATCTTGCTAAACTCGCGCTTATTACCCCAGCTTTTATCTACGCACCTTGGAATAAATACAACTGGAAATTCCAAGCCCTTGGCATTGTGCATTGTCATAAGCGTTACTGCCGGTTTACCTTCGGCTTGCTCTTTATCTGC
>JAPLVM010000046.1 GCA_026397115.1 Patescibacteria group bacterium
TGCAAAATGCCAAAATTTGGGTACAAAAAAATCCGCTTGCTCGTCTCTCTCATTTCAGCGGAAATTGATTGATATATTTATCTTTTTAATTCATATTTTTTTAATTTAGTCTTACGGGCAGGACGACGCCAAGACAACAAACATGTCTAGCGCCATCCTGCCACCATACCCTCGGTTACTCGATTGTAACCTTGACCAAAATAATTTTTGATTTCGCAGAAAATAGCAGCGAATATTCTCCTGCAAATCCAGGTCCTGGAGTCCAATATAAAGTTCCGTTTGAAACGGTTGCTCCAATTTGTAGTTGCGTCAACGAATTAACTTTTTCACCAATCGGCACAACAACTCTTTCCAGTTGGTGACTATGGATCACGATGGTTTTGCTCGGGGTGTAATTTGAAGCATCACTTATGGTTACTGCTTGTTGATCACTAGCGTTCGGGTTGTTGACATTAAAATACCTGCTACCGATTCCTTCGGAATTTCCGTCGCTGTCAGTAGCGATCCAGAAGATAGTATGAACCCCATTGGCGTACTGTGCGGTATCGAAGTCAAAATATCCACCGGCATAATCTGTGTTCGCATAACCAGGAAACAAGTTCGCTACGTCTTGTCGGCGAATCCCATATGTTACATGTCCTTTGTAAACTCCATCAATGTAAACATTTATAGAGCCAATGGACGCGGCTGGTGCTAAGGTCCAGCCGCAACTTCGATATTGGCTTCCGGATGCAGTGCCGCCTTGCGCTGGTGTATCGATTGCGCCGAAAGGTTTTGTTGCGTAGGCGTTGTCAACAATAATTGTTTTTTCCCCGAGTACGGCTGAATGTCCCGCAACATCGATCGCTTTTACAATCAAAGTGTGTTGGCCATCGCCTCCTGGGAGAAAATTTGTTAAAAGCATATATCCCCACCCCGCATTTGTATTGCGTGGATAGTTTGAATATGCTTTAGCGACATCTGGTCTAGCGCCTTCTACAAGAGTCGCGTCGCCGATATAGATGAGGCTATCATCGTCATTAAGCTTATAAATCTTAATTTTCTGGATCGGCACATCCGAGAGTGCCCATCCAGATACTACTATACTTCCAGCCGCGGGCGTTCCGTCAACTGGCGTCGAATATTCACCGAATGGCGCAGAGACACCTTGGCTTTCCAGCCAACCCGGACTCATAGTATTAAGTTTCGCGATGTTTTCTGAAAGCTGTTGCGTCTCCAGATAATTTCCGTTGACGGTTAACTCGATTAGGTCGCTGCATTTATGCAGGTTGGGAAACACGCCGTACATTCTGGATCCATCAGTCCGAAAATATTTGATAGATGTAGGTAATTTGCTTACGTCTCCTGAGAGTAAGTTACAGCCGATGGCTGTAAAAGTCTGGAGAGACGGGCATTTTTCAAATGGGAAGTTTCCTGCAAAGAGATTTCCGTCAATTCGGATCTCCATTAATTCCGTACATCCAGCGAAAATCACTTCAACGTTCCCAGTCATCCTATTCCCTGGTGCATGAAAAGCGCGAAGCTTTTTAAATGGAGTCAGGGATGGCAACTCACAATTTATGCCTAATCCATCGTTCAGTTCATAGCCATAAAATTGGAAAGCCAGGACATCCGATCCGCTTATTTCTGCGGAACAGGGACCATTCGGATAGTCATCCGTAATTGGAATCCCGACGACCGCTTGTATTTCAAGCAGTCTATTTTTTTGATCCTCTGCAAGGTCCTTAAATTTGCTTGTTTGCTGGGAAAGCATCGTATTAAATAACACAATAAAACAAATAGTTATTAGTATTATTTTCTTCATTATCGTCCGCCCGATATAATCGCGGCGCCTCCTTTCTTCTTCTTATTTTTTATTTGAATTGTCCGACGTGTTAAATATCATAAATCTTCACGTCCAGTTCACGCAAATTAAAGCTTATTTTTTACTTTTTGTCAATACTTTTTTCACATTTTGTCAAGTTTTCTTATTTACTTCTTCTTGACAAAAACATACTGCATAACCGCAGAGTCGCTAAAAAAGCCGGCTTTTTGGCAAAGCTCCCTTTTTACAACAACCATTTTTGTCAACAAATAACCGCCAACCATCAACTAAGCCTGTTTTTCCTCTAAAGTATTCCTTTTAATTGCTTTCAACTGTTCAGCCAAAGACCCATTTGGCTCTCTTTCTGTTTCTTCATCAATCTTGCGTATCGCGTGCATCACTGTTGCATGATTCCGATTTCCAAAAGCATGCCCGATTTTTTCGAAACCATATTTCAGTTCATGTCGGGCTAGCCACATTGCAATGGCCCGCGCGTTGGCAAGCTCTTTTTTGCGAGATTCGCCAATTATTTCTTTTATATCAATTTGGAAATATCCAGCTGTTGCATGTATAAAATCATCAATGCGCAAAGATTCGGTCAGCTCTGAACTGGCTGATTTTGAAACAGTAATTTTGGTGCCATTTTTAATCAAGATATCAATTACATTAGACTTGGTTGGTAGCCATTCTTCATTGCCGGGCTGAGTAGATAGCATTATATGCGCCGCGATTTGGGTTATCGCGCCGCGCAGATCGCGAATTGAGGATTTAACATTGTTTGCGATGAGGTCAAGTATTTCGCCAGATAGAGCTATATTTTCATCAGCAGCGAATTTTTGCAGGATTGCGACGCGTGTTTCAAATGGCGGCATATACACATCTACAATCATGCCGCTCTGGAAACGCGAGATCAGTCTTTCGTCTATTCCAATAAGCTCTCGTGGTGGGCGGTCTGCTGCCAATACAATCTGTTTATCAGCTTCCCTAAGAACGTTAAAAGTATGGAAAAACTCTTCTTGCGTTTGCTTTTTGTTGCCGAAGAATTGAACGTCGTCAACAATAAGCACATCGATTTTGCGATAATGATTGCGTAGCTGCTCAATCTTTTTTATCCCACCGCGAATAGCGCCAATCACATCGTTTGTAAATTTTTCCGAAGTTGTGTAAATCACGATTTTATCTTTTTGCTTTTTTAATATGCTGTTTCCAATTGCTTGCAATAGATGAGTTTTCCCAAGTCCAACACCACCATACACAAATAGGGGATTATAAGCTCGTCCAGGTTTGTCTGCTACTGCTTGCGCAGCGGCTAGGGCCAAGCGATCCTCAGCGCCGACTATAAAATTATCAAATGTGTAGTCTGGATTTAGAACGCGCGTTGATAAAATTTCGCTAACTTTTACTCCCTCAACCTGTTCGCGGCGCATAGTTCTCTTTATAGTACCGATGATTGACCCTGGAGATATTGTGCGTTCTCCTCCTCCTGCCAATGAAATGTCTACTTTGTAATCAATATGCGCGATTTCGGGATTCAGCTTTTTTGCCGCTTTTATAATAAGATCATGATGCTTCGCAGCCAATTGAGTACGAACAATTTCGCTTGGACAGCCAACCGTAAGCGTATCGTGTTCCAAAACCAAAATAGCCGTGTTTTTGAGCCAAGTGCGAAAATCCGATGATCTCATCATTGGCTCAAGTTTGGTCAGGATTTGCTTCCATAATTCTTTTTGCTCTTCAATTGTCATTTGGTTTGTAGCGTTTATAAAATCTATAAAATCAATGGTTAGCACAAAAATTTATCACCTATACTTTCTGATTTTCATTTTAACAAAGGTTTAAACTTTTTTAAAAGAGAAAAAAAGGGGGGAAAAAATC
>JAPLVM010000019.1 GCA_026397115.1 Patescibacteria group bacterium
TTTTCGGCAATAACCCTATGGCTACAGCCATTTTTTAGGTGATAGGCAATATCTTGTCTATCTGTTCTGGATAAATGCATTGTACTTGTAATAAATGATAGAAACATTTTACAAGTGTCGCATTTCATAACGGAACTTACGCCTGCTTCATGCGAACTGGGTCTAGCTTTACGCTTATATCTTCAGCCAAGTTGTTCTTGCATATTAATTCTAAATTTTCCTTTTCAAAAACAGGGCTAAAATCATTACACACATCAAGGAAAAACACTGTTGCAGAAACAGGCTCAAGATTAAGTTTTGCTCGACCAGCTTCCATCTGCTGAACTTCAAACAATTGCTGCGTTAGCTCTTTCAAGCGTTCAAGCGATTTATTTACTGATTTTACATATGCTTTTGCCTCTTCAGGCAATGTCTCGACCTGATCCATAAGATTGCCGTGCTTTATCAAAGCAATAGTCAGAGGCGTTCTAAGCTCATGCGCGCTTGTTGCAATAAAATCATTTTGCTGTTCAAGCATATTTCGCAAATCCTTGGTTTTTTTAGTCACTTCTTCTTTCAGCTCAGACTTATGCAACACGCTAATTAATTCAGTAGAAAGAAAATGGCTAAGACAGCCAATCGCTTTTATTTCCTCGTGAGTGTATGGATCATCAAAAGCTTTTTTCCCAAGCACAAAAAACGCCATTAATCTGTGCGAAGGACTAAAAAGAGGCAAACACACTTCCCCAAGCTTTTCAAGCTCACGAAGAGCAGGATGCCTACCCTTTTCATTAGATAAAAACTTTATTTCCTTTGTAACAAGTATTTCTGAAGAAGATGCGAACTGGCTTATAAGTTTATGATATTTCTTCCTGTTCCTGCTGTGTAATAAAATTATCTTAATTGACTCTATTTCCAGCCTATCATGAAAAATATCGCGCATGCTTTTTTCAAACTCGCGCAAAGTAGATCGCATAATATTTTCGCTTTGAAGTTCCAAAACCACTTTTCTGAAATATTCTGCACTCGTAATACCAAAAACCCTATAAAAAATATGGAGCTTGAAAAAAGAAAAAAGGAAAATTGCGCTGTAAACAGTAATAAGCGAACTCGTTAAAAGCGACGGCAATTTTCCAAAAAAGAATTGCGTGCAAACAAGTAATAAGTAAGACGTCACAATAGCGCAGATCAATGTGCTTATAATCTTAAATATTCTTGATATTGTGAATTTAACATCTAAGAAACGGTATTTCACAACGGAGTAAAGAACAGAAACGCAGAAAAATAAAGTAAAAGCAACAGACTCATTTTGAAACACATAAATATCAAAAAGCGGCAAAACAACTATGGTAGAAAACGCAAACAAAAAATAAAGCGCAAACCCAGACGCAGCAATCAACCTCTTTTTTCTCTCAATCCCTCTAGCGTGAAACGCCTTGTAAAACGCTAAAATAAAAGTACAAATCAAATAAATCTGAAATATAAGGAAATATATCGAGAAAAGACTCCCAAACTCATCAGCCACATAAATGCCATTCTCTATAACTAAGGATTTGTGCACATAAGGCGTAAAAGAAGCAACAAGTAAAAATAGCCCCGTCCCATAGATTAAATATTTTAGAATCCAGTTTAAAGGCTTTGTCTCTTGCGAATAATGATGGAAAAATAAAAACATTGACGGCAAAGTGACGCCGGCAGTGGCAAAAGCAACGCGATAAAAGAACAGACCTATTTTCGCATTGATAATCTCTTGTCCAATAAATGCATACTGTCCAGCGATATACCAAGCAGCTATCCATATCGCGGTTGATATGCAATATATGAGAAATAGCTGGTTGCTGCGAGAGCGGGGATTGTTTCTAATGACTAAAAAGCCGATGAGGGAGACGGCAAGAAATGAGATGGCGTAAAGGATTGTGATGTATGGGTGAGGGTACATTTAGGAAATAGCAATTATAGTTTAAGTTTATATGCTTAGTATAAAAAGCGCGAGATATATATGCAATTAGAAAATAGTTATTTAAGTTTCAATATAGTTAAGAAATCGATCAATCATTAAAACATGCGCTTTTTTATTGTCATCATTTTCATTCTGAAAGATTCCATTAACCGCAACCGCGTTTTTGCTCTTCCCTATATCGCCGACAGCCTCAACTACATCGAGTCGATTCTCAATTATCTCGGCGGGCAATTTTTTTAAGAAACTGCTTATGAGTAATTTGGCATAGCCTTTGCCCCTTTCCGACTCTTTGATTCCGATGGCGTTCCAGGTCATAATCCGGCTATCTGGTTGTAGGCACGCATTTTTTGGAAGCTTTAGTTTAGAATAATTATCCATAATAGCCTTGTTTATAAGACGATAAAAAGTCTCTTTGTCCCGAAGTCTGACAGTACCAGCTAATTCAGAAAAATATAAAGGGTCGCTCCAGCCCTCAGCTATCCAGGCTTCTTCTACGGTTGTATCATTAGCAAAGGTAAAACCTACATCGCCAACGAAGGTCAAATAGACATTTTTGGTCATTTTTTCGGTTAGCCGCTGTAGTAACACCTCGGGATGATGATAAAATATTAGCTGATCGCCGGTAATAGGATCTATCATTTTGTTTTTAGATAGATCAATTAGCTCATGAATATCGAAATATCGTTTTTCGCCGAAGATTTGAGCAGGAGAATAGAAAACTCCAGTTTTCGGATTGTATAAATAATGACCTCTATTATCAAATATTTCTTTATAAAGATAGGCGGTCTTGCGTATTACTTCTGGCGTTATTTCGATCGATTTGAAATGATCAATATTTAAACTGCATGCTGAAGTTAGCTCTTGAGTATGTGCACCTCCGATAACTGGCTTTTTATCATTTTGAGCGCTTGTTTCTTGCGCGTTAAAATAGACCGTTCTTGGCGATTCTGTAAAACCATTAAATTTAGATCTGCTTGATACCGTATAGGCTCCGACACTCGGGAATTCAAGTAAATCACCGGATTGTATTCCAGCTGGAATTAACATTTTAATCTTGTCATCGCTATCACATGTGCATCCAAAAACAATATGCTCCGCTGGGTTTGTCATGATTTCTTCCCACGCATTTTCATTACGGTGATAGGCCTTGACTATTGGTAAAAATCCATGCAGCTTTATCGAATTGAAAGAGCCATATACTCCGTCACGAATCCGAACAATGTTACCCTTCGCCTCAGCAATCGGAATCATCATTGTGGCAGCTTCCGCTACGATGGCACGCCCAGGCTCCATTAGTATCTCTCGGAAATAGTTACCTGCGCGCTCCCGCTCTAGGATCTGATTGATTTTTTCAAGCATTTCTTTTACGTCAACGGGTGGATATCCATAATAATTTGCAGGGAAACCGCCGCCGATATTGAGTATGTCAATTGGGTAGTCAAAGTTTTTTGCAGCGGCAACAATTTGCGAAATGGCAGAATGATATGATTCTACGCTAGGATTTTGCGATCCGGTATGCGTTGATAGACCAACTTTCACGCTAGTTTTTTCTTTTAGATATAGAATCATTTTTTCTGCCTCAGGTATTTCTACTCCAAATTTCTCCGAGAAATCAACTAGAGCAGATTCATTCTTTTGGACCTTTATCCTAACGACAATTTCTAATTCAGCTTGATTTATACCTCTTGTATTTTGAAGAATGTCTTCAACGCCTTGCCAAGATTGGATTGTAAAATGGCGTGTTCCGAAATACTTGGCCGCAATTTCTACCTCATATGGGGTTTTTATAGGATTATTATATAATAATCTTGATTGAGGTTGCGCCTCCAGCACCAGTTTGATTTCTCCGAGTGAGGCCACATCAAAGGTGCTGATGCCACAATTTGAAAGTATGTCCAATATTTCAGGGTTAGCTTTTACAGCATAGGCCACTGTTCCAGGAAAACCGCTTTTAATAAACATATTTACATTGGCTCTTAGCCTGCCTATATCATACAAGAATACTGGTTCTTGCCTATAATGTGTGTCTAAGGTCTCCGGATCTTCAATGATTTCCTTTATTGCGGTAGCTGGGTGAAATTGAGTATATTTCTCAAATATTTTTTGATCATTGATGTTAGAGATAGAACCAGCATTTTTTGAGCTCGTATCGTCAATTTGCGGTAGATCATTTTCGGCGCGTGATTCTTCATGAATATATTTTTTTAGATTCCTAATGATAAGCATTCTACCCTCGGTTGTTTCAGCTTCATGATCGTTAACCACTTGCGCTTGATCTGCAATTAAGTTTCTCTTTGGCGAAGGCATTGACATAATTTCTCTTACAGTTTTACATAAATATTTTTTGTTTAAATTATGTTTCTCAGCCATGCTATTATTCATCGATAAGTCTTAACAATTGGAAATTGATCGAATTTTTTAAAGTCAGTTAAAAAGACAAATTCGCTAGCTTACGGAGGTTTGATTATTTTTCGGACAACAATTAATTTTCTTTGATCAAAAATCTTCTGGCGAGAATAATTAGCTGATTGATTCATGTCGTAGCATGCTGCTGTCAGAGATAATATTGTAATTAAAAGACTTACGCAGTCATTTTAGATTAAGCATGGTTAAATTTTTCTTAAGAATTTAATGAAAGCTTAATAATTTGATAAATTTTAAATAATTGATGATCTAACATTATTTTCGCAATAACCCACCATAAAAAAGCGTATTATATTAATACCCCGCGAAATGAACCAAAGCCAAGACAGTATAAATTCCAACATGCAAGACATCAACAAAATATCAGACGAAAATCTCGCCAAGCTATCAATAACCAACCAAGATTATTTTTATCACCTACTTAAGCGTTACGAAAAAAAGATGCTGCGCTACATCATGCGCACCACTGACGTATCGTTTCAAGGCGCAGAGGATATCACCCAAAATATATTCATTAAAGTCTATGAAAACTTAAATGATTTTGATTCTGATCTGAAATTTTCCAGCTGGATTTACCGCATTGCCCACAACGAGATCATCAGTCAGTTCCGCAAAAGGCAATCCAGAGCGCAGACCGTATCTATGGAAGATGATAAAGGAAAAAGCTTGGTGGAAATCATTAATGACACTTACAACTTGCATGAAGATTATTTGTCCAAAGAAATGGCTGAGAAAGTTCGCGATGTAATCGCGCTCCTTCCTATGAAATATAAAGAGGTATTAATCTTGCGTTATCTGGAGGAAAGAGACTATAGTGAGATATCCGATATTCTATGTAAGCCGATCGGCACTGTAGCCGCCTTGATTAATCGCGCGAAAAAGCACTTTAAAAATATTGCTGAGCAAAATCAGCTTTCATCATTACTTTAATAAATATGACTGACATCACCAAAAACGTTCTCGCGAGGATTAAATCCAAGGGGATTTTCCCAAGATCCTGCTGGTATTTTTGGCTTCGGCATACGCTTGCCTGGATAGCTATTTCAATCTATATAATTTTAAGCTGTATTGCCTTTGGCATCATTATTTTTCAAATAGTTGATGCTGATTGGGATTTGTATGAATATTTGGCCAGCAATTTACTTAGCTTTGTCACGCTGATTTTGCCGTATCTGTGGATACTAATCATGATAATTGTTTCCTTTTTAGTCTGCTATTATTTTCGTCATACAAAAAAGGGTTATCGTTATAATATTTTAATTGTAATTTTAGCGAGTTTCGCACTTTCTGTGATTGGCGGAGGAATTCTTTATGTTAGCGGTTTTTCCGAGAAGATAGATACAGAGTTAAATGAGGAATTGGATTGGTATGAAAGATTACATCAATTTAGGCATAAGCCTTGGATGATGCCGCAGAAAGGATTTTTGTATGGGAAAGTTATTAATATGAAAGGGGATAGAATAGTAATCAATACTCCTATTGGAGATAGATGGGTTGTTGCTCCGCCAATTGATTTTCAAAATCGATTATGTGAAGGAAAAATGATCAAGCTTCGTGGGCATATGATTGGTAGCGGTGCTTTTGCTGCTGATGAAATTCGTTTTCACGAAGGGTTTAGGCACCTGCCTCCGCCGCCTCTAGAAGATTTCGAAAGTATAGAAAGTATGAAAGAAAATATTCCAATTATGCGTATTAAATAATGTCAACGTCGATCGGGTTGGCAAAAGTTTTCTATTTTTTATTTTTAAAACGTGAATAAAAAGACAATTTTCACCACAGCTGCTCTTTTAGCTATTGTGGCTGGTTCAATTGGCGCGTTGGCTGCGGCTGAGACGCCTACAAGAGCTGCATTGGGTGATGATAGCAAGCCGGCATGCATGCGAGAGATGCGAAATCATAAAAAATTATCAGAAATGACTGATGCGGAAAAGCAGGCCATGGAAGTAAAGAGAAAAGCCATGGAATCAGAAATGCAGGCCGTTAAAGACGCCGCCAGAAAAGGTGATTATCAAGCTTGGTATAAGCTCGTGATTACCAGCGGCAAGCAAACTGAGATTCTTAAAATCATCAATGTCGATAATTTCAGTGATTTTTCCAAATTACAGCAGTTACGAGATCAAGAGGATGCGCTGATCAAATCACTTGGTTTAGACAAGGTTAGAGGCGAGGGCAGGGGACATGGTAAATTTGGTTTTAATGACAAGAGCAAAAGACACGGATTTGAGCATGATGATCAAGAAGATACTGGTGCCGCAGAAGCAGATGATTCAATGGACAAGTAAGAATTAGTTTCATCATCACAAAAGTCCTCCTTCGGGAATGTAATCCAAGAGGGGGATTTTTGATGAGTTGTTCTTTACCTTGCTCTCGTCCCACCTCCGCCCCTCATCTGCTCAAGCTTAATCCCTTTTGCCTCCATAAAAGTTTTCCTCTCCTCATCAGTCATATTTTTGAGCGCCTCTATATCAGCCTCACTCAAGCCAAATTTTTCCATGATTGCTGTTTTATCATCAGCGCTTGCTCCAGACGAAGATGGAGCGGCTGGTTTTGCAGTATCTTTTGGCAATGTAGAATTAACAATAATTTTATCGCCTTGTTTAAGACCGGAAATTACTTCAGTATTTTTACCATCGTCAGCTCCTACCTCAACTTCATGCCAGCTTTGATCAACCATCTGCACTACTTTTTTACTATCTTGCTCTTTGACAGCCTTGCTCGGAATTGCCAGCACGTCTTTCGCCTCTTTAATTACAAACTGTACAGAAGCAGTCATACCTTCGCGCACGCCTGAGCTTTGTAAATTGGAGAAGGCGCTGTGTACCTCATAAGTCACAATGCCGCTGGAATCTTTGACTGAAGTCATGGAAATAAAAGTCACGTCGCCTTCAAGCTCCAGATCAGGTAAAGCGTCAAAAGTCGCTTTTACCTTTTGCCCGACTTGAATGTTTGCAATATCCATTTCTTCAATCGCGCTACTTATATAAAAACTATCTTGATTCAAAATAGTTACAAAAGAGGTCAAATTCTCAGTCACTAAAATATCGCCAGCCTTACCATTGAGCGCAGTAATCTTGCCATCAATCGGTGAGATCATTGTTGCCTGCGCAATTTGATACTTGATCTTATTGATATTTGTCTGCGCTTGATCAATCTGCGCACGCAAGGTTGCTAGATCAAGATCACGCAAAGGTTCAGAAAGCTTGGCAAGCTGCATTTTGGCAATCTCCATACTTAAAGTCGCGCTTCTTTCTTCAGAGGCGGTTTTTTGTTTTGTATTGGACAGCTGTAATTCAGCATTTTCAAGCTGTTTTTGCGCTAAGCTCAATTTAGACTGGCTTGAGTCAGTTGAAGAAGTACCGGAAGTTTGAGTAGTTTCTATCTGAAGTTTCGCGCTCTCGATACTTTGTCGCGCATTTATAAGTGATTCTTGGGATGATTTAATTTTCACATTTTCCGCATTAAAGGAATTACGTTTAGCGTCAATTGTATCTTGGCTGAGATATGCGTAAGAGAATGTTCCAGCAATCACATCATCTAGATTATCCAGCATAACAGATGCTTGTTTCATAATTTCAATAGCATCGGAAAGTCCTTGGTTTATATCGCCCTCTGGGCTTTCAGCAGTAATACTGCGGTATTTATCTTCAAAAGTTTTTACATGCGCCTGCACAATATCCATAGCATTTTTCGCATCAATTACACTCTGTCGATTCATAGCGCCTAAAACGCTTTCCCATTCGCCCTGATCATCAAGTAAGTTTTTCGTGTCATTCACAGCATTATTTACCTCGAGCAAAGAGGATTTCATTTTAATAACAGCGCTTTCAACTGCTTGCTCCAATGATTTTTGCGCATCAGTTAAAGAGATGGAATTTGATTTACCGGTATTTACCTGCGATTTGGAAGTTTCATCAAGAGAAAGTTTGGCTTGTTCCACAGCAATCTCTGCCCCGCGAATGTCATATTTATTTTGGTCAATAATTTTATTTAGACTAGCTTGCGCTTGATCAACTTGTTTCTGCGCAATATTTATTTCAGTCTGCGTTGCTCCTGCCTGTTTTTGCGCAAGATTCGCAATGGCGATTTGCTTGGAAGTGCTTGCGCTTTGCAAATCCATCTCCAGCTCAGCAGTATTTATTTTGGCAATTTTATCTCCTTTTTTAACCATATCACCTTCCTTGACATATACATCTTGGACAGTAAGCGTACTTTCGCCATTACTCTGAAAAGAAAGGCTAATGCCATCTTCTGCAATGACAGTTCCATCAGTATCAATTGTTTTTGAGATGTCAGAGCGCTGAACCTCGTAAATTTCGGTTGCTTTTTCCTGGCTCGTTTCTTGGTTTCCAGTTCCGAAAAAGGCCATGTATATGCCGAAAAATACGAGTATAGCGGCAACTGGAATGACAAAAGATTTTTTCTGCAAAAGTTTATGCCAAATTTGTGCTTGTTTGCTTTGTTCAATAATTGAACTGCTCATTTGAAAGTTAAATAATTAGATAAAGAATAAATATCATATTACTCGCCGCGTAAAGCGTCAACAGGATCAAGGCGAGATGCGCGTAGCGCCGGATAAAATCCAAAGAAAATTCCAACAAATCCAGAAAAAATAAATCCCAAAAGCGCACCCTTTAGAGATGGCATTACATACCAGCCTTCCATTTGATTCAGAAGTGGAATCGCGCTAAAACCGATTATAATACCAAGTACCCCACCTGTAATAGACAGTATTATTGCTTCGAGAAGAAATTGCGTCAGTATATCTTTCTGTCGTCCGCCGATTGCTTTGATAATACCAATTTCACGGGTACGCTCTGTAACTGTTACAAACATCACATTCATAATTCCAATACCAGACACAAGTAATACAATAGCTGCCACTGAAATAAGCAAGTTTGTCATCATTGCAGCCGCGCCAGTAGCTGCGGCCACCATTGAACCAGCATCTCTGATTTGAAAATCATCGGCGCGCCCTTTTCTGATATTGTGTGCCTTGCGCAGCATAGTCGTAATTTCATAAGTGGCAACATCAACAAGCTTTACATCAGTTATCTGAGCATTAATCACGAACATTCCAGTACTGCCAAAAAGAGCCTTCTCAGCAGTAAGAATAGGCACGTATACGCTATCATCAGGAGAAAGCATTGGCATTCCAGAACCATTTTTTTCAAGCACACCAATTACCTCAAATTTCTTATTTTTCAGAGTAATAGTTTTACCAACAGAATCATTCTCATTTCCATCGCCAAAAAGATCGTTTGCAACCTGCCAACCCAAGACAGCAACATTTGCGCGATCAGCACTTTCCTCATCGGTGAAAGCCCTGCCAGCGCCAATATTCAAATTGGAAATTGGAAAAATTTCAGCTGTACCGCCTATCACTCTTTTGCTCGCGCTTTCTTTGCCATAGGCCGCTGAAACATTTCCGCCGAGCATTGCAGTTGCAGTCTTGACCATGCTTGCGTTTTTGACCAAATCAACGTCTTCTATTCCAAGCTTTGAGCTGCCAATCGCATCATGCCCCATTTCAGACATGATAATTAACGAATTAGCGCTTAGATTTTTAAACTGTTGCTCGACCTTTTGTTCAGCCCCCAAGCCAATTCCAACTACTAGAATTACAGTTGAAACGCCGATCACCACACCAAGCGCTGAAAGAGCTGTACGCGTTTTATTAGATGTCAGAGCGCTCCCCGCCATGTTCAATATTTCTAGATTCATTTCGGGATTTTATAATTTTGATCAATTATTCGGCCATCACGCATAAAAATGATGCGGTCAGCATAATGTGCAGCTGACGGAGAATGCGTAACCATTAAAATTGTTTTGCCTTTGCTTTTTAGTTTCATAAAAATTTTCATGATTTCCTCGCCTGTGTGCGAATCAAGCGCACCAGTAGGTTCGTCAGCTAGAATGATTTGCGGATCATTAATTAAAGCACGAGCAATTGCCACACGCTGTTGCTGTCCGCCTGATAGTTTTGTAGGACGATGTTCAGCGTGGTCAAAAAGCCCCATATCTATAAGAAGCTGTGATGCCTTCTGCTCCCGTTCTTCTTTTGGCATGCCATGATAAATACCAGGAAGCGCAACATTTTTTAACGCACTTAATTTATGTAATAAATTAAAAGACTGAAATATAAATCCAATTTTCCTGTTGCGAATAAAAGCTAGCGTATAATCGTCAGATATATGTCCGATGTCTTCACCATCCAAAAAATAACTGCCAAAAGTTGCTGGATGTAGGCAGCCGATCACGTTAAGTAAAGTTGATTTTCCTCCGCCAGAATCGCCCATCAACGCCACAAATTCGCCTTTTTGTACCTCCAAATCTACCCCGCGCAGAACAGGTATTTCTTGACCTCCTTCAAGGTAAAATGACTTACAAATGTTTTGAGTTTGGATAATAGGAAAATCAGGCATTATTAAATGGCTTTTTATAACAGTTTATAATTATACGCTATTTTGTTTTCTTTTCTTTCATTTTATATAAGAAAAACGGTTACTTCCCAAATTGATGTGCTAGGGTAAAATTGAATAGACTTCAATTTTTTCAATTTATATTTTTAATAAGGATACCGGTAAAATAGCCATCCTGGCTCAGACTGTGAAAACCAAGATATTAGATGATATTCTTTATAAGATTCCTGCTAGCGCCTGCTTTACTGTTAAAACCATCAGTAAAGATTTAGCGGAAAACTAAGCGTAAAGTTGAAAGAACCATTTTCTTATCCGTTAGAAGTAAACTATCAAGAAAAACCATCCGAACCGATGAAAACATGCTCTGGGTATGCTGAAAGGAACTCTTTGACCCCTGAATTGGCTAGATGGCTGCCCTGCGTTGAGGCTGTCCGAATGTATTTTAATCGATAAGTATTTTCACAAGTATTAGATTCCAGCAGATATAAAATTACCTTCTTTCAACTTTTTTGTGCTATCGTCTTTAAATACTGATAAATTGCAACAGCTACTTCATTCCGATTCAATTTATGTTCAGGATCCAATTTAGTTGGGTCTTTTTTGTTGAAGAAAAGATTATATTTGTAGGCTATACCGGCATAGGGCTCAGACCATCTACCGGCTACATCAATATACTGATGATACAAATTTTGCGGCAAACCAAAAGTTAAAGACATCATTTTCAAAAATTGTTCGGTGGTTACCATGTCATTTGGGCCTATGTAACCATTTCCATAGCCAACGATAATTCCTCGATTGGCCGCTTCGATAATAAAAGGCGTATACCAAGGTTTTTCACCGGTTCTCGGATCAATCTCAGGCATATCACGAAAACGACCATTATTCTGTAATCCAAGATCAACAATGCTTCCAGCGCTAAGTCTGACGGCGTATAGTAAAAACTTTGTGGCCTGAGCCCTGTCTACGCTAAGCCAACCTCTAAATTCGCCGTTTTTAAAACCGCCTATTATTTTATTGTGATAAAGATAAATCGCGGCCTGACCCTCAAGCGCGGACGGATCAACATCTGAGAAAGGATTTTCAATATCGGCGGGATTGATTATCACTACGTCATCCTCATACCCTGCCGGAGGAATATTATTAAAATCTTCTTTGCTCGGATCAATTTTTATGCTTATCATTTTTTCAACGCTATCTCCTGAGGAATCGAAACATTGCAAACCAAGATCATAATATGGTTGATATCCCAAATTTTGATGATCAGCAATCAGCTGTCTCGATCCTCTAAAAGCAAGATTATTAAAATCAGTCCAATTTTGATCCGAGCCGTCGACGCGAACATAATTTCCATATGCAGAGCAATGGTCGGCATTGGCCAGCCAAGAAACGGTAAAGGATTCTTTGTAGCCTAAAATATCGTTATTCATGCCGTGATCTGCTTTGAAATAATCAATATGCAGATTTGAATCAGCAATGCATGCGCCATCGCGACATCCATTTACGCATAAATATGAATCAAGCATCGCGCTTGAGCCATCGCAATATGATTCAATCAATTCAGGTCCCTCATAAACAAAATCTCCATTTTCATTAGTACACGAATCCTCCAGCTCAACCATATCATTGCATGCATCCGAACCATCGCCATTACAACCATAAACCTTTCCTTTATTATAATAGTCCATCCCATCATCATTTTCCGTGCAAGCGCTATCGCATATTCCCTTATACAAAAATTCCGCTCCTTTATCCGTTAAATCGCACATATTCATGTAAGTCCTTGGCGCAGGGATCATCTGTTCACAATACATTCCAGCCGGACAAATCGGCATAATCGGTTGCCCGCAAATAGGATCATATATTCCTGAGCATTTTATATCTGCCGTTGCAAATACATAACCTTGTATCGGTAATCCTTTTATTTCAGCGCGCATGGAGGAAAAAGCTCCTATCGCATCAATTTCATTTATGGTAAAAGTCAGCAAGCTACCAAAGTCCGTGTTATTTTTTGTCGCCGCAATATCAGCGCGTAAAAGTAAATGCATATTTGGTCCATTTCTCACAATAAAAATATCGTTTAAATTAATTTGATCTTCATAAATGTTGCTTGAATCAGCTATAACCTTGTTATCGACGGCATTTACCAGCTCAATATTGCGAATGCTGTCATTTATGAAATTACCTTCTTCCTTTATGCTGATCCTATTTATACGAATATCTTCATTATCGGCATCAAGCCAAAATTCCATCAGCTGAACATCAAATTGATCGCTTTGAATATTAAATTTCGGCAAAGTATCGTCTGATGACGAAATCACGGCTAACCTTGGAGTAGCGTCAATCATTTCACCTGAACTTATACCAGACAAAAAAACATTATTCATATCGCCGTTAGAATAGGCACGAGATGGAGAATATGTGGTGGCAACGACTAATACAGATATTATAAACAAAACCGCTATTTGTCTGAAGACTTTATTGATAATCATATTTAAAAGTTAAAAAAGTAAAATCTTGCAAAAATTTTTCATTGATGATGCCAGTCATTAATTATGCTACTTCTTGTAGTTTCCTTGAGTTGCCCATTATAGCAAAAATTATAAAAAACTTTCTAAACTATTTAACGCTTGTTTTATCGTTTCAATACTATCTCTTAAAAAAGTATAGGCCTTAAGTTCCTTTATGAAATGCAACACTTGTAAAATATTCATCCAGATCAATCCTCTCCCAGTAAGCGTGGATTAGTTGAGACAGAAAACTTTCATGTTCAGTTTATTCAAACTTAAGCGTAGACAATATTTTTTCGAAAATCTTTTTATTGCCTGCACCTATTTCAAATTCGTAAAACGTCATAACAAATGCTTTATTATCTGACATCAAACAGTAAATGTTTGGATACCATTGTATCTCAGCAGCAGATACTGCTATCTTCAATACACCTTTATACTTGTCAATTGAAATATCCTAAAAAGACCCCAGTTTTGTCTAGGGATTAATTAATAAAGACTGTCTCCATATAGGAAAAAGGAGTAGTATTTTTCGCGCAAAGCAAAAAA
>JAPLVM010000014.1 GCA_026397115.1 Patescibacteria group bacterium
ATATATTTGAATTCTGAATCCTGGTGCCTAGTGCGACGGGGCCACACCTGTTCCCATTCCGAACACAGAAGTTAAGCCCGCCAGCGCCAATGGTAGTCGGATTACGAATCCCGCGAGAGTAGGTCGGCGCCGGGGTTCAGAATTCAATTAAATGTAATTGAATGTAGAGACGCGCTATAGCGCGTCTTATTTTTATTCCTACGCAATAAAAGGTTTCATTTTATCATTGCGTTTTTTATCGTACGCAAAAAACAGCTTCTGGCAAAAATCATAATCAACACCAAAACCCTAAGCAGTCATTGCCAGCTTAAACAGCTAGCAAAGGCATTTTCCAAAAAATTACTTTGAATTAAGAAAATACTCCTCATAAAACTTCCGCGCCGCGGTTAAAGCCTTTTCTGCCTTGACATCATCACCGCCTCCAACCTCCTCATAATCAATTTTAATTGAAATATGCCCCTTATATTGATTCTTGTTCAAATGCGCTAAAAAAGACTCCAGCGGCAAAACTCCATCACCGGGAATCATGTGATTGCGCCCACGCTTGCTATCGCTAAGTCGGATGTACTTGATTTGCGGTTTAAACTTCTCATATACGCGCATCAGATCAAGCTGTCTTGAAAACAAATGCATTGTGTCCAGAGCAATGCTTTTAAATGTAGCCAAATCATTAATATTACCAAAAGCATACTTTGGCAGAATCACTCCATCCCCTTGCGGAGGATTTTCAATACAAATATGGCGGCTAGTAATTGCTCCTGAGCTGCTCAAATTTTTCTTAACCCATTGAGTATAAACAAAGTCAGTCCACAGCGGCGCTCGCACAACTACAATGCCTATTCCCATATCATCAGCCATCTCAATTATTGCCTTGGTTTTTTCAATATTTGAATTATGCGGTACTGCTAAAGCCTCAATAGGCAAATCATATTGCTTTTGAAGCTCGCGCAAATATTCAATATTGCGCATATCAGCCACGTCATTGACAATAAGCTCAATTCCTTCATAGCGCAGTTTTTTGGCAAAATGAAAAATTCTGTTCAAACCATACTTGTAAAGAGTGCCGGTAGAGAGAAGAAGCATGTTTTTGAATTAGAAATTTGGTTTTAAAAAGCTAAAAGTTTAAGCGACTTTAACAACACGATAAGTCATTTCGCCAGCAGGTACATTGATAGAAAGCTCATCGCCTTTTTTCTTGCCAATCAGCTCGCGGCCAAGCGGTGATGTATTCGAGATCTTATTCTCAAATGGATTGGATTCAAGCGAACCAACTATCAAGTAAGTTTCATTTTTCTTATCCCTACTCATATTACAAACTGTTACTGAGCAACCAATTGTGACTCGTTCTGCATCACCTTTAGCAGACTTCTTTTTAATGACTTCTGCTCTTTTGATAAGTTCTTCAAGCTCAGTAATACGTAGCAAAACCATTTGCTGCTGTTCCTTTGCATCAGCATATTCAGCATTTTCAGATAAGTCGCCTTGGGCAACAGCTTCTTTCAGCTTTCCTGCAATCTCAACTAATTGACAATTACGAAGATTATCAAGCTCATCAAACATTTTCTGTAAGCCTTCTTTTGTGACTAATGTTACTTTCGGATCATAAAATGACTTGGTTGATGCAGTTTGCGCCTTAGCTTTAACTTTGGCTTTGCTGTTTTTTTCCATTGATTGAATAATTAAAGCAGAAATTTTTATATTGTCATTTTAGTGATTGCCTTACTGTTTGGCAAATTTTTCGCTAAAATCAGGTTGCTTCCTAAACCAATGTGTTAAACGCAGCTTTTCATACTTTAATCTGAATATCTAGAAATACGAAATTTAGGATTTACAATTTTGAATTTTGAAACAAATTTTGAATTTTTTAAATCTAAGAAATTTATAATCCAGAAGTTAACCTACAGCTTTCTAAATTCAAAATTTTACTATTCTAAATTGTTTCTAAATTATAAATTCAAAATTCCAAATTTAGACTTAAAATATCCACACTTTCAAGAAATCGATGCTATATCAAATCATCAGACTTTCTAAAACCGAATTACACTATCAAATCTTTTATCCTCAAAAAAGAGGAACGCTGCAATGGTTTGTCATATTACCTGGCTGGAATGGCAAACTTGAATCTTGGAACAAAATGGCAACCTTACTTTGCAATCTTGGATACACAGTAGCAATTCCTGACTGGCCTGGATTTGGTCAGACGCCAGAAATGCAAACTCCTTGGGCAATTGATGATTTTGTTTTCTTAACCAATGAATTTTTGGCTAAGTTAAATGTTACAAATCCAGTTATTCTCGGGCATTCTCACGGCGGTCGAGTTCTAATCAAGCTGCTTGCAACAACAAAACTTAAATGCAATAGAATCTTTTTGCTCGCTCCAGCTGGAATACCAGTTAAGCTCAACTGGAAACAGCAAATTGCAAGTGTTTTATCAAAAATCAGCAAGCCATTATTCCAAATGCCAATTGCAAATAAGATATTCATGCGCATTCGGTCCTTATTGTATCGAGCCATTGGCGGACACGATTATCTTGCGCTTAAAAGTGAAATAATGAGAAAAACCATGTCACAAGTAATATCCGAGGATCTATCCCCTTTTCTGCCAAAAATATCACAGCGCACAACTTTAATCTGGGGCAATAAGGATACGTACACGCCAATTCAAAATGCGTATAAAATGCATGAGCTTTTGCCAGATTCAGAGCTTATTATTGAGCCTGAGGGAAAACATGGACTGCATATACAAAACCCTGATAGATTATTGGAGCTTATCAGATCACGGCTAAATTGAAATAACTGGATTAACCAAGTTAATTTATCGACCAAGGGCTAATCTTCGCAAAAAACCAGAAACATTATCAAAGCCTCTTTTCACAGCCAGATTCTCAATCGCTCTCTTATCTTCAGCACTAACGCGAAAACGAATCACGCTACGAAATATTGCAGATACATTAAAATAATCCCACACTGTAAAAATCATATGCCAAACACTACACTTCTTATCATTACTCTAATTCTCGCATTATTCCCCTTTTTATTAAATACCTCCCAGTGGGCTTTTTTGTGGCAGCTCAAAGAATATAGACTCGATCGCTTATGCGAATTTCTAAGCACTCCTGAAGGTCACAGAGCAATTTTTAGTGTTTTTCATATCTATGGCATAGCTGCAATTTTATTGACAGCGATCACCTGGTTTTTACGATTGGAACTGACTTATTATGTTGCGCCGACCTTGCTGGCAGCTGAAACAACTGGCGTTCTGTACAAACTATTTATACATAAAATAAAGATTCCTCGATTTACACAGCGACTTCTCATAATTCTTCTAGCAACAGTAACGCTACAGGCAATCATTTTAATCTATTTTTTAGTTTTCCATTTTTCCCTATTCCCAATCGCGCTCCTTTTCATAGTTCTGACGCCAAGCCTGATGATAGGCATTGCTTTAATCTTGACTTGGCCAATTGCCATATACAAGCACAATCAAGTTTTAAATCAAGCAGCTTTAATTAGACCTAATTTCGCGCCTGCAAAATTTATTGGCATTACCGGAAGCTTTGGAAAAACTAGCGTTAAAAAATTTCTAGATACTATTTTATCAGCAAAATACAGTGTTTTAAGCACACCAAAAAACATAAATTCTGAAATTGGCGTAGCAACTTGGCTTTTGCAAAAGGCTGGATCTAAACCTGATTTTTTCGTTATAGAAATGGGAGCTTACAAACTAGGTGAAATTAGCTTACTTGGAAAAATAGCTCGGCATGAGATTGGATTTCTCACTGGCATAAACGAGGCTCATCTTGGCTTATTTGGAAGTATTGAAAATACGATCAAAGCAAAGTCTGAAATCGCTGAACAGCCCGCGCTAAAAAATGGCGTTTTGTACATAAATTTCGATTGTGATTATTGCCGCATAGCAAATATACCGAAGACAGTAACTAAAATTACTTACGGAATTTCAAGTCGCAAAGACATTTTAGCGAGAAGCCAAATATTAAACTTTCGCGATAAAAAGATAAATTTTCGCTTTATTTATAAGAACATCAAGCAGGATTTCCATACATCCTTGCTTGGAGAACACAATATTTTAAATCTTACTGGAATTATTGCCTTAGCTTATGACCTTGGCATGTCTCACGATGAAATCCAAAATGGCTTAAATAAACTTATGCCACCACCAGGTACAATGCATCCACTGAAATTTGGGCATTCAATATTGATCAATGATACATACAATTCAAATCCTGATGGTATTATCGCAGGCTGTAAATCTCTGGAAGTGTTTGATCCAAAAATGAAAAGGGCAATTGTGCTGGACGATATTTTGGAGCTTGGCGCTACGCACAAAATAATTCATGAAAAAGTGGCAGCAAAACTTACGACTTTTGATTTTGATAAAATTTTTCTTATAGGGAAAAACTATGCAAAGATATTTTTAGATAGCCTTGAAAAACAAGGTTTCTTGCCTAATAACATAATTACCAAACCGGACCTGATCGTAAATGAACTCAAAAAATTAGCAAATAATAACGCTGTTATTTTATTTGAGGGACGGCAAGCAGAAGTTTATTTAAATAAATTGTTAAAAGATAAACACGAATGATCTCTGCTAGCTTCTTCACAACACTAAATTATAGAACAGTATTAAGCTCCCTAGCTTGGCTACTTTTCC
>JAPLVM010000005.1 GCA_026397115.1 Patescibacteria group bacterium
GATGTTTTTTGTTGTTTTGTAATTATCGGAGAAGTCTTTTCGAGTTTCCACGGTGGATTTGGGAATTTATTATCCAAAATTTCTATCTTATCTTCGGAACTTAGAGATAAAATCAATTTGTGCCGCTTGTCCTTTTCATCAGTGTCATCAGTCCCAATAAATTCGCTGTATTTGGATGTCTTTTCTATTTTATCAAATAACTTAGTTAAAACTTTATATGAGCCATTTGATAAATTGGCCAAAACATATTTTATCTTATGGCTATCTGGATCGATTCTCAATGTCAAAAGAATGATTTTATATGGTATCTGCGATTTATCGATGTCATGCTGAAATTCCCTGCGAGGGATTCTTCTCCATTGATTTTTATTTGGCATATAATGATATACCCCGTAGCATAATGGTTCTGAGGCTTCAATCATTTTATCTACTTTGTCAAGAATATATGGAAGATTAAGAAAAGAAAGTTTCGTAGATTCATGGATTTTTGTCTCATTATGGACATCGGGATCGCTATCGCCAGATGTTGCCTCCCATTGGGGCTCCCCAGAAAGATCTTGAGCATGAGTTTCAGCAAAATGAATATCTAGTGTACGATCACTCCTTTTTTTTAAACTTAATTCGTTTTTGCTACTATCGCTGTCTGCTTGAATAAGCTCTGTTTCTCCTGACATTTCGAATTGAGTTTGATAATCAGACTCTAATAAAGCGCTTTGAGCAGCCGATATTCTTTTCGCCTCTTCTAGCAAGTTTTCTGATAATTTGTTTAATTCATCCTTAATTTCATTTAAGCTAAATTTTTTACCATTTGAAACAGCTTGCTCCTGGCAACGCCATATCAATCTATTTGCTTCTTCTATAAATTTACTGAGATAACTATCTACCATTTTTTGCTTATTTCCCTTCGCCCCTTCTTCGCTTTCTAAAAGCCCTAGAAAAATTTTTAAATCTGTTTCGAGCCGATCTTTAGTGTCTTCCTTGGCGTGTTGAATCAATGTAAGAGGGCTACTTAAATGAAACCTTTTACGTATCGCATTGTCAATCTTTTGCTCGTGAAAAGATATTTTCGATGAATCATACTCTTTACTGATAAAATACAAAATTGCATCATTAATAAGCTTCACAAAATCATCCATTTCTTCCATAAATTCAGATGCATTAAAAACCATTCCGTTAGTAGCTATTTTGTCGTGAACCTCTGAAATCATTAAAGAGCTCCATTCATAGAATTTATCGATAAGTCGTACCGCGCTATTAAGTCCATCCTGATGAATGATAGCCTTTTTTATTTCTTGTTTCATTAGGGCTTCTTGTTCATTGATTAGACCAAACATGATTTGCGCAGCTTTTTCAATCTCTTCTTTATGTTCAGGGTATTTTTTATATATATTAATTCTCTGTAATAAATCGGACCCAAACCGTTCGTTAAGCCATTTTTTATCAGGATAAAGATAGGCATAAGCTTCTTTTATTATTCGCATGGCATTTTCTTGCGTCTCGTCAGCTGCAAGTTGTGTACCCTCCTCATCGGCTTCCGTTTTTGCATTAACGGCATCGGTTTGCTCTTGGAATTCCTCCTTTTCAGGGACCTCCTGAGTATCTATCTGCGCGTCAAGGGCAGTGAATAAACTTGCCAATCTCTCCTGAATTGTGTCAAGCTTTTCTGGCTGCCCATCAGCCATTTTGAATAACATTTTTTGAGTCTCAACAATGAGTGGATTATCTGCCTTATTTAAATTTTGATTTATTGTGGTAAACCACGATAAATCATACCAACTCTTTTTTCTATCTATATTCTTATCCTTACCACCAATGAATGACAGCTCGCGGTCAAGTGATTCTTTCATAAATCAAATTTATTATTTTGGAAGCTTAACTCAATTCAGCTCATCGTATTATACCAAAACCACCTCTAAAAATCTACTAAAAAACCTCTTTATTCGCCAAATAAAGCTTCCTTTTTTCCCCCTACTTTCCTAAAAACTTTTGCATCGCCTCCCAAACCCGCTCCTCTACTTGCTCCACGCTTCCCATCCCATCAATCCTTATCCAATTTGGCTCTGTTTCTGACAGCTGAATAAACCCATTTCGTAGCTTTTCATGAAAATCCTGCGGCATGATATCATGCACTGCAACTCGTTGATCACGTGGCTTTTTCAATCTTTCCATCGCTTCTTCTGCTGGTACGTCTATAAAAAATGTAAGATCTGGACACAGGCCGCCTGTAAAAGCATAATTAATCTCTTTTATCTGGTCTAACGGTAAGACGTTAAATACCAAAGATTGATATACAAAAGTAGAACCGCTATGGCGGTCACAAATCACTGTTTTGCCGGCTTCTAGATTTGGGCGGATAAATTTGGCAACGTGATAGGCGCGATCTGCGAAATACAACGCTAGGCCTGCCAGATTGTTGACGCCTTCTGGAAAGAAATCGCGAAAGAGTAGGATGTCGCGCATTTCTTTAGTAAATTCGAGATGGCGAGAGCCTGGTTCTTTGGTGATTTCTGCCATGTCATATCCGAGTTCCTGAAGTTTGGCGTGTAAAAGCTTGAGCTGTGTAGTCTTTCCTGAGCCCTCGCCTCCTTCAAATGTAATGAATTTACCTTTTGTCATGCTAATTTGATGATATAATAAAAAAGCATAAATATTGTAAACTATCTTTTAAATTTGCAAATAATTTTTCTCATGAAAGTCAAAATTTATCGTTGTAATAAATCTGCTTTGTTGCCTGTATATCAGACAAAAGGCGCTGTTGGTTTTGATTTCTTTGTTCTAGAAACATTTTCAATCAAGCCAAGCGAAATAAAGCTCATTCCAACCGGACTTGTTATCAAAATCCCAGTTAACTATGCTTTAATGATTGTTGCGCGTAGTTCTATGCCTCTTAAAAAAGGTCTAGACATTGCTAATGGTGTAGGTATTATTGATCAGGATTATTGTGGCCCAGATGATGAGATTAAGCTTCAGATACGAAATTTTTCAAATAAAATAATTACTGTTGAAAAGGGTGAACGGTTAGCTCAAGGTATTTTTGTGAGAGCAGACACAGCCGAGTTCATCGAGATAAAATCAATTAATAAGCAAAGCCGCAATGGTTTTGGATCTACTGGAAAATGATTAAACTTTATTTTCAAACAAGTGTTGGTAGGCGCTGTAATCCGAGATTTTTTTATCCTTTAATCAGGACTATTTTTGCAGTTTCAAATATTAATCCAAAATCAGTAAAAATAAGCCTGATCTCAACAAACGATAAGGAGATACAAAAGTTAAATTTTGCGTATCGAAACAAAAATCAGCCTACTGATGTTTTGTCTTTTTTGTACTCTGAGCAGGACAATAAGGAATCTGTTGATGGAGAAATATTCATATCTTTGGAAAAGGCCAATTCTCAGGCCAAATTATATGAACAAACTTTGTGTTCGGAGATGGCACGTCTTTTTGCTCATGGAGTTTTGCATCTCCTTGGAATTGATCATGAAATTAAAAATCAAAAAAATAAGTTTTTTTCTATGCAGGAAGATAGCCTAAACCACTTTTGGGAGCGAAAAATAAAGAATACAAATTGTATTCAAAAAATTTAAAATTTTGCTTTTTTCGAATAAATAATTTGCGCGTAATAGGAAAATCATTAAAAAAAGCCTTGCGTGTTTTTTGGGTCACTTTTATACTCGACCCAGATATTTTAAATTTATTTAAAAGTGGCTCGCGAAAAAATCTTTGTCGGCATTGATATAGGTACTTCAAAAATTCGTACGGTTGTTGCGTCAATTGACGCTAGTAGCAATGACAATTTAAATGTCATTGGTGTTGGAGTTGCGCCATCTACAGGCATTCGCAAAGGAGCAGTTGTAGACATTGAAGATACTATTCGCGCAATTACTATGTCTGTTGAAGATGCCGAGAGAATGGCTGGTGAGCCAATACGCGATGCTTTTATAGCTATTGGCGGGCATCATTTGCAAACAACTTTTTCTCGAGGTGTAGTTGCCGTTGGGCAGACTGGCCGCGAAATATCACAGCATGATATAGAAAGAGTTTTAGAGGCGGCACAATCAGTCGCCCTACCTCACAATCAACAAGCTATTAAGATCGTTCCACGCAGCTTTACTATTGATGATCAAGAAAGAATCAAAGATCCTACTGGTATGACTGGCATTAGACTGGATGTTGACACACTAATCATGTCTGGCAGCACGCCATACATTCGTAATATTGAAAAATGCGTACACGAATCAGGTGTAGGTATTATTGATTTTATTCCAACGCCACTTGCAGCAGCTGAATCTACTTTAGATCGTAGGCAAAAAGAACTTGGTGTATGTGTAATAGACATTGGCGCAGGCGCGACATCTATTGCTATTTATGAGGAAGGAAGTTTATTACACGCTATTACTCTTGGAATTGGATCTGAAAATATCACTAATGACATTGCGATTGGACTTCGTACATCAATAGATACTGCTGAGAAAGTAAAAATTGCATACGGTCATTGCTTGCCAAATGAAGTCAATAAGAGAGAACAGATTCATTTGGGACAATTTTCAAAAGTTGATGATCACCAGATTCCGCGCCATCAACTTGCAACAATAATTGAGGCCAGAATGCGTGAAATTCTTACGATGGTTAAGGCAGAGCTTCGTAATGCTGGTCGCGATGGACTGCTTCCTGCTGGAGCAATTCTTACTGGCGCTACAGCCAAAATGCTAGGATTAGTTGAATTGACTCGTGAAGTTCTAGGTTTACCCGCGCAAATAGGACAGCCGCAAAATGTAACTGGCGTAGTTGAGCAAATTAAAGATCCGAGTTATGCAACTGTAATTGGTAGCATTCTTTATGGCTTGCGTCATCCATCGCACTCTCATAGTTTCGGCAATAATATAAAATTAGGCGGTTTATTTTCTGGGTTCTCAGATTGGGTCAAGCACTTGTTACCATAAAAATAGTAGAGTTTTTTGACCGGGGTTGCCAAACGGGAGCATACAAAGTCTATCTCCCGCCCCGATCAGAATACTTTACTTAATTACTTTCTTTCTTTTAATTTTTTTATTTATATAAAATGGCTGAAGTTACCCCAGATATTACTCCTGTTGCCAAAATCGTAATCCTAGGTATTGGCGGCGGTGGAAGCAACGCGATAAACCGCATGATCAAGGCAGGCGTTAGAGGTGTTGAGTTTGTAGCTGTCAATACTGATGCTCAGGCTCTTTCTCATAATGATTCTCCTACTAAGCTGGCAATTGGTCGCGCATCTACAAAAGGACTTGGCGCAGGTGCTATGCCAGAGGTTGGACGTAAGGCAGCTGAAGAATCCATTGAAGATATCAGAGCAGTTATTGAGGGTGCTGATATGGTTTTTGTAACTGCATGCGAAGGTGGTGGCACTGGAACTGGTGCTTCGCCTATTATCGCTCAACTGGCTAAAGAAATGGGAATTTTAACTGTTGCTGTTGTGACTAAACCGTTTTCATTTGAAGGTCCGAAAAAGGCTCGCGTAGCAGATGATGGCGTGAAAGAACTTAAGGAAAATGTTGATACTGTGATTGTTATTCCAAATGACCGCGTGCTTGCGCTTATTGATAAAAAAACTCCGCTAACAGATGCCTTTATGGTTGTTGATGATGTGCTTAGACAAGGTATTTCCGGAATTTCAGATCTTATTACAAGAAATGGCATTATCAACGTGGACTTTGCAGATATTCGCACGATCATGAAAGATGCTGGTACAGCACTCATGGGAATTGGCTATGGTACTGGGGAGAACCGCGCTATCGAAGCTGCTCGTCAAGCCATTGACTCACCTCTTCTTGAAATGTCAATCAATGGGGCTAAGAATATTGTTTACAACATTACCGGTGGATCTGATTTGAGTATGTTCGAAGTTGATGAAGCTTCGCGAATCATTACTGAAGCGGCTGATCCCGATGCCAATATTATCTTTGGCGTTGGAGTAGATGACGACATGACAGGAGAAATTAAAATTACTGTTGTTGCTGCTGGATTTGACGAAGAAGCTTTGGCTAAGAATAAAGTTCCTGAGCCATCTAAAAAATCCCCTCTGCATCAGATATTGTCCGGACAAGCTAAAAAACCTGATCCTGACGAGCTTGATGTGCCTGCATTTATGAGGAAAACGATAAAGTAAATTTCTATTTTGCTTTCAAATAAGCCCTTGCGAAGGGCTCCGTACAACAGTCAAAAATCCGCTTAATAGCGGATTTTTGATACACAAAATTACTTTCACATCCTTTTTGGCGCTTCGATGCCAAGTAAATATAAGCCTGAAGCTAATACAATTCGAGTTGCCTTGCATAAGGCCAAACGCGATTTTTTGGTTTCTTTGTCAGCTGTTAAAATTGGTGATAATTCATAAAAAGATGAAAAAGCCTGCGCCAAATCCAATAGATAATTACAAACTACAGAAGGATCGCGTTTTTCAGCCGCTTTCAAAACAACATTTCCATAGTTATTAAGTAATCTAGCCAATGAATGTTCGCTTGTATTATTGCCTAGTTTTTTAAGCTTAAAATCTTTTAGATTTACTTTACCTGCTTTGCGAAAAATACTGCAAATTCTGGCATAAGCATATTGTATATACGGCCCGCTGTCACCAGTAAAAGAAACTGAAGTTTCAAAATCAAACGCAATATTTTTTGACGCAGAGCTTTTAAGCATGGAAAATTTAACTGCGCCAACGGCTATTTTTTCTACTGTGTCTTCTTTCTCGCGTCCAGATAAGAAAGTATTTTTGACCAATTTTCGTAAAATTCGCTTTCTAGCTTCATCGATTAGCCATTCAGCTGTAATTACTTCGCCTGTACGAGATGACATTTTGCCTGACCTTAGGTTAACCATTCCATAGGCAAGATTCTCTTGCCGATTTATTTGCCATTTATCACGCAGTTCAAGGACTTTGAATATAACTTGAAAATAGCCGGCTTGTTCGCTCGCAACAACATGGATATTACGATCAAATTTAAATGCTTTTTTTTCCATTTCAGCTAAAGCAAGCTCCTTTGCCTCGTATGGAGCTGTTCCTGCAGAAGTCACAAAAACTCGCCTGTGTAAACCATATTTCTCGCCAGGAAAAACAACTGCACCTTCTGACTTTTCCAATATTCCTGCTTTTAATAATTCACGCGAGATTTTAAGTCCGCGGGCCCACATCTCAGATTCCATAAAACAACGATCAAAATGAGAATGCAGTCGCTTATAAATGCATCTTTCAAAATAATCTAATGACCATTGTCTGGTTTCTTGCCATAATGGAATAATATATTTGGCCTGATTATAAATATCTATATTCAGTTGCTTAATCTCAGCTTCGATTTGCGAATTCTTTTCAGCAGCTTTTACGCCAAGAGCATACATTGATCCAAGAAATTGCACTCTATCTCTTATTAAACTTTGGTTAGATTTACTCTTGCGCAGTTTTTGTAGTTCTTGCTGTCCTTTGTTTAATATACCCCACAAACATTTTGCAACGTGCGGCCCAACATCACCCTGATAATTGCTGCGAAATATTTTTGCTCCACTTTTTTCAAATATACGCACTAGTGATTCACCTATACTAAGATTGCGTAGATGACCAATATGAAAAAATTTATGAGTGTTAGGATGAGCAAATTCAATCATGATTTTTTGATCCTTATACAGGCTGCCAGTCCCAAATTCATCTGGATTATTTAAAATCGTAAGTAGCGGAGCAAATAAATCTTTTACTTGAAACCAAAGGTTCACATAACCTGATATGCTTTCTACATCTTCAAACGCTGTATTATGAATACAAATTTTGCTAAGAGCCTCAGCCATTTTGTTTGGCGCTACCTTAGTTTTGCGAGCAATGGAAAAAAGTGGCACAGCTATGTCACCCATTTCCGGATTTGGCGGATTTTCCAAAATTATATCTGAAAAAACAATTCCTGCTTTTGGATATAACTTGCGTAGAGCATCAAAAATAATTTGTCGAGTCGAATCTAACATTTGAAATCTATAATGTTTTGGAGGTGCCGACCGGAATCGAACCGGTGATAGGGGTTTTGCAGACCCCTGCCTTACCACTTGGCGACGGCACCAAGCTATCCAAATATTTCATGAGCATTCTCCACTGGGGTTTTTGAAGGTAGCAATGGAGTAAACGAATGAGATATTTGCTCGGTTTCTGAATTTGAAACTTGCGGTTCCGAGATCCAATTAATTGTAAATTTTTTCTTAAAAACATTCTCTATTTCTTTTTCTATCATGATTGAAATATCTGGCTTAGATACCTTATCAAAATGAAATTCTGAGTGTAAAACCATAGTTAAATTGCCATCTAGAAATTCTCGAGGAATTGCGGTTTTTAGGCTATTTCGCAAAGATACAGCCAAGGAGCTTGAATTTAATACTTCAACCCAAAGCTTTTTAAAGGTATCATCAATATGCCCAGAAAATTCAGTTGCTTTTGGCTGAGGCTTAGCCATACAAATTTCATCATTACTTTTATTAACAGCTTGCTTAGTATGAGAATATTTTTGCGCATTATTTGATTGAATCTCGCTGTTATCTAAAAGTGCGATTTCAGCAATTGCCATTTCTAGCGGTAATTCAGCAACCAGAGAGGATTTGAACTGGTCGCTTGCTTTTAGAAAAATAGTAATTAATTTGGCTGTGTAACCTAACTTTTCAGGCTCATTCAGCTGTTCCAGTAAGTTATTTTGCAGTCGCTTTAATACTTCCCTGGTAAGCGTTTTTAAATTTTGTCCAAAATTATGCAGTTCAGCTATATATTCAGCCAATTCTTTCCACTTTTTGCCGCCTAATAGTTCCATAAATTTATTAACAGCTGCAGTGCCAATGATTCCCAAAGATTGAGCTGCAGATTCTTCATCAAGAGCGTTCTCAGACATAAGCTGCTCAAGCAAAACTTCGCCGTTACGAACAGCTCCATCAGCCCTTTCAGCAATCATTTCAAGCACTGTTTTTTTACATTTTAGTTTTTCGCCCTTACACACAGTTTCAAGTTTTTTGACAATATCAGAGGCTTTAACGCGATGAAAATCAAATCGTTGGCAACGAGATAAAATTGTTTCAGGCACTTTATCAATCTCAGTTGTGGCAAGGATGAAATGTAGATGCGCCGGAGGCTCTTCTAATGTTTTTAATAAAGCATTGAAAGCAGATCTAGAAAGCATATGCACCTCATCAATAATATAAATCTTTTTCTTGGCAGATACTGGGGCGAATTGAGATTTTTCAATGAGTTCGCGAATGTCATCAACTCCTGTATGAGAGGCTGCGTCCATTTCAATAAGATCCATTGCTCGTCCATCAACAATTTCTAGGCAATGTCTGCATTTCAAGCATGGATCTCCTGTTTTTGCTGGTTTATCACACATCAATGCTTTGGCTAGAATGCGAGCAACTGTTGTTTTGCCTGTTCCGCGCGGTCCTGTAAAAATATATGCGTGTGAAGCCATATTTTTCAATAGTGCGGCTTGGATGACGTTTTTAATATGTTCTTGTCCTTCGATTTCAGAAAATATTTGCGGACGATATTTTTGATAAAGAGCCATTGGATTTAAAATCAATTTAGCGATTGGCAAGATTGATTTTGACAAAACTTGTGTAGAAAATCAACCAGATAGTTTATAATTTCCACGCTTTTGCAAATTCGTATCTTTCAAATAAAATTTAATAGCTCAGAATGATAGGATTTCTTACTGGCAAAATATTGGAAATAAATAATAATCAAATATTAATAGACGTAAATGGCGTTGGTTATCTTGTGTCTGCTACAAATGAAACTGCGAGTAGGTCATTAGTAAATAATGAGATCAAGCTCTATATTTATACTGCTGTTTCGGAAAATGATATTCGGCTTTTTGGATTTGGCGGTCAGAATGAATTGCAACTTTTCAAAAAGCTCCTTGGAGTTAAGGGCGTTGGACCAAAAACCGCATTGAATATTTTTGAACTACCGCTTGGCATTATCATCAATGCTATTGTAAATAGCGATCATCATGTCTTATCAACAATATCTGGGCTTGGGCGTAAAACAGCAGAGCGTATTTGCTTGGATTTACATGATAAACTTGATAGCTTAGCTATTGAGGCTATTTCGCATGATAGTATGAAAGCTGATAACAGCAATGGCAAAATACAAGAAGCATGCGAAGCCTTGTGCAATCTTGGTTGTGAACGAAATGCTGTTATGCGTAAATTGGTTTTGGCTCCAACTAATTTTTCTTCTGAAGAATTAGTACGTTGGTACTTACAAAATAGCTAACTTGAAGAAAAAACTGCGAATTTTTTGACACAGCTGCCGAACTAACCTAAAATATCATTGTAAGTCAGAGAAAGCACGGCATTCTTTTGAGAAATAAGTCCTGCTTAGACATTACTATTAGTTTTGTTGCCGTGGAAATGCGAGATGGTAATAAAAATTTATGGTTCATGCTCTGATAAGCATGAATTTTTTATAATTTAATAACAATTATTATGGCTATCTTAAGAGCAAGGAAGGAAGAACAGCTTACAAAACTGGAAAAGGGGCTAACTGAGGCCAAGGGTATTGTATTTTCCGGATATCGTGGCTTAACGGTTGGACAGATATCTGATTTTCGTAGCCAGCTTAAGAAAAATAATGCTGATTATATTGTCGCGAAAAAGACACTAATTCGTAAAGCTTGTGAAAAAATAGGAGTAACAAATATTAATAATGAAATTCTTGATGGACCAGTAGGAATTGCTTTTAGCTATTTGGATGAGGTTACTGCGGCGCGCGTATCAAACCAATTTGCGAAAAAAAATAAGGCGCTGGTTCTTATGGGCGGAATTATGAATGGTTCTATTTTATCTGCAACAGCGGTCAAAAGCCTAGCAACATTACCAAGTCTAAATGAACTTCGTGCGCAGGTTCTTAGCGGGTTTATTTCGCCTATCCGCGGTTTTGCTTGCACACTAAATGGTGTTACCAGTAATTTTGTTAGGGTTCTAAGCGCTATTTGTACGCAAAAGTCTTAATTAGAAAATTATTTTTATTTTTATTTTTAATTATTCAAAAATGGCTGAGGAAAATCTACCAACTCTTTCCAAGGATGCTGAAAAAGTAATGGAAATAGTTGAAAAAATGTCTGTTCTAGAGCTTGCTGATTTGGTTAAAGTTCTGGAAAATAAATTCGGTGTAAGCGCTGCCGCTCCTGTCGCAGTAGCTGCTGGTGCACAAGCTGGAGGCGACGATGCTGCTCTTGTTGAGGAAAAATCAACATTCGACATAGAACTTACAGACGCTGGATCCAACAAGATTGCAGTTATTAAGGCAATCCGCGAAATCACAGGCCTTGGACTTGGTGAGGCTAAGACTGCGGCTGAATCTGCACCAAAGATTCTGAAGCAAGGCGTGAAAAAGCCAGAGGCTGAGGAAATTCAAAAGAAATTCTCAGAGGCTGGCGCAAAAGTAAGTTTAAAGTAAGGTTTTGGCTATAAAACAACATTTGTGATAAAGGCCCTACTCAAGTAGGGCCTTTATTTTATCAAACCAGCGAGCTGCAGTTGGTGGTGGCCCCTCTTTTAAGATAAAGAACTTAGCTGGAATTTTTTGATGAACCCCGTGCAAGCGCAAAACTTGCAAATTGAAATAAAAAGTGGCTCCACAATCATCGATTTCCTTCATGCTAAACGTAGAAACCGTATCAACTAAAAATAGGGGCAAACCTCGCATGGCTTCAATATAATTTTCTGCACGCCACCTTGCTTCGTCACATAATTTAAAAATTTCTTCTTCTGGCTTTGGCTCAACTAAAGACCGCTCTCGAAAATTAGTTGAAACTAGACCATACCTTGCCAGCATTGCTTCTTGCTCTGATGTTAATATTGATATTGTGTTCATCGTTCCTCCTGCAAATATTCAAACACGCGGCTGTAATTCTGTCAATGCTTTGCAATTTTTTTACACCTCATTTAAAATAACTTCGCTTCAGAATTGATTTATTTTGTCACCTGTGCAAGATCAAGCCAAAAAAATCGTTGATGAATACAAAACATTGCAGGCTGAGCTTACGCAGCCAGAGGTCATAAGTAATCAGCGGCTTTTTATAGAAAAAAGTAAAGCACTGGCCATATTGCAAAAGCAATTTATCATTGCTCAAAAATTTCTAGATACAACAAATCAGCTTGATGAAGCTCAAAAAATCAAGAATGACCCTGAGCTACAAGAACTTGCAAACATTGAAATTGAAGACCTAAAAAAAAAATTAGACGAAATAAACGCTGAAATGAAAAAAGCTTTGGTGCCAATTGACCCTGATGATCAAAATAATGCGATTATAGAAATTCGTGCTGCTGCTGGCGGAGAAGAATCATCCCTTTTTGCCAACGAATTACTGCGATTATATCTACGTTTTTGCGAGAAGCATAATTTTAAAACGGAAATCTTTAATCATCATGAAACAGAGGCTGGCGGCACAAAAGAGGTAGTTTTTGCCATACGCGGTAATGAAGCGTTTGGATCTTTGAAATTTGAGGCTGGAGTACATCGCGTTCAGCGAATACCTGAAACCGAGGCAAAGGGGCGAGTCCATACTTCAACATGTACAGTTGCTGTACTTCCTGAATTGGAAAATATAGCAGAAATAGAAATTAACCCTCAAGACTTAAAGATTGATACATATAGAGCTTCTGGAGCGGGCGGACAGCATGTAAACAAAACTGAGTCAGCAGTACGCATAACGCATATACCAAGCGGTCTTATCGTGGCTTGCCAAGATGGAAGATCACAAATGTCCAATAAGGAAAAGGCAATGCAAGTATTGAGCTCAAAACTGTATCAGGCGGAAAAGGAAAAACGAGCTCAAAAAGAAGGATCTGCAAGGTCATCGCAAGTCGGATCTGGCGAAAGAGCTGAAAAAATCCGCACATATAATTTTCCGCAAGACCGAGTTACAGATCACAGACTTGGACAAAATTTCTCCAATATACCAGGGATTATGGATGGAGAAATAGATAAGATTATAACAGCGCTAAAAGAATGGCATGCACAAATATTAATGAATCAATAAAACTTATATTTAAACTTATATCAATGTCAGAATACACACAAATAACTCGCCAAATTGATCAAAATATTGATCTCACTACTCTTCCGGAAACAGTCAAGCTTGAGTGGGAAAATGTGCTTAAAAAACAAGTCGAACTTTTAAGAGACAAGGACAACCAAGAGGAGCTTGCTGTCGCATCTATTTATCTGCTCATCTTTTCTGTCAAAACAAAACTTATCACAGAAGAAGAGCATATTGGACAAGAATATGAGCTAATTAAAAAGGCATTTTTGGAAACAGAGCGAGAATATCACAAACAAGCAAAAGAAAATTCCACTGGTCAGAGCAAAAAGGCTATTTTTAATCAAATGCTTTATTTTTACAAAATTGCTGAGTTTTATATTACATATTTGGAAAAAACATTAAAACTGTTTTCATTCGATGCTGTAGCCAATGAAGTCTCGCTGGACAAAATTCATTTCCTTCAAAAGCAAGAACTTTTAGAAGGTAACGTTAGAAAATTTTTCGCATATAGCAGACTATCTTTTACGATTTTCCTCAAAAAATACATGTTTTTATATGCGCTGCTTAGCGGCGTTGGAATAGTTTTATTTTGGCACGGCATATGGGGACTTAGCGATAAAGTTATAGAAAAATTTGGCGCGGGTGACTATGTACTTCCATACTTGATTACAACAATTATCGGTATTGCCTTACTTTATATCTTAGGCGTATTTCTAAACCAAACAGTTGGCGACCAAGATAAACTTAAAGATCTTGAGGACATTGAAATAAAGGAAATATCAGAACTTAAAACAATTGAAAAAGTAATGGGTAAAAAATCCAAAAAAAGTCTTTGGATTTAACAAGTAAATCATGATCTTATTTCTTTTAAACAAGGTTTTTGCAATATAAATCATAAGATGGTTGATCCAATTGCTGAAATTAAAGCAAAAATATCTATTCTAGATGTTGTTTCAGAGAAAATCCAACTTAAAAAGGCTGGAAGGCTTTGGAAAGGTCTTTGTCCTTGGCATAAAGAAAAAACGCCGAGTTTTACTGTATCGCCAGATAAGGAAATGTGTTATTGCTTCGGTTGCCATCGCGGAGGTGATATTTTTACGTTTATACAAGATACTGAAAATGTTGATTTTAAGGGTGCTTTGGAAATATTGGCTGAAAGAGCTGGCGTGAAACTGCATAAAGAAGCGCCAGAAAAAGCTGATATGCGTAAGAAAATGTTTTTAGTTAATCAGCTTGCTGCAGATTGGTTTCATTTGCAATTAATGCAAAGTGAAAATGCCGAACCTGCCAGAAACTACTTGGCTAGACGTAAAATCAGTAAAGAGGCAATTGAGCATTTTTACTTGGGATGGGCACCAGATAGCTGGGATGCTCTTTTAAACTATTTGAAGGGCCAAGAAATAGAAAATCAACTTTTGTCGCAAAGTGGACTTATGAAGCTGAGGGAATCATCAGCTGATGAATATTATGATTTATTTCGTGCACGATTGATGTTTCCTGTACGCAATAGCGCAGGCAAGATAATCGCCTTTTCAGGCCGCGTCTTAGACGACTCTTTGCCAAAGTATGTAAATTCACCAGAAACTTTCTTGTATAAGAAGCAAAATGAGTTATTTCATTTTAGCGATGCGAAAAAAGCAATTGTTGAAAAGGATCAGGCAGTAATTGTTGAAGGTAATGTTGATGTTGTGGCGAGCTGGGAGGCCAAAGCTGAAAACGTTGTTGCACCTCTTGGCACAGCATTAACGCAAACTCAGCTTGAGATAATTTTAAGATTAACTAAAAATCTTGTTTTTGCTTTTGACGCTGACTTGGCTGGGCAAAAGGCAACCCGTAAATCAGTTGAGCTTGCTTTGCAATTAGGTGGAAATGTCAAAATAGTTAAGATACCAGGGCAAAGCGATCCTGATGATATTGTGCGAAAAGAAGGTGCTGAAAAATGGCAATTAATGATTAGTCAAGCAACTCAATGGTTTGATTTTTTTGTGGAAAAAGCAAAAAATGAAATTGGTTTGGCTAGACCTGAAGACAAGAAAAAATTTGCTGAAAATATACTGTCTCTCGTGAGGCTAGTGAATTCCCCTGTTGAGCAAGAAAGCTACTTGGATGAATTGTCTAAAATACTGAACATAAGTCGAGAAGCTCTTAAGCGCGAGATGACGCAGGTCAAATCACCTGAGGCTGAAATCAGGCAAGCTCAGCATCCAGGCTTATCAAAAAAGCAGAAAACAATAGAAGACTATTTCTTTGGTCTGATATTAGCCTTTCCAAAAATCTTTGAAAAATGCGCTTTGGAGCTTGATAAAATTAATTTTACTGATAATCAACATAAAAAATTTGCGAAATTAATAGCTGAATGCTATTCTGCTAACGCAGTTTGTGATTTAAGCAAGGTTTCGCAAGCCCTAGAGCACGAAGATCAAGAGTATTTGAACCAGAATTCATTTTTTGCTTCAGAGAAATATAGTACTATGAATGAAAAGAAAATTGGTGAAGAAATGAAATCCTTGTATCAAAATCTGTATCGGAAATACTGCAAAAATACTCGCTCAGAAATATTGAATCAACTGCAAGAGGCTAAATCTCGCGGCGATGATAAAATGGAGGAAGCTGCGCGTAAAAGGCTTGACGAATTACTACATAGTTAAATTTTTCTAAAGTTATAAATATATACAAGTTTTAATTTACTACATTGGCTAAGAAAAAACCTCCAGTTAACGATCCTTATACCAGTTTACGAAAATTTCCAGCAGAAGTACAAAAACTTATTTTGAAAGGTCGCGAACAGCGCTTTTTAACGCAGCAAGAGCTTCTTCAAGTCTTACCAGACATTGAAGATAATCTTGAGATGGTTGATGAGCTTTATGACACGTTATTTCAATATGGTATTGAGATAGTTGAGCATGGTAAGCATTTTCAGGCGTCTGGATTTACAGGAGATGACGATGATGATGAGCTATCTGTTGGGGAGACCCATCGCCGCAAGCTTAAGAAAAAGAAAGATCCTGATGCGGAAGCTAGCTTGTCAGAATTATCATCAGATCATATTCGCATGTATTTATCTGAAATCGGACGTGTAAAACTGCTTACTCAAGATGAAGAAATTGAGCTAGCTAAAAAGATTGCACGTGGTGATATGGCAGCCAAGCAGCAGCTCATGGAAGCAAATTTAAGGCTTGTCATTTCTATTGCGAAAAAATATATGAATCGCGGATTGTCTTTCTTGGATCTGATTCAAGAAGGCAACGTAGGATTATGGCGTGCTGTTGAAAAATTTGATCCTGATAAAGGCTTTAAGTTTTCAACATATGCCACATGGTGGATCCGTCAGGCAGTAACAAGGGCTATTGCAGACCAAGCACGTACCATACGCATCCCAGTACATATGGTCGAGATCATTAACAAGTTCAAACATACTTATCGTCGTTTGACGCAAGAGCTTGGTCGTGAGCCAACAGCCTCTGAAATGGCGGCTGAGCTTGGCATGGAATTATCAAAAGTCGAGCATATAATGAAAATATCTCAAGAGACAGTATCTCTTGAAGCGCCAATTGGTTCATCAGGCGACGAGTCATCTTTGCAAGACTTTATTCCTGATGAGGATTCGCAATCCCCCGCAGAAGATACAAGAAGGCAGTTGCTTAAAGAAGATGTTAAAGAGCTTTTAAATTATCTTTCACCAAGAGAACGTAAAATCATTGAAATGCGTTTTGGTCTTAAAAATGGCGTTGCTCATACGCTTGAAGAGGTTGGCGCTGAATTTAGCGTTACTAGAGAGCGTATAAGGCAGATTGAAGCCAAAGTACTTGAAAAACTTTACCATCATCCAAAATCAGCCAAGCTCAGATATGGAATGGATGGATCATAGATTGGTTGCTGACTGCTAGTTTTTTAAGCTTTTGCCGAGATCAATACCTTTTCTCAATGTCAATCTCTTCGATTTCAGGGACTTCAATTTTTTTGTTAATTTCGTCCTCTTTATCTGAAGAAAAACTACCATAATATTGCTGATCATTGTTCAAGGCGTGCGCATTAGCATTTTCAAGCGCAATCTCCTCGCCTACCCTTCGCGTGACCTCTTCGACTTCTTGTTCTTTATCCTCACTAAAACTACGATCACGAGCATCAACAATATATCTTTTTGCATCATGAGGATGGGGAATATTATTTATCGTGAAAACAATATTATCAGACTTATTAGCCACAGTTAAATGTCCAAGCTGAAATAAATTGTCTAGAAATGTAGATTGCTCAGCCTGAGCATCTTCAACTTGGCGCAAGTTCATTTCTTTTGTAATTCTTCCAAACATGCCTATTTGCTCGAAAGAAAGGAGCCGTCTATTTGTAACCACAAAAACATCAAGGAGCTGATCCATCCATTCAATCATTCTGCCCAAATAATATCCAGACAAAGCCAATGAAGCAATTCCAAAGATAATTAATGATAAAGATCTCGGAAAATCAAATGGATTTATGTAAAGAAGCCAAATTATCGCTGCATAAATAATTCCGGTTAAAATTATTTTTAATAAAATAGGCACTTCTACAAGCCAGTGCTTGCTAATTAATTCTTTTACAATTTCACCTTCTTGCCGACCAGGAAAGCTGATATTTTCCAAATTTCGATCTGTCATTGCGCAAGATAAAATTTTTCATATCGACCAATAACAGCGAAGCTTATCAGAAATATAACTGCTAAGAGCGCTATGGGCCAGTCAAGAAGTATAAACCATTGATAATATAAGCTTGGGAGAGGCTGTATGACTCGCATAGCCATCAAAAAACTTTGAATTATGCCGAGCAAAACAAGCCATGAGAAAGATGAAATATAAACCGATTGTATGAAAGTATTTATTTTGCTCCAAATTTTAACAAGATGCGGAATTTCCAAAATTACAAACAGCCCACCTAAAACAACCAGCAGCCATACAAATAATGCGCTATCACGCGTTTCTTGCGCAATCTCAGCTGGAGGAAAAAGAGGATAAAAAGTAGCTAATTTACTATAAAAATAGTAAAGCGCATAGATAAAAAATAACCAGTAAATAAAGCTCTTAACATCTAAAAAGATTCTTTGAACAAGCGGACGACCTGCGTGATCAATCCCCTGTTTCTTTTTATCTAAAGCACGTCGTAAAATAGCTTCTGCCGCGTTCACTTCCCTATCTTCGGTTTTCTTAAATACTTGCTCTTGCCCCAAAATAGTAATCTCATTGAGACCAAACTCATTGCGAAGCCTAGTTTCAGCAGTTAAAGAATCTGGGGCATCAATAGTCCCTTGTATTTCTTGCCCATCAACCTTGTGGCCTTTGAATGTAAAAGAGAAAACTGGTCCTCGAGGCTCTTTGTAAGTTGTTGATGTAGTTTCTAACCTTGTAATTTCCAAACCGAGCTTGGCTAAATCAACGCGAGCTTCATCTTCTGACACAGCATCGATCATACCGCTTGATTCTTTGCCATCGCTATTTTTTGCATAATAATAAAAATGAGGCATAATGAAGTTATAAATAGACAATCTGACAAATGTATTTTAACGATTTAACAAGTAAAAGGCAAAATTAGGCGAACGCTTTGACTTTCGCGCGTCTATTTCATAAAATTTCAGGGTAGCGAAGTAACATAGCAATCTTGGGTGATTAGCTCAGTCGGTAGAGCAGTGGCCTTTTAAGCCATTGGTCCAGGGTTCGAGTCCCTGATCACCCACCATTGATAGCAGATTTGGCATCTTTTTTGCCATCTTTCGGCTTTTTCAAGCTGTTTTCGGGTTCGACCACTACCACTTCATCCTTAGCGATAGGCTGGGCGAACCGAAAATTTACTTTGACTTGTATTTGATTGTCAGTCTCGGTTACATAAACACGATCCACAAGGGTATCAACCAAGATGCGTTTTTGCTCAAAAGTCAGCTTGCTTAAATCTTGCTCAAATTGGCTGGCATAATCTTTTATGATACTTTTAGCCATCTGAGCCTGTGTAAGCCTAAATAAGGTCGTTTCTGTCTCTCCTAAGCGTTTCTTTGACCTATCAATTTTTTGCTCATATCTTCTTATATTCTCGTCTTTTCTTTCCTCGCTGGTTTTACCTCGATAATATGCGTCCTCAGCACTTATGATTGCTTCCTCCATATCTTCAATATTATCGGTTAAATTCTGCTTTTCTTTAACCAGTCTTTTTATTTCTTGCAATGAGACATTTTGTTCTTGATATTTTCGATAAAAAACATCGGGCTTGTCCAGTAAAAGCAAAATTTCATCCCAAACAAATTTATCAATTGCTTCGGCTGGCATTTCGAGGTTCTTATATTTTTTACCGTCAGGATCAATAAAACCTTTCCTGCGATAGCCAAATCCACCTTTTTCTCTGGGATAGCCAACAAATGATCTACCTGTTTCAATATCAGTAATTTTGTGTCCCAAGAGATATTTATTATTCCCGCCGCCTCTTTGACTTTTTTCTCCGGAAAGTTCCATAGCGCGCGCTTGTGCGGCTTCAAAGAGCACTTCATCAACTGTTTTTCTAATTTTATGCTCAATTTCTACGACTTCTCCATCCGCGTCCTTAATCTTGTATGATTTCGAACCCTTGTAAATCGGATTAGTAAGAATAGTCTTTACACCGCCACCATTCCACTCTGGCTTTTTGCTACGATGATTATGCTTGCCTTTTGGTATTCCTAATTCTGTCAGTTCTCTGGCAATCTGAGCGTAATTAAGACGCTTATAAACACACCATTCAAAAATCATTTTCACTACCTCTTGCTCTTTTGGAATGGGCGATAATTTTTGACCCTTCTCGCCCTTGCTTTTAACCTTGGTAAAGCCATAAGGAATACCAGCACCAATATAATTTCCAGCTCGAGCGGCGGCTAATTTGCCTTCGGCAGTTCTAGCCTTGATTGTTTCGCGCTCAAATTCTGCCAATGCACCAAATATCTGAAAGGTTAAACGGCCAATCGGACCAGTAAAGTCTATATTTTCCCTTAACGATGAAAAGCTGACATCATTACTCTGCAAAATCTCAAATACCTCTAGCAAATGAGTTAAATTGCGTGATAACCTGTCTATTTTCCAAACCAACACTACATCTATTTCCTTGTTCTTAGCCAATCCCATCATTCGATTAAAACCGCCTCGATTGAGATGTTTACCTGTAATGCCTTCGTCTGTAAATTCCCATTCTTTTTTAGTATACCAACCAAAATAATCACTTCTATATTCAATATGCCTTTGTAAAGCCTCGCGTTGATATTCGATGCCATAGCCTTCTTTCGCTTGTTCCTCAGTAGATACTCGTAAATAAATGGCAACCCTCACGGAATTATTAGAAGCTTTTTCCATAGAAATCAATAAATTATCTGCCGATATTTTAACCTATCTGATTTTAAATATCTATATATTTAAATGTAACCTAAGATTACTCTAAAAAATTCTATTTTGTTTTAATGATTGCTTTATCAAAAAATCCCCACCCAGCAAGAGCTCGGGTGAGCTCACTATAAATAGCATCATTAACCTTTTGATCTTCGATAAAATTGGCGGAAACAACTATTTTCTTTTTTCGCTTACCTTTTGGAGGTATTATGATTTGATGCTGAGGTTTCTGATCTTCCACCATTTATTCTGTTCACTAAAAAAGCTCCCTCTTGGGAGCGCAATGCGCGAGCATTTTAACAATATGAAAGATTTTAATCTAAGCTAAATAAGGGGTTATTTTGGGGGGTATTTGCCGTTCTGAAATTTCAAAAAACCTGAGCAGTAAATTTTTTTGCCCTCTATTTTTAAAATGTCTCTTATGTCAGATTTGCCAACTCCAAGCCGTTCTAATTGTTTTTTTAGACCCTTGATAGTTTCTTCTATATCATTTTCTGGAGCGCGCCGTACTGAATTAAATACGTCTGCCAAAAAACAATAATTATTTCTCCCTCTCGCGAGAGCTTCGAGTAAAAGAAGTTTATCTGATTTTCGATACATGCGGATTGATTTGCCCTTATATCCAAGTTTAAGATTTTCTAGATCGCAAACAAGATATTGGTGATCATCAACATAAATTTGATCAGTTCTTTTGGCTAGTCTAACAAGAAAATCAATAGCCCTGAGCAATAATATTCTAAAAGCCCCAAGATGTTTTACCTCGTGTATCTCATTTTTATGATCAACTACATTATATGGATCGGGCGTGCTACTAAGAATTTTTTCAAACTCATCTGCTACCTTTTCCCCATATTCTCTCTTTAAATCTTCTGTCGCATCATAGCGCCATAATCTAAATTTCCAGCTGTCTGGGTCAGATTTATGGTCTTCGTGTATATCCCACATTTCATTTACCAATCTTGATAGTAATTTGGACATTGTTTCAAAAGTTTTAATGTGTATGCGTGCAAAAATGAGTTCTCTAAGCTAAAAATACTCCATTATCAAAAAAGTTGCTAAGTACAAATGATTCCTTGTTCTTTAGCGATTTCCAATATGCGCTGTCTTATCTGCTGGGGGCTATAGTCTTGATATTGATTCATAATATTGTCTGTACTTTGATTATTTTCTAATCTGTATATCTTATGGATTACTTCCAGCATTCTTACTGAGGCAAGCGGACTGATAATCTTTAGCTTTGTTTTATTGTCGAGGCTTGAATCAGCCAAAAAGTCTTCTGCTATTCCCATAGTTTCTTGGCACATTTCAGCGGCTTGCTGGCACATTTTAGATATCACTCGTTTAGTATCCTCTCGGTTGAGCATACGATCAAGTGAATGAATACGAGCAGATGCGCTTTTAGCCTTACTTCCAGCCAATGTGGCGGCTTCCTCTTTGGTTGACCCTAATGCCAAAGCAGTAATAGCCATTTTTGGATTTAGCTTCTTCTTCTTTCTTGGCTTAGTATCATGATTTATCGCAGTTTTTACGGTCATTTTTTCTTTAACATTACTGCTTGGAGTATATCTTTTTAATAAGCAAAAATCAAGCTATAAGCGGGTTTTTGATGTGTTTTAAGTGATATTAATTAAAGGTTTACTTCTCTCTCGGAATATGTAAAAATAGCCCTGTCACACCAATTTGTAAGAGCATTTTAACTTGCAAATCATCAAACTGGGGCAACCTAGTCGGAAAGATTTGCAAGGCGAATGCTAAGCGAATTGGTGTGACAACCCCGACGCAGGTTGTCCCTTTTGATTTTCAGAATTAAGTTCTAAAAATGAGCATAAAAGAAACGGCAAAAGAAATTTTTGGCGCATTAGCAAGCGGGATTGGCGGACTGATCTCTTCTGCCTTATTTCTGCTTATTATGATCGCCATAATGGCTTTCATTGATCGCTCACAAGAGAGTGGAATTGATCTGACTCTTTGGGGAATGTGGATATTGCAAGTAGCCTCAGTAGCCCTGTTTATTCGTATCCACAAAAAACTTTCGGGAGGAGAGCAATTATCAGCATTCGCCCTATGGCAGTTAGGTTTAGTAATAATACTCTTGTATTCTGGGCTTTACCACAAAGATGTTTTTTAAATTTTTAATTTAAATAAATGGATAACCGAATCTTACTCCCTATTTACTTTATGATAGCAATATCTATCTTATTGACTCCCAGTGTACAAGCCGATTATGAAAGTGATCTGCGTGTTATATGCAACAGAGAAGCTAATACAAGAGCTAGGCTTGGACTTGGCGACGATAGCTCAACCATAGATTTTAATAACAGATGTTCAGAAGAAGCTATCCGAAAAGCGGTTGCCGAATATAATGCAAGTAACCAATTTTATGTGCCTACAATACCAATTTACACCCCTACTATTTTCACTACATGCAACCCGTACGGACCAAACGCTTGGTACGATTCATCTATTAATAAATGTAAATGTAATAATGGATACTTTTTTGGCAAAAACAATCAGGGACAAGATTATTGCATAACTTTAGATGAACATTGCCAAGGTCTATATGGATTTTTCTCAAAAGGAGGGGACAACATAGGAGAATGTAAATGCAAAGAAGGATACGGTTTTGGTAAAGGATCCGCGAGACGAGAAGAATGCATAAGTATGAATCTCTGGTGCCAAGATGAACTAGGAAGTAATGCTGAGTATAATGAATCAACCCAAAAATGCGAATGTGGATATGGATATGGGTTTGTGCTAATGAACAATGAAAACGGCTTAGGTTGTGTTTCCTGTACGATTGCGTATGGTATATATTCACAATATAACCCGATTACAAAAGAATGTGGATGCTTAGCTGGGTACCAGCTTACCCAAGGCGATTTATATGGAACGATATGCACAAAAGCTACTCCTGAATTTATTTGTTATGACATAGTTAACGGCTATTTGGGTAGCGACGGCCAGTGTTATTGCAATCAAGGATATATATGGAGCGACGACCAAAAACTGTGCATAAAGAAAATCGCAAATTCACCAAGGGCCATTAATGCCCCGCAAAAATTAACTGTCGGGAATAGTATTGACGATGGCGAGAAATCGAATAGTAGCAGGTCTTCTTTCTCGGATATCTCTGAAGCATACCGTTTTCATGAAGCTGTGAATAATCTCAGGGATAAAGGTGCAATCAAAGGTTATTCAGACGGTACTTTTAAGCCTCGCAGTTTCGTTACTCGTGCTGAGTTTCTCAAGATAGCCCTAGAGGGGCAAGAACCGCCTGAAAATTACAATACTGCCTGTTTTGCCGATATAGAGCCTAATCAATGGTTTACTCGCTTTGTGTGCCGTGCTAAAGAGGCAGGATGGGTCAATGGCTATCCAGACGGTACTTTCGGACCAAATGCCAATATAACTCAAGCAGAAGCAATGAAAATAGCTTTTAAGGTTCATTCATTGCAAACGGAAGGCGACACGACTGGAGCAAATTGGTATCAGCCTTTTGTGAATAAGGTAAAGGAAAAGGGCTATTTGCCCGAAGATGTGATAAATTACAATAAATTGATGACTCGTGGCGAGATAGCTGAGATGGTTTGGAATATCATTAAGTAGTTCATAATTTTTATCTCTAACAATGTTTAAACGGATCATATCAATATTTCTATTTTTGATAATAATATTCGCCAGTATACAAATTGCCAATGCCTATGTGAATGTTAAAGGATACTTTCGCTCAAATGGCACATATGTCGCACCGCATGTCAGATCAAATCCAAATGGGCTTAAAAGCGACAACTATGGTTGGACGCAATCTCAAGGTACATACAATAAAACCTATGGGACTAAGGGAGCTAAGTGGGATACGCCCACTTATATTACTGACCCAGATTATTATGAAGGAAAGAATATTTATGATTCTATCAATGAAGGTGGCGCTTCTGCTGATATTGGTTTTCCAAATTTTGATATAAACCAAATATTATGTGGTCCGAATCAAACTTGGGGAGCAGATGGAAAATGTTACTGTAATAATGGTTATTTGTCCTTCAACAATTCATGTATTACATATGATCAAGCCTGCAAAATAGTCTATGGCTCTAATTCTTATGGCGCAGGTAACAACTGCGCTTGCAACGCAGGATACAAATGGAGTTCAAATATGGCTACTTGCGAAAAAATAGTCGCCATTTGCGGGGAAAATTCCTATGAAGTATTGAGAGGTTTCTGCAAATGCAAAGGAGGATATAAATGGCGACATCCAAATAATCATCGTACTGGCTGCATAGTCAAATAAAGCCTTCGACCTCGCAAACCCCACTTTTGGACAATACGCAGATGTCCTATGTTTCGCTATCGCTTCACTAGGGACATCACGATATTGTCCAGAACCTTCCGCAGGGTAATTTCAAGGTATTCTGAAATTAAGGAGCGGAAGGACGTGGGGTTTGCTCTTTTTAAAACGCTTTTAGCCCAAAAGTAAAATTTTCCCGCACAATCAAGTCCACCCATTACAGAAAAAACATGACCTCAAAAAATAAATCCTGTGTGCGTGCAAAAATCCCATAAAGCTAAGAAGCAGACGGGGCTTTCGTAGAAAAGGAAAGACGCGCCCGCCCTAGGCTATAAATTGAGCTTGTCGCATATATTTCATAACCCTAAGCCCTGATGCCCAAATGCCTTATTTTTGACGCCAGCCAACGACAAATATTCGAACTCCTTTTTGTATATTCCTTTCTTCCACCCAGTCTTAATCAGCCTTGCATAAATTGGAATGTATATGTAACCTTTATATGATTGATTACCACCACGATTTATTCGAGTTTTTGCGGAGTTTTTTTAATTCTTATCCTTATCCCTAATTCTCGTTTTATATCATCTATCTTTTTCAATCATTGCGCCAAATATAGTCTAATCTGTCAAGACTAACTCATTAAAATGCTGGGTTTTCAAGGCTAGAAACTGGTTTTCCGAGCATAAATCAGCTATAATATTTTGAATTTGTACAAAATCAAAATAAAAAATGTTTCGGGAACTTTTTACAGATACAGACCGTCCAAGGGAACAAGAACACAAAACAGCTGGATTACCTCTTGAAGAATCCGCTTTATTGAACTGGGTTACCAGCGATAGTAAAACTCTTGAGGAGAGGGACGAAAAAATCGATCTTATCGCAACAATAATTCAGCAAAAAAGAGACTATCTTGCTAAGAATCTTAATTTTAAAAAACGCTGCATAGAAGATAGAGTTAAAATAGAAACCCTAGTTCAAGCAGCTGGCAATATTGTCGAACCTTATCGCAAGGCTGGCAAAGATAAACTAACTAAGGTTGGCGATGTAAGATATGTCATATGGTTGGCTGAAGATATTGGTCTCAAGCTAAGACCTGATTTACAGCATGAAGCAAATCCCCTGCAAGCAGAGATTGATGGGCTAAAAACAACCTTGACCAAAATAGAACTCGACGCAGCGCGAAGCAAGCGTGATATTGAGCCGAAAAAAATTATATTAACATCTGCGCAGCTTGCAGAAATGAATACGAACATAAGCCATATTTTGACTTTTGTCCAAGGCGAAAGCAAAAAATATCCTGTTTATGCTAAGGAAACTATGCCGGATATGCAGAGAGAAAGAATTGCGCTTCAACCGGTTCTGGACTTTCTTGAAATGCATAAAACTAAAATTGATCTAGGCGCGGCGCGGCGTCCAATCGGCCGTGAAGATGTATCTTTAGACAAAACCCGTGAATCCAGTGAATCAATGAGTCCGGAGTTTGCTGACTTTTTAACAAAGCTTAACAAGCCTCAGCGCGACTTTTTTATGTCAATGATCAAAAGTAAAACCCGCGCTTGCTTTGACAACCTCTTGCGCGAGCTTGAAAGAGGATTGCCAGAAAATGGGACAAGTGAAGAAACGCCCGAGCCAACAGCTAGTTTGAGACTAGAAATTAAAAATTTATTTGATGAATATAGTGCAAGCGTTGCAGAAGGGAAGCGGCTTTTAAATTTGGCGCAAAAGGTCAATGATCCTCGAAATGCAATCGCTATACAAAAAATGGCGCGAGACCTTGCATCATTAGAAACTCAGCGCGACAATCTTTTTGAAAAGATGGCAATGATTACAAAGGATGACGCTGGAAAGGAATATGAAGAAAGAATAGTAAAGCTTAAGGAACAGGCTGATGAATTTTCTACTTTGATTAAAAAAACAGAGGTTTATAACGCGTTTTTGAGAGAAGCGCCAGCAGAGATTATTAGGCTTACTCCGGAAGATGCTGATATGCAGAGCGAGCAATTTTGGAAGATGAGAACTATTGAGGATAGAAAAGTTTCAGCTGAAGAATTTTTGATATTGAACAAAGACAGATTATATGCTGAAAAAGTAATTGAAAAATCTGGGTTGGCACCGCTAGGGAATCAGCAGTATTGCGAAATTATCAGGTTCCTTATTGACAATCCAGATATTTCAAAATCTGAAAGAGAGAGCAAGGTTAAACAATATATAAGTTCAAAATTTACGATTGCGCCAAATAGTAAAAATGGGCTGAACCTACTTAATAGGCTGCGAGCGGTTGGAATATTTGATAAAGAAAAAATATGCTATGCAGATCTTGAAGTAACTGTTGTCGATGAAATCGATGGCTTATATCTTATCGAATCCGCAGCCAAAGACGGCAAACTTAAAAAAGCATTTCGGCTTGGAAGAGGGAAGGCAAAGATAGATAATATGCCGGAGTATTATGCGAATATTATCGGAGCAATTATTTCGCTCGGATCATGTACGGCTGTTGACAGTCCCTCAATACGAAGAACTCTCATTGGGTCTGCTATAATCAACGGGCACGATCTTGCGGATATGAACATTGATGATGAATACAAGTCATTGTATTTACTCGCAAAACTGAAAGAACTCAAGCTTATAGAATCTAAAGGAATAAATGAAATTGAGGATGATGACAATCTTACGCTAAATTGCAATGGGCTTAGAAATACTATAAAAGATAGTCTAATTAAGGCTCGTAACAAGTATTTTGAATTTAAAAATGCTGAAAGCGAATTCAGCGGGCTTAGCAGCATATTTCAGGCAGACCAAAAGGCAGTATCCAAGAAAGAAGTACGAGATGCTAAGAAAAAGGCTCTGCGCCTTAAAAAGGATACGCTCAAAATGCAGGAGGAGGTCCTTAATGATCTTATTAAGATAGCAAAGTCAAAACCGAAAAAATCAGCTGCTATATTGCAAAAAAGAAAGGACGAGATAGATGAATTTTTGTGGCAAAACCTGGGGATAAGGAAAACTAATCCTGAACATGAATTAGTCTATGATTATCTTGAAAAGAATGATTTGCTTGGCGAAACACTTGATATTTCATATGAGGATCTAAAAGCGCGTATTTTAAAGGAAGAGCAAAAATATTATTGTGAAAAGAATAAGGAGAAAAAAGTTGATCATATTCCGTCATATAAGGCTAATCTTATTGATGCAATCATATCGGTTTGTAAACACCAAGGAAATATTATTTCAGCTCCTGCTCTTGAAAAAGCCATGTGTCATGAGAACTATGATAATCCTGGCGGATATAAGATGCTTGCTGTTGCCAAGGAGCTAGCAAGGCTTGGAATTTTATCGCCAATGGATCCACCATCGCAGGCAAATGTAATTTGTTTGCCAGGCTGGGAAAATCTTCCGGCAAATATTAGATCTATTCTCCAAGAAGCAAATACCTTATTCGAGTTGTTTAAAGATGGAAAAGGCGGCATTACGCAAAAAAGTATACTAGAAATACAAGACAAAGCGCTTGAAGCAATTGCCAATGGATTTACTAGGCAAAATAATCCTAATAAAATTGATCCTTATGCCGTAGAGGGAAAATTAGAAAAGCAAAAGGAAATACCTAGAACTACCAAATCTGGAATCGGGCCAATTGAGGATATTATTGACCATTTGGCTCATTTCGAAAATCGAAACGCAAAAAATATATTGTTTACCTATTTTGAAGATAAACAAAGGCAATTAACAGCTGATCAAATGTATGAATTGCTAAATCAGCTTGCTGGGCTTGGCATTATTTCAAGTCCTGATATGGATGCCAGAATTACGATTGATGAAAACGTGTCAGTGCGAACATATGCTTCGGGACTCGGCAAGCATGTTTCTTGGATGAACAGCAATATTGAGCTCATAAAAACAAAAAATAATATCTCTAGTCCAGAAACTTTTACGACCAGAGCTAAATTTATTATGAGTTATATTAAAAAAATTGAACGTGAGCTGGAAGATAATATGCCGAATCAAAATAATGCCGTTGAGGTAAAACGTTTTCGCTTTGTAGAAGAAGAAGTAAAGAAGTTCAAAGAACTATTGATGGATCAGGATGTTGGAATTATCTGGGATGAAAAATATCAAAAACTTATGTCTGGGCTTGTTTCATATGGAAATAATCCTCCATATTTTTCTGAGGCATTAAAACAAGAATTGGCTGGTGAGCTTGGCTTACTGAACAATGAAGTTGACGCTATGTTTGAAAAACTGCGTACTGCCCAAATACTAACCACTTCAAATCTTGCTACGCAAGTGCCAGCGAGAATGGATCCTAGCGTTAATAAAATAACTTTGGATAAGGATGCGCTAGATAGACTTATTGCAAATCAACGATTCTTTAGCCGAACTTTTGGTGTATTTAGCTCAATTAAACCAAGCTATAGGAGATCTCGTGAAACGTCTGCCCACTGGCAAAATACTCTTGATGATTTGAAAGCCCAACTTAAGAGTTCGAACGAAAGAGATCGAGGTGCGCAGTATATACCAATCGCTAATCAGTTTTTAGAAGTAGCTTACGATGAATTGCTTCGTGGAAAGGCAAAATCTGGCGTACCAGAAACCAATGCATACGAGATGAGAATTGAAACAGAGGTTGACCTATTAACTAGAACAAAATTATTTGTGCCTGTGTGGCCATCAGCATCGTCTCATGATAGATTCTGGAATCGCGGCAAGCAGACATGGGAATTGCTAAATCATCATGGAGAGAAGTTTCATATTTATTTTGATAAAGCCTTATTTGAAAATGAAAATATTTACAAACTTATTAAAAAGGCTATTTATAAACTTGGTAAAGAAAATGAGGACTCTCACAATAGATACAAGGCCTATGAGCTTACCAAGGAAGGCATTTTGAAGCCTATCCATGCTGAAAAAGATGATGATAGTAAAAAGAAATCCCCTATTGCAGAGGCATTTGATGCGGTTACCAGCATCAAGCCAAACAAGAAAAAATTAATGGGCGCGAGTGAGTTTGATAGGCTTAATAACGCCATTCAATCGCTTATTGGGAAAAGTATAGCATTTTTAGATAGCGATCCAGGCCAAATAGAGACTGCTGGATATGGTCCAAAGATCACTTCGATTGTGCAAAATATGCTTACTGAAACAACCACTCTTTCATCTATTGCGCAAAAAGCGCTTGAAAATATAGGCGCAGATGATATGTCAAAGGATATTCTTACGGAAATAGAGACTTTCAAAGATAGGTTGGGGCGGATGGAGAGCATGAAAAGATTGATTGAAAGATTGATTGAGAAATGCAATATGGATTTAACTCAAACTGATGGTCTTCAAGGTCAGATCTTTTCGGCAAAAGAAAAAATTGCGCAGGATGAAGAAACGCCAGAGGTTCAGGCTCTTATGCTATATAAACATGCTGCTCCGTTAAATCAGGCTGATTCTGCAGAAGCCAGCCGCTTGATGGCCGAAATAACGAGTCATGAACCGCCAAAAATCAAGAATGCATCAGTTATTTTTAGTCTAGTTGGAAATTAACTGAATAATTTACTCTTTAAACAAATTAGCTGTTATAATGGGAAAATCTAGAGATAGCAGACCGGGAGACAGCCGCCATAGCAATGAGCGCGGTAGTGAATCGGAACAAGATAAGCCGCAAGAAGCGCCTAAGTTGAGCGCGCTTGAGAATGTTTGGACGGAATATCAAAAGTACGAAAAACTCTTGTCTGGACTTCGGGAAAGAATCGCGGGCACACAAAATCAAAACCTCAAAGCATATCTTGAGGGAGCCGCCGATGGTTTGATCATGACTAATCAGCGCCTTCAAAAAAAATTGGACGAAGAATCTATCAAGACAGTAGATTCTGCTCTTGCAAAAGTAAGCGGTTCGCTGAAGAATATGCCTGAAAACAAAAAACGTATTTTGCGGGCACTTTCGACTGAGGACGTTAAAGAGGTGTGCGGTGTAAAAAGTCCAGTAAGCGAGACGCTTGAAATACTAAAGGTGCTTGAAAGCATGTCTGAAAAGGATAAAGAAATACTCAAATCTGCCAATTGCGCTGGCGCGACAAAATATCTTGAACTTTTAAGCAGCATTGAGCCAGTTGAAATAATTATACGCGAGATTGAGCCTGTGTTTAGAAATCCTGATACTAAAATTAAAATGGCTCAAGAGACATATGCTTTGAGAGTCGAAGCTTTTAATCAAGAGATAAGAAAGAGAATTTCAGATGCAGATGCAGATCCAGAAATATTTGCCAAAGAAGTGTCTAGTCAGGAAAAATGGTTTAAAAATGAAAAAAGGGATTTTTGGATGCTAGTTAGTCTCAGCCCTTATAATGACGGTGCAAAAAATATACTGCAAGAAGACATCCTAGAGTTATATCGATTATTTGAAAATAGATTAAATATCGTGTCGGAACAAGCTAAATATGTGACAGATCTTACTCGGCTTAAGGCAAGCACGGATGAAATTAAAAATAATCTTAGAAATAAGGAGAAGATAACGGATGAAAATGAGATAAGAAAATTCTTTTTAAACAGCGAAGAGTTGCTTATTGGCTCATATAATTATTTGCAATCTCTTGAAAAACTACACTTTGAACTTAGGACAAACAGCGTAATTGATGAGCTCAAAGAAAATATAGAGCAAAGTCATCTTGAAATCATATGTAGAATGTATAATCTGTATTGGTTTTTTGCGATGATTCCCGAGTTCCCAAGTCTTGTCGGTAGGCAAGAACACCCAAACGTAAAATGGGCAGGATCTCAGCTTAAAAGGTTGGCTACATTGCTTCCAATGACTGGCGATTATGTAATTGGCGAGCAAAAGAAGTTTGAAATTGAAAGAGCTTTTATGGACGAACGCCGAAAACAGCAAAAAGCCCGCGTAACGGTTTTTGTTTCACGCCCTAAGTCGAATGCAGGACAAAATGTTTCAGAAAAGACAGATGCGCAGGTTCAGGATGATATAGAAAGCATCATTGAGAAGGAATCGTGTCCAAATAACAGCATTATTTTTGCAGAGGAAGCAATCAATGATAATGGTAAATCTGTATATTTTTATCATGATGTTAATTGGCAAAGATTGGCTAAGAGCTTCGAGATGCTAACCGAATTAAGCGAGCCTGATTTATCACTTCAAAATCAAATTAGGAGTGGGCTAGATCTGTATAAACAAATGGTTGAGCTATATACCAAGAAGAGAGAATTGCGAAACGAGGAAAAGATTGCCAAATGTCTTGAGAATTATCAAACAGATAGATCCTTAATACTCAATCGCCTTTGCAGACTAGTTGAAAGAGCTAGACTTAAAATTCATCCTAATAAAATACCTGATATTTCAGACGATGATATTGCTGAGTTTGAAAGTATTTCTGCGCTTGCCGAACCGATGTTAAGTTGGAAAGCAGATCCAAGCCTTTCAGGCTGTAAGAATAGTAATTTCCAAGCTGAACGTATAGAAGAGCAGAAGCAAGAATATAAAAACATTGCTGAGGAAATTAAAAAGGTTATCCAGTGGCAAAGGGCAGCTAAGGAGATGGATAAGATTTATAAGGAGAGGATAGAGAAGGCTGATCCAGAGGGGATTACGCTTGATGAGATTAATTCAATAAAAAATGACCTAAACAGAATGTCGGAAAATAGCGTTGAATTTAAAGAGCTTGCTAGCATAAAGAAAATATTCGATCAGTTGGAAAAATTGATAGAACAAAAAATATTAGTAATGATGAAAGCGGCTAATGTGGATATGGATACCATAAATAAAATTGATCCTCAAGCAATTGGGCTCTATGAGCTTTATCTGGCTAGAGAAGACTTGGACGAACTCGTTGATGAAATGCAAGTTTTAGTCGATGACCCTAGATTATTTCCTCCTATCGAAGAAATCTATAAGAAGTTGGATTCGCTTGAAAAGGAGGCTATGAAAAATTTTGGTTTCCAGGCAAAGGAGATTGGACGGGAAATAGAATTGAACGACAACCCCTCAGATTTCATAAAAAATGATATAAATAAAATAATCGCAATACTGGCCGAATCTCTTGAAAAAGAGGTTGAAGGACTAAATGAAAATAGTAGCATTGAAGAAGTAAGTGCAATCAGAAGTAAGAACTCTATACTTGAAAGCTGCACGAGCAGAGCGGTTTGGATAGAAAGGGGAATTATTGAAAAAAATGATCAGACCCTTGCCGCAGCTGAAATTGGTTGCGTATTAAGGGAAATAGAAGAATATACGGTAGATGATTCGGATGAACTTGAGAAGAATATTGGTGACTTAGATGGATTCGCGGAAGAAATAAATCAGATTGCAGGAGGGGAAAAAGACCTATTATGGATTGCCTTGTTGAGAATTAAGACAGCCATAGACAAAAAGATGAAATTACAAGAGTTTCTTGGGCATCTTGCTGCCTTACTTGATAAAAAGCAAAACCCGAATCTCGAACCTCATCCGTCGGGAAATCCTAAGTGGCAGGCCGAAGCTGATAAAATTTTAACTGAGATGAAAGAATATGATCCGTCTAAACATCTTAATGATGAGATTTTTTATAAAGATGCAGAAAAATGGTTCAACGAGGTACAAAGATTAATTAGGCAAAATGAAGCAAAAGATGACAATAAAGCGACTGAGTTAATAAAAACTCTAGATATTCTTATCAATACTTTGGCCGAAAGAAGAACTGCTAAAAAAATAGAATTACTAAAATTGCATAGACGCCTCTCTGTTTTACTTAATAAAAAGCAGAGCAATGCTTCTGAAGAAGTGTCGGCATTAAGTAGCGGCGCAGAGATGCATAGCCAAACTCCAGGTGTTACATTTAGTCAGTCAGAAGGAAGGGAAAAGGAAAAAGAGCCGCATGCAGCTAGCCAGCTGCCAGTGGCTGTAGGTATAAAAGACTTACCTGCAGAAGCCTTTAATATATGCCTGAATAATTTAGCTAGGCAACTTATAGAAAAGATTGAAGGGCTTGTAATAAGCCTTGACGATCCTGAGCAAATTAAAGGAATCGCTGAAGAATATGAAAAATTGCATAGTATTGCTGGTATAGAAAAGACAAACGGAGAGAATAGAATGCTTGTCTTAAAGGACGTGCGCGATCTGCTAGTAAAAAAACTTCAGGCAATAGCTGCTGCGCATACAGTCCGTGAGGATCTCGTCAATGATATGTATATATATAACCCAAATATAGTTTTCGGTGATGACGCGAGAGTTGAAGATTTAGACAAAATCTCAGATGCCCTTAAAGAATTCTCGCGCAGAATAGAAAATATGATCAACCGTAATCTCGCTGACCTATCATATGTTGAAGAGCAAAGGAAGGCGCTTCTTGCAAAGAAAAATGAAATTGTTAAAAAGCTTCTTAACCCTGTTCAGCAGATAGCAGACGGATATTCAGAAA
>JAPLVM010000056.1 GCA_026397115.1 Patescibacteria group bacterium
TCCTTTATTTATCACGCTTTTTCGATGTTTTAAATGGTGATTTTATCCTCGCAAGCAGAGGTCATTTTGCAGAGAGTCCTCAAAGCTATGCCCCATTTGAGAAGGCCGCTTGATATTTCTTCATATTCGGCTTGGCTTGAAAGAAGGTCGACAATTTTTTTCAAGATATACGGATGTATCATAATGAAAAAGGTGCCGACTAGGGTCAGGGCGAAAAGGCTTGTATATGCCAGCCAATGATTGTGAAGATATTTTTTTGTGAATTGTAGATTAGTCATGATTTATATGGCGTTGCTAATTTCTTCTTCTGTAATCACACCCAGCCTTAAGACCTCTATTTTGTCATTGTCAACACGAACAATGGTTGACGGTATTTCGCTTTGCTCTCGGCCGTCAATAATAACTGCCGCTTGCTCGTCAAAAAGACGCATGGCTTCATCGCTATCTTGAACCGGTCTTTGTCCACTTATATTCGCACTCGTTGTGGTCAAAGGATTTGGATAATTTTGTAGCAAGAATTGAGAGCAATCGTCACCAGGAATGCGGACAGCTCTGTAACCATCTTTTACCAGAAATTTATTATCAAGATCTGTTTTAGCAGGTAGCACCAGTGTTAAAGGTCCAGGCCAGAATTTTTCGGCAAGTTTTAAAGCAGGCGCGGAAAATTTTACTAATTGCTTGGCAAAATTCAAATCGCGGCAAGCAGTGATGAATGGTTGATCTGCTTGCCTTTGCTGTTTTACTGCAAAAAGACTTTTTAACGCTTTAACATTGGTTGTGTCAACGGCCATACCAAGCTGAGTATCTGTCGGGTGAATGATAATTTGGCCTGAAGATAGCGCGGCGGTAATGAGCTGCAATGCATCTTTATAACTTTTTTGGCTAAATTGATGTTTTGGTGTATTGCAATCCTCCCATATTATCTCCAAATCTAAATGAATGATTTTTGCGGGCATATGAATAAAGAGAGATTTAATCCAAATTATCCAGTATATTATCCGCAATATTAAAATTAGCGGTTACTTCATTTACATCCTCAAGATCATCAAGCGCATCAACAAAGTTAATAATTTTTTTGGCAACTTCCGGATCTGTGATGGCTACTGTGTTTTTTGGATGCCAAATGATTTTGGCTGATTCTATTTCTAGGCCAGCATTAGCCAGTTCAATGCGGATACGGTTGAGTTCTGCGGGCTGAGTGTAAGCAATGGAGGTCTCTTTCCCGTATTCAAAATCTGTTGCGCCAGCATTTATGACAATTTCCATGATTTCGTCCTCGTTTTTCCCTTTTGTCTGAAATTCTATCAGGCCACGTTTTTCAAATTGAAAAGCAACTGAGCCGGGAGTACCAAGCGAGCCATTGCATCTTGTGAACAGGTGTCTTATTTCAGCGGCGGCACGATTTCTGTTATCAGTAAGTGCGCTGACCATTATTGCGACGCCAGAAGGGCCATATCCTTCGTAAATTATTTCTTCAATGGCAGAAGCGTCTTTATCTAGGCCTGCGCCTGTTTTGACTGCTCGATCAATATTTGCAGATGGTACATGATCTTTTTTAGCGTTTTCAATAGCCATTGCCAGCGATGGATTGTTTATTGGGTCTGGGCCATTTTTCGCAGCGATGGCTATTAGCTTGCTGTGTTTGCTAAAGGCTTGTCCGCGTTTTGCGTCAGTAGCGCCTTTTTTGCGACGGATTTTTGCCCATTTAGAGTGTCCAGACATGGTTTAGTATTTAGTTGCTAAAACAGGATGATTTTAAAATAGTTTGTTTATTTTTGCAATTTTGAGAGAGCGGAAGTAAAATCATTTTCAATAAAATAAAAGGGTAAGGAGGATCGTAATATGGACTTATTATTTAACAAAATCGGCAGCACGGATGAACCCGAAGTAAATTTTGGATTCGAGCAATTTCGTTTATTTTCCCGCTTGCTAAAATCTGGCGAGCCATTGGAGATCTCGCTACCAGAAAATGTTAGGAAATTCGGTTTGTTTGACTACGTTTGCTTTACGGATTGTAATGGTTGGGACCATTTTGGTCTCGTGATATCAATCGGCTTATCCTATACTTTCATGGTGACAATGGTTACTGTATATCTGCCAATTGAAAATGTCTGGCTGATAATTTCCACAGATTGGATATACGATATAGTTGATGTTCGAAAACTCTCTCCTGTTTGGACGCGATTCAAAAGTCAAATGATGGAAAAATATGTATATGCGGCAGCGGTTGATCAATCGCCCGGTGATATAGTCACTATAAACCCAGGCGTGGTTAGAGACAATAATATTGGTTATTTGCGCAGTGAAGGTTTACGCAAAAATAATTTGTACCGAATAAGTGAACCAGAGTTACCCGATCGCGTATATATATTAGTACGAAACTCTTTCGGGAGAACCGTAGAAGTTATGGCAGAATTTTTCATTACTCATAAGCTATGCCCCAATTTCGTGCTTGGGGACAATAGGAGGAAAGTTTTGCTTGTCGATAGCGATTTCCCGGGGCAATCTCGCGAATTTAAAATCTAAAAAATCAAGGCGCCTCGAGCCTGTGGTCGCTAGCTAGTCAAAGAGTTCGCTCAATGATTGGTTAGATGATCACAGGCTCGGTGACATTTTTTTCATTTGGTCAAGAAGATCCTCTAAGTTTCGATTTCCTTCCACCTTTAAAAAATGCGCCACTTTCCCAGGGACAAGGGCTTTTTTCGCACATTCGCGATGAAAAGAATAGCTCCGTCCATTTGGGCATTTAACCCTTGGTTTCTCAGCCATTGGGTCGTCAAAAACAATCTCTCCGTCGGGCAAGCGAACTAAACGCAAAAGTTCCTTTTTGGGCTCTATTTTTCTACAAGCTTGGCAGCAACGAAGAGCAGGAGGTTTGGACATATAATCAGCCTAAATTGTCGTGATATCTTTTTCCTTTAGCTTTTCCATTTCATCTATTTTCTTATTGATATCATCAACTATTTTTTGTAAATCGTCATAGGCTTTAATCAGACCGTCTTCAGACAGGATTTTATCATCTTTCAATTTTTTGATTGCTTTGCGTGCATCTTCGCGGATATTGCGAATAGCAATTTTAGCTTTTTCAGCAGTTTTACTCACCAGTTTAGTCATTTCCATGCGGCGATCAGTAGTCAGCGCTGGTATGTTTACTCGAATTAGTCTTCCATCATTTTGTAAGCCAAAGCCAAGGTTTTTTTCGCGAATGGCATTTTCAATAATTTGTACGAGACTCATATCCCAAGGTTGGATTACGAGTTGGGTGGCTTCACTAACAGTGATTTGTGCTAAACCTTTTAATGGTTGCTTGACGCCATAAGCTTCAGCATTGATATTTTCTATGAGCGCAGTGGAGGCGCGACCAGTATGAATAGCGGCAAATTCTTGAGATAGATGAACAATGACTTTTTCAAAGTCTTGTTGGGCGGTTTTGATAATTTGCTGATGCATGTATGAAGATTTAAAAATTAATAAATGTTTTCTTGATAGCATTTCTCACAGTAGATTTTTTCAGGTCTGCCTGGAGCATATGTTGTCTTAAATTCATTTTTACAACCTATATTATCACAATTACGGTGCCAAAGTTTATTTGGATTGTTCAATTTAACTCTTTTTTGATAGCGGACATCCGGATGTAAGCTTGGTATGGGGATATGATTTGCTCTGCAGAATTCAAGTTCTAGTTTTTGCATAGTAAATGGCCTGCCTGTTTCTTCGCATTCGATAGCGTAATTTAGGATATCATCTGCGAATTGCTCTGCGAATTGCCATGGCAATTCGCTACTAGCTTTAATGACTTTTTCTACTTTTGGGGCAGGTGCTTTGTAATCATTCCATTTCCAGCCTTGATTTATCGCGTCATCGCGTGTTAGCGGGAAATATTCTTGCGCCACAGTCTGATTATAACCGAAAAACGAGATTGTTTTTGGAAAAAATTCTCCATACAAAGAATCCTTATTCATATATTCAATTATTTTGGGAACCAAACTCAAATATTCTTCTTTTGAATACTGTTTATTAAAGATGCAATACTGCGCTTTTTTTAATCCAACGCATGCGAAACAATCATCGAGATGCGCGCATGTTTCGCAATAATCGCAGTTATTCAGTTCCAGAGAATTGTAACAAAAGCGACAATTATATAACTTGTAGCAAGAGCTAACCTCATAGCAGAGTTCTTGTATTGTCGGTCTGGAAACATCAAGACAGTCTTTGGCGCGATCAGCTAAATCCAGAAATTTGGAATCTTCAGAGTCTCTGATTTTAAATGAATATAAAACATGATGTGAATTTATAATTTCATCGCCAGTACAATCTTCTGAATTGATAATGTTATAGGCACGTCTGGGGAAATTGGCTTTTAACTCAGAAAATTGATTCGATACCTCTTCTTTAAATTTTGTATCAGCAAGCATTCTGTCCCAAAATTTGGTAAATTCTTCTAGGGCTACTTGCTTATTTAAAAAGTAATTTTTGCAATGCCGAAGACCGATGCAGCCAATACAGTTTTGTACATTTTCGCAGTCAAAAAGAAAGAGACTGCGATTGCATGCCTTCGCTTTTTCCGCCCAAAAAACTTCAAAGCAGTTTTGAGAATTAAAAAGTTCATAGCAATTCTCAGAATCCTCAACCCAAAAACTGTCTATTATGTTTCTTGAGTTGGAGACATGATTAGAATACATGCATTTTTCGCAATCAGATGATCCACGAAGTAGGTAGCAGTCTTTTGAGCTGGATATATTAAAACACCAATCGCAATTTTCGCACATTATGGTAATTCTGTCCCAGCGTGGAGCAACTTGCTGCAATTTTTGAAATTGCTCAAAAAATGGTTCGTTGAAATTTATTTCTCGCCCGTATTCTCTGCCATCTATTTCGTCTGAATACCATCTTTTATGGCTAACAACATTTAGATCTTGTTCCGGAAAAAATGGTGAAATCAGGGTTTTTCCTGTATCTTTTTCTTTGCGCTGATATAGATTCTGTATATTTACAAAAGCTAATCTTCTTCGTTGGCGACAGGTTGAACATAAGGTTGGTTTAGCAATGCTATATTTTTGTCCATTGAAAACAGGTGATATTTTGTCTATGAACAATAAATCGTCCTCGATAATTTCAAACGATGATTTACAGGTTAAGCAGATAGGCATTAGGAATTTAGGGTTTAGAATTTAGAGGGAATAATCTTAGAATTATCCGTATATAGCAAAACACATGTAATGCATCTCTAGCCTACATTTAATAAACTGTTTTCAAATAACATTCTTCACAATAAACTTTTTCCGATCTATCTGGAGCATAAGTCGTCTCAAATTCATTGTTGCATCCCGGGTTATTACATTTGCGATGCCAGAGCTGACGCGGATTACGCATATCAGATCTATCTTTGTGTCTTTGATCTGGGTGACGTCTAGGAATCGGAAGAGAATAATCTTGATAAAATTTCAGTTCAGATTTATTTATGCGGAATGTCTTGCCTGTGACTTCGCATTCAATTGCATAGTTTAATATGTCATCTGGAATGTTTTCGTTTTGAGTGAATTGCCATGGTAATTCGCTGCCAGCTGGAATAATCTTATCTACTTGCGGAGCAGGGGATTCATAGTCACTCCATTTAAAACCTAGATTCAGCACCTCTTCTTTTGTCATTGGAAAATAATCATGAGCAGTTGTTTCATTATATCCAAGACAAGAAAGCGATTTTGGCATCGCCTGTCCCCACTCGTTTGATTTTTTCATATGCAGGATCACTTGATTCAAAAGTTCCTCATATTCGGTTTTATTGTATTTCTTGTTCAGCAAGCAATATTCCTGCTTTTGAAGTCCCGCACATCCGAAGCAATTTTGCGAGTTTAAAATCAAATCAGAATAGCCGACGTTTGATGACTCAAGAACGAAAAATGAATGGTATATATTGTATGCTCCTAGCGTAGAACATGCGTTATAAACAAGTTCAGAATTTATACCAAGCATGCTACTATAACGACAATCCTTGCATTTAGTTGCAAAGATAATGTCGCGCAAATCCTCGCTATCGGTTGTGTCAAAACAGTCAGTACAGTTTTTGGAGTTTTTAAGATAATCGCCGCTACAGTCTTGGCAAGAAACTGTATGCGCGTATTTCACGATACGATTTCTTCGCATATCCAAAAATTCAGTAAATAATTTGGTTCGGTCTTGATAATTATTTGTCAGAAGTTTTTTCTTTTTTTCCAAATATTCTTCTTTGCTATATGGCTGATTATTAATGTGATATGAGACATTTGTAAGATTGGTGCAGAGTATACATTCAGAGCAGCTTGTGCAATCGCTTATGTATGCGCAATCATTACAGTTTTTGCAGTCCATCGCGTACTGGCACTCATAGCAATTAAAACAATCACTAACCATATAACAGAAAGCACTGTCGTTACTCAGGTCAATATCAAGGCTGTTCTTGTTGCGCATGCAAAGCGTACCGTATAAACAGTCTTCATTAAAATCACCGCCAAAAATCAGATAAGAGTTTTTATTTCCAATGCATGAATTACAATAATCGCTATTTTCTGGTTTGATATTTGTTAGTCCAAGGCGTGGAACTCGAAGCTGTAATTCAGCCAATTGTTCAAAAAATGGCTTTGAAAAATCAAATTCTCTTCCATATTCCAATGGATTCCATTGGTCAGAAAACCAATAATCACTTTTATAAACTTTGTATGGTTTGTCCGGAGAATAGATGGAAATTATCTCTTGTCTTGATAAATCGCATTTACGGCGGTACAGATTCCTTTCATTGCGAAAGCTAAGGCGATTTCTCTGCCCGCATCTATTACAAATAACTGGGGGCTTCAGATCAAATTTTTGGCAAAAAATACTATCTTCATCCGTTATTTCGAACTGCGATTTGCAGTCAGGGCAGATAGGCATTTAGAATTTAGAATTTAGAAGGGACAATCCTGGGGCTGTCTGTACATGCTTGCTATACGAGAACTTTTTGGGATAATTTCCTTTAATTTCCACGTCAACTTTATCTTCACAAATGTTAATAACGGCATACGCTTTACTGGCAATTCCTTGATCATCCTCATTTTCAACCAAGGATTGGATTGTAAAGTAAGGAATTTGATCGTGAACATCAAGCTTATCCCAATGTAAATGACCGTTAAAAACAGCGGCAACCTTGCCTGAGCGGTGAAAGATGTTTCGGATCTCTTCCCTGTTCGCAATGAGGCAAATTTCAGGCCTACCCTCAAACCATGGATTTCCTTTCAAATTCTGATCAGCCAATCCGTGATGCACAAAAACAATAGACTTTTTATCTGTTTTAGCTAGATCATCTTGCAACCAAGTTTTCTGTTCTTCATCTATCAGAACAAGTTTCTTTTTGATAGCCTTTGAAAACAAAATAATAAAGTGAAAATCGTTTGAATCAAATGAATAATACAGATTATCTTGATTAAATAGCTTGGCTAATTTATCTTCAGTAATATTTTTGAGATCGCAGTTGCCGGCAACATAATGAATTGGACATTTTAGGCGCGCCAACAACTTTATGGCATGAGCAGCATTTTTTTGATCATCTAGCTTGTTACTGTCCGCAACCAGATCGCCTAAAATTACTACGAATTCAGGTTTGGTATAAGTATTCATCTTTTGAACAAAATCTAACACAAGGTTTTCTGCTTCTTGATTCACTTTTCGTAGAATTCCTTTGTAATATTCCTCGTCGCCAAGATGTATATCAGCGAGAATAGCAAATTTCATCTATATGGATAAACAACTACAAGAATATGAATTTATTCTTCGTCGCCAATCTTTGGTTCGACTATTCCATACTCGCCATTATGCCTTTTATAAGCAACGCTCCAGCGACCTGTATTTACATTATTAAACAGGAAAAAATCATGGCCAGCAAGCTCCATTAACTCAACAGCCTCTTCTTCATGTATTGGCTTGTCGTTTGAAAAACGCTGTCTTTTTGTGATATTGGATTTCTGCGTTGGTATGTATTCAATCAGCTCTGCGTCAGTAATCCAATGCTCGCCGCGATGGCGTGCTTTATAGCGCTCTTTATATCTACGAAGCTGCTTTTGTAGCTTAGTTTCAGCTAAATCAACAGCAGTTTCAAATGCCATGGCTTTTTCTTCGGCGCGGATCATTGCTTTTTTGGTAAAAATTGTGATTTCAACTGAAACATTGTCTTCGCCTTTGACTTTGGCTGGGCGTACTTCAGCGGTAATAGAGGTAGCGTCGAGGTCAAGGCGTCCGCCAGCACGAATTGCTTTATCTATTTTATCGTGCAAATAAGCGGTTCGCTTTTCGCTTAGATTGACATTTTGGCATGTGATTTGAATTTCCATTATGTTGTTATGTAAATAATAAATGTTTTTTATGTTCATATTGTAATTGATTTTATATATGTGGGAAATATTTTTTTGTTATAATGGCGATTGAGATGATGCTAGAAATTTATGCTATCCGAACTAGTAGTTAACAATAGGTCTTTTTAGATATTTATAACCAAAATTTTGTCATTCTGAGTCGGCATTTGCGACGAAGAATCTTCGTCAATTTGTTGCTTGAAAAGCAGAGCGTAGCGAAATGAAATTCTGTATCACAACTTTCGTAGATCCTTCGCTTTGCTCAGGATGACATAATCTTTAGATTTTTGTCATTTTTTAAAATTTTCTTCAATGACAGTTGCCAAAACTAAACTTAATCCAGCTCAACAAAAAGCAGTTGATACAATTGATGGTCCAGTACTCGTTGTAGCTGGTCCTGGCACGGGCAAGACTCAGCTTTTGACTGCTCGTGTGAAAAATATTTGCGAAAAAACAGATACTGATCCAGCGTCTATTTTAATCATGACTTTTACAGAGTCAGGCGTGCAATCTGTTCGCGAACGGCTCAGGCATGTTATGGGACTTGCTGGATATAGAGTGGCAGTTTATACATTTCATGGTTTTTGTCAGAGCGTGATTGAGGCATATCCTGAGAAGTTTATGTTTGCACGCAATATCAGGCCAATCGGTGATTTTGAAAAGATTGAGCTTTGGAGGGAGCTGATTGATAATGCTAAGCCGCAAAGGCTAAAAACCTTTGGCGATCCGTATTTTTATCTTTCAGATTTGCAGTCTCGTGTTTCAGAGTTAAAGCGCGAAAATATTGGTCCTGAAGATTTTAAGAAGCATGTGAAAGACTGGATAGCTGAGCTTGATTCAAGCGTTCGATTGAATAAGAAAACAGGCGAGCCAATACGAGATTGGAAGCAGGAGCGTGATCGCGCAGAAAAGGCCTTTGAAATGGCTGATTTTTACTCGCGTTATCAAAGCAAGCTCAGAGAAAAAGGTCTGTATGATTATGAAGATATGATAATGATGGTTGTTGATCGTTTTCAAAATGATTTTGATTTGCTGGCTGATTATCAAGAAAAGTTTTTGTATATTATGGTTGATGAGTACCAGGACACAAACTCAGCGCAAAATACCATTTTGCAGTTGCTTGGATCTGGGCATGCTGATGGCCGGCCGAATATAATGGTTGTTGGCGACGATGATCAGTCTATTTATCGTTTTCAAGGTGCTTCGCTTGAGAATATATTGTTTTTTGAAAATACTTTCAAAAACCCTGAAATAATTGTTTTGAGTGATAATTATAGGTCGCCTCAAGCTATTTTGGATATGGCCAAAAAAGTTATTACTAATAACAAGCAAAGGCTTGATGCTGAGAAAAAATTAATTGCAATTAACAGCGATGATACTAAATCTAAATCAAGCGAGGTTGCAATGATCGAGTTTGCAAATGAAATGGAAGAAAGGCTTTGGATTTGGAAGTGGATTTCTGAAAACGTTGTTTCGAAAAAAAATTGCGATTATTCTGATATTGCCATTTTGCTTCGCACAAATAATGAAGTTGAGGAAATGGCCAATTTTCTTCTTCGTCAGGACGTGCCCGTTGTTTTTTCAGCTGGACGCGATGTTCTTGCTTCGCCAGTTACCCGAGCTATTTTGGATTATTTTGCCGTGATTGTTGATCCGAGCGATAATGAAGCTCTGAGTCGAGTTTTAACAAGACAGCTTTCAGGTATAGAATCACTTGATGTTTTTCGATTGATTGATCATTTTCATCGCAAAAGCATTGGCCGTAAATTTCCAATGTCAATGGCACGGATTTTAATGGACACCTCAGAATCAGATGATTTTGGCCCGCTCCAGCTAACAAATCCAACTGCTATTAAGAATTGGTGGAGCAAAATTGGCCAGTTTAAACAGCTTTCAGCAGAAATGACTTTACCAGCTTTTTTTGAGAGATTTCTTCAAGATACAGGATTTATTGAATGGGTGGAAAAAAGTGAAAACAAGATAGAAGGCTTGCGTACGCTTAATTCGCTCTTTTCTGAAATCAAGCATTTATCTTCTGTAAATCATTCTTTTGGGCTAAAAGAATTTGTGCATCGCATGAATGTTTATCAAGAATATGGATTATCTTTGCCAGAGGAGCCATTTTTTTCTCCTCGCGCTGGAGTGCGTGTTATG
>JAPLVM010000007.1 GCA_026397115.1 Patescibacteria group bacterium
CGCCTTATCGCGTAAATCGCGTTGAAGATGTTGTAAAGCAGGGAGATCCGCTTAGAGTTCGAGTCATGGAAATTGATGATCGCGGACGCGTTAATTTATCTCACAAGGTTTGTTTACCAGATGGAGACAAAAACATCACAATTCCACCTCGCGACCCGCAGCCTGATTTTCATCGCGATGATCACAGAGACAATAGAAGAGATGACAGAAGACCCAGATCCAATTCGCAAAGACCAAGGTCAAATAGGGGAAATCGCGGATAAATATTAACTCTTTTTATTTCGCGCTATCTTTCTCCAATTCAGCATTATTTTTTGCAAATAGACTGCCTGATTAGGATATTCCTGCAGGCAGTTTTTTGCATATGTAGACATTTTATGCACAAGTTTTTTATTCAAGCGCATCCAAGTCATTTTTTCATAAAGTGCTTTTTCATCATTAATATCAATTAAAAACCCATTTTTCCCATCTCGAATATAATTTTTTGCAATGCCAACCTTTGTTGAAATCACAGGTAATCCATGCGCCAGAGCTTCAATTAAAGTACGTGGTCCAGTTTCACTATTTGAAGATATAATGAAACAGCTTGCAGAAGACCATTTTTCTACCCAGCCAACAAAATCAACTCGATCATTTATTTGCAGTTTTAAACTAAGTTTTTGAAGAGATTCTTTTTCACTACCATCGCCGCCGATAACGAGCCTAGAGCAAGGTATTTTTAAAACTAATTTTTTAAACGCGCGAAGAATAAGTTGTATATTTTTTACTTTTTCAAGGCGAGCAATTGTTAGAAAAATAAAGTCTGAATCTACGTTAGGCTTCTTATATTCAATGACATTTTCCACTGGTACTGAAATCGGAAGAACACAAATTTTATTCGGGCTAATTTTTAAGTTTTTAATTAAATATATCTTTTCCTGCTCTCGCATTACTCTGATGCCGCAAGCCCTTGGCAGAAGCATCCTTGATATAAGACAGCGAAAACAGTTTAAAATATCATCTTTCCAAAAAGTTTTCATAGATATTGCGCCATGGATTTGCAACTCAAGCGGGATTTTATTTTTTTTTGCAAGCAAATAGCCAATAATGCCAATTTCAAATGGATCTTGGCAAGTAATCAAATCAAAACTTTTTTCTCGCGCAAACTTTTTTCCAAAATTATATGCGTACAAAAGAAATAACAGCCGGAAAGATGAACTTATTGAATAAAAATAAGTATGCCCAATTTTTTCGGTTTTTCGTAAAACTCGTGAATAACTGATTACATGCAATTCATCTAGAAAGTCTCCATATTGCGCAATGCGCTCCTTGGAAGCTTGATCAAGGCTCAGCGTGAACATAAGAATTTTCATGTTTGTAGGACTAATAATGTTTCATCGACAATGTTTTCCCACGATCTTTTTCTGATTTTTTTTGTAGCCAGATTATTCAAAAATTTATCATCGCACATAAGCAGCCATTTTTTGAGAAAATCATCATCTGACAAAGGCTTAAAATAAATTGTGCGATATAGATCTTTTTTTATGCCACACTCATAAGTACAGAGAATCGGCGTAGAAAGAGCTGTGGCTTCAAGCCCAAGATTAGGAGAAATTTCAGTTAACATGGGCAATATAAGTGCTCTTGCCTTAGCAATTTCCTTTAGAATTTTATCATGCGAAAGAGAGTTTTGATAGAGTATACCTATATTATTTTGAACAAACTTTTTAACCATACCGACCGTTGGACCATCCCCTATTATTTTAAGTCTAAAATTTGGATATCTAATAAATAAAGCTGTCCAAACTCTGAGTAGCCGCTCAATATTTTTGGCTGGAATCAGCCGTCCAATAAAAAGAAATTGATTATGATCACGACGTATTTTTATAGGCTTAACTTCGGGATATGGATTATTGATTACTGCTATTTTCTCATTCTGCAAACGATAATTATGAACAAAAATTGTGCGCAGGAAATCTGTCGTAAATATTAGCTTATCATGATGCTGGAGGCTCCATTCAAACACTCTTTTTTTGATTTTTTCATAAATGCCAGGAAATCCTTTTTTATAAAATTCTTGCAATGTGCAAACCCGTGCTTTTGCAACTGCTGCCTCCCAAAGGAAATCACCGCCTAGCCGAACTATTATTGGTTTTTTTATATTGCAAAATAATAAGACAGGAAGCGAGACAGATACAGGACAAAATGAATAAACAAGGTCATGCTCACTAATTTCTTTTTGAACAGCTCTGGCATAACCTAGCCATCGCATTAAAAAGAAGCCATTTCTAGAAACAAAAATGACTTTAAAAGGCGTTTTAGCGCTTATTGATTTTTGCTTTAATGCAGCTGGTTTGTATGCAATGACAGTAATTTTTATTCCTCTTTTTGCGAGACTATTGGCAAGCTGAAAAGCATATGTGCTGGGTCCTCCAATATCTGGGGGAAATATCCCTGCTGCGATTAGGATAGATCTAGATTTTTTCATGTGATTAAAGCGTTAATATGCGCGCGAAAGCATCTTTACATAGATTTTACGATACCTTGCAATCTGTTTTTTCCAGCTAAAATGTAAGGCGCTTGAATAAAGATTTTTCCTAATTTCTTTTTGCATCACAGAGTTTTTTAAAAGATCTCGCAGCATTTTTGCAAGTGCGCTAGCATCATCTTTTGGCACAAGAAATCCTGTTTTACCATGCGTGATAATATCTGGAATTCCTCCGATTTGCGTTCCAATAGGAATACATCCAGTGGCTTGCGCCTCAATAAAAACATTTCCAAGCGCTTCCGATCTAGACATACCCACAAAAATGTTTGCGCCTTGAGCAAGTTTAGAAATTTCCTTATGTGTTTTAAAACCAGCAAAATGAATCTGCTTATCCAATTTTAACTTTTTAGTAAGCGTACGCAGATTACCAGCCTCAGGACCATCTCCAATGATTTCTAATTTGATTTTAGGCAATTTGAGTCTCGAGATAGCCTTAATTAAGACATCAACCCCTTTTACTTTGTTTAACCTTCCCCAAAAAATAATTTGGTTTGGATTCAGTTTAACTTTATTTGCATTGGCATGCCAAATATGTAGATGCACGCCATTTGGTATATATTCAATCTGCTTTTTATAATCTGTAAATTTCTGAGCCCTAGATACAACTTGACGCGAAATGGCTGTTAAGAGTCTGGGTTTTTTGTGAATCCAGCGATAAGTAAATTGCGTAATTGGGTTTTTAGTTAATAAGCTATCACTTTCTACCTCTGAATCCTGCAATGTTAAAATAGTATTTTTATGAAATTTGGAAATCATGGCTAATGCCACGCCAGCATAACTTTCCAAAATAGCATGTATAATCTTAAATTTAGAAACATTTTTCTTCACAAAACTGCGGGCTAAAAAAGAGAATAAAATCTTGTCTAAGAGTTGGTTCCCAACCCCGAGCCTAAAGACAGGAACACCATTCCAAGAGTCTTTTTTAGGTAATTTTGAATCAAAACGAGCGCAGATAATCGTAAGTTCGAAATCCTTTTTAAGCCCATTAATGATTTCATTGGTAGCCACTTCAGCTCCGCCCTTTGGGATGGGATCAAAGAACGTAGAAATAATGGCAACTTTGGGCAGTTTCATGAGCTTAAAATCAGGTGATAGAAGCAAATAGTTTTTTGTATTTAGGCGCTAGATTTTCCCATAAAAAGTTTTTAATAATGTGTTGCCTAGCATTATTTCCAAGTTTTTCGCGTAATGTTTTTGACTTAACTAGCCTGATAATTTTATCTGATGTTCCTTTAATGTCTCCTGACTTAGTTAGTAAACCGGTGACTTGATCAATAACCAAATCGCAAATTCCGCCTACATTTGTGGCTACGCACGGCTTGCCTAGTGCCATGGCTTCCATTAAAGCACTCGGGAGCCCTTCGCTATATGAGGTTAATACAAAGATATCAAAGGTTTTAATTACTGATAAAATATCTTTTCTAAATCCTAGAAAATGAATTTGATCGGAAGTATTTTTTTGGCAATGCAGCTTAAATTTTGGACCATAACCAGCAATAATAAAGTGTAATTGCCTATGTTTTTTAGCTAGATTTTGGGCAATAGTCAAAAAGTCATCATAGCCTTTAATTGCTGTTAATCTGCCGGCAAAGCCAACCCAAATTTCTTTATCTTTCTTTTTTAAATCATGGGCAGGTTTTACATTAGTTATTTCTTCTCTGCTAATGCCATAAGGAAGCACAACAGTTTTACCAGCTAAACCCAGTTTTTTAACAGCTGGCAAATTGCCAGAATGATAAACAATAATTTTATCAGCTAGCTTTAAAAGCCAAGATCCATAAAGCCAGAAATAGATCTTTACATAAATTCGATCTTTCTCCTTGCGTGGAAACCAATTATAACCAATGAAAGTATCTGTAGAAATAGCGACTTTATACCTCATTAGCTTTAGCAAGATCATGATTGAAGCCGTGAAAAACATAAAATGATTGATCAGGATTAGATCTGGTTTTTCTTGTTTCAGAACTTTAAAAATATGCCGCCAAATTCCAAGCGGTATTCCTTGATTAATTGGATCGCTAAAAGTAATTGTATCTTTGACAAAAAATATTTTGCCCCAATCTCGAGTTTCCCAGCCGTTCTTTTCAGTATTGCCTGATAAGACAACTATTTCCATATCGCTTGAAAGACCTGAAGTCAGCTTGATTGAGCTCGAGAACTGGTGATACGGTTCATCGAAATATGGAGTAACAATCAGTATTTTCATTTGTTGTGAGACGCTTGGTTAAAACCCAGCGTTATCTAATGAATTAAGTTAAAACCCAGCGTTATCTAATTTAGCCTTTAATCATTTAGATGCGTGTTTACTTGTCTTTGGAGATTCTGGGCTGTAAGCACGCGCTTTGTTTCTTTTCCCAGGATTTTTAATATCAAGCAATGCATGATTTCGAACGATTTTTGTTAATTCACGATTCATGCGCTCCATGCGTCTAAATCCATGAAATACAAGGTAAAATAAAACTAAAAATGCAGTTACAGTAAGCGCGCTAAAACTGTTTTTAATGCCAGTAACTCTGGCTACCATGGAAGATGTTTCAGGAAATAGCGCAAATATTCCAAGGAAGAGCCAAATTAGGCTCCATATTATAAATCCGCGACGGTTTAATTCACCAGTGCGGTGCCTAGTCCAGTTGCCAATTATCATTGCCAAGCAGAGGAGCGGAATAAAAATTTGATATAGCGCTAGCATTTTTTAACAGAAATAACTAATTCATTAAATCCAACGAGATTTTCTCACACTGCCCTATTTCTTTCAAGTAGCTTCCCGAGCAGTGAATTCTTCATTTTATAAACCAAGCGTCAAGTTAATATTGATCAACTTTATTATGCAATATATGGTTAAATCCTTTCTAGGGCTAGGCTTTCATCGCATTCATTATAGAGCTAGACCCAGAGCCAAGAAAGTATGAAAAGGCATTGACGTGCGATTTCCGGAAAGGTTACAATACCTATAGCAATTGCGCGAGCTCGCGTCTTTGCTCTCTAAAATCCATAAAAGAAGGGAGGTGATGTTGCAATGACAAAAGGTGATCTTGTTAAGGTTGTCGCCAGCAAAACTGGTATGTCCAACCGTGCTGCTAATGCTGCCCTTGAGGCTGTATTAAAGGCTATTTCCACTGCCCTTGTAAAAGGTGATAAAGTAACCTTGACTGGCTTTGGTACTTTCATGGTATCCCCACGTGCTGCTCGTAAGGGCGTTAACCCACGCACTGGTGCTGTTATTAATATCAAGGCTTCCAAAGCTGCTCGCTTTAAAGCCGGTAAAAATCTACGTGATGCTGTTAAAAAGTAAGGTTTTCTGAAAAAATGTTTGCCAAAAGCTCTGCCTTAAGGCGGGGTTTTTGGTAGGCGCAGAATTCTATGCCATTACCAACCAAGGGCTTTTTTGCTCAATTCACTGATTGTTGATTGACTCTATCACCCCAACTATCTTTTCAAGCGCTTTAGGCTCAGAAAACAAACCAATGTTTTTGGACAAATCATCTCTCAGCTGCTTATTTCTGAGAAGCTCTGAAATCTTATTGCCAAGAGCATTTGAAGAAGTCTTATCTTGATAGCATATAACCGCAGCCTTTTGTTTTGCAAGAAATTCAGCATTGGCAAGCTGATCACCTCGCGATCCAAAAGTTGGTAATGGAATTAATATACATGCCTTTTTGCAAGCAGCCAATTCAGCTAAAGCAGTAGCGCCTGCCCTTGCTATTACAAGATCAGCCGCGGACAATATATTCGCCATATCTTTATGCTCAATATTTGTTATAACAGTATATTTTTTACCTAACTTTTTTGGCAGAGCTGATTTGACTATTGCTGCTTGATCTACTGAAGATTGACCTGTTTGATGGATTAGCTTTGCTCGAGACAGGATTTTAGGCAATGCGCCAAATATAAGTTTGTTCATGCTAAGCGCTCCTTGTGAACCGCCAATTACTACCAACAAGTGCTCATTATTTTTAATTCCTAATTTCTTGCGCGCATCTTCTTTGTTTGCAATAAAAAAGTTTTTGTTTATAGGCGTTCCAGTCATGATAATTTTGTCTCCAGAAAAATACTTTTTGAGAGACGCAAAGCCGAGACATATTTTATCTACACCAAAACCATTTATAATGCGAGTGGCAAGACCTGGAGTAGCATCTGATTCATGCGTTACAACTGGTATATGCAGAGAAATGGCAGCAACTGCCACTGGAACTGCTGTATATCCGCCTTTGGAAAACACAACCTGAGGTCTGATTTTCCTGAGTAAATCACGCGCCTGCACAAAGCCATATATAATACGGAAAAGATCAGTAAAGTTTTGCCAATCAAAATAACGACGCAATTTACCAGTAAAAATACCATGAAATTTGATTCCAGCTTGCATAACGATCTCTTTTTCCATGCCATTACGCGAGCCAATCCATTCTATTTGATGATGTTGTTTCTGTAGTTCAGTTGCAACAGCCAATGCCGGATAAATATGCCCACCAGTTCCGCCGCCAGTAATCACTATTTTCATCAATGATATGGTTGCTTTATTCACGCCTTTTTGTGAAAATTGAAACAGCAGAATTTTAACACTTTATTTACTGAGCATGTCGAAAAAAGACTCAAAAATACATATATCTCACGTGTCCAAAGAAGAAGGAGCTAGGCAAACCCAATCAGGTTTTGCAAAGCAATCTCAGGGCAATCCAGCTCAAGATCAACTAAAAATTCAAGTTGATGAATTAAAAGATCAGCTACTTCGAGTTTCAGCTGACTTTGACAACTTCCGCAAGCGGATTGATAAAGAAAGGGCAGATATGAAAAGATCAGCCAAAATCGATATTTTGCAGAGATTATTACCAATGTTGGAGAATTTTGAACGCGCTGTGGGATGCGCTTCCAATGACGAATGGGCAAAGGGAGTCTGTCAACTTTTTGGCAGTTTTGAAAAAGAACTCCAAAGTTGCGGACTTCAACGTTTCAAATCATTAGGAGAGAAATTTGATTCCAATAAACATGAGGCCTTACTAACCAAAGAAAATCCAGAAAAAAAAGACATTGTTCTGGAGGAGTTTCAACCCGGATGGGAGCTGGATGGCACAGTGATTAAAGCAGCAAAGGTGAAAGTGGGCGTGTGAGAGATAATCTCAAATGTTAGGATTAGATATTATCTATGCCGCGATTTGTTCATGGATAATTCTCAATAACTGTGTTTCCTGATTAATTTCCAGTAAACACTTTTCAATCAATTTGATTTCCGATGTTGCATCATAGCCTTCTTTTTCTTCTAGCTCATCATAAATTTCGCATAGGGCATTTGTGATGCCACGTTTCGGGTTGCCAAGTAATACAATATTATTATAGCTCGAGAGTTTTCCATCTATTATAGCCTGAACAAGCCCAACGTACCATTCAAAGCATATGTCATTTTTGCTAGCCAAATTAAGGGTTAATTCTTTAAACTTAGAGCCTGTTCATAATCTCCTGAGCAAAAGTACTATAAAAGCCAGTACCACCATATTGAGACTGGTATTTAATTTACGCTCACAATTCTTCCAAAGCCTACGACATTTCTCTAACCAGCCAAAAGATCTTTCTACTAC
>JAPLVM010000094.1 GCA_026397115.1 Patescibacteria group bacterium
AGAAGTTGGTTGCATCAAATGCTTTTGATTTGATTGTTATAGACTCTGTAGCTGCGCTGACTCCAAGGGCTGAAATAGAAGGAATGATGGGGGATTCGCATATGGGGTTGCAGGCCCGTCTGATGAGTCAGGCTTTGCGCAAATTAACTGGCCTAGTTTCCAAATCCAATACAACAGTCATTTTCATCAATCAGATTCGGTACAAAATTGGCGTTATGTTTGGCAATCCAGAGACAACAACAGGAGGCAATGCCCTTAAGTTCTATGCTTCTTTGCGCTTAGATATTCGTCGTACTGCCAAGATTGAAAAAGGTAGCGGCGAAGATAAAGAAGTTATTGGTGATCGCGTAAAAGTCAAAGTCGTTAAAAATAAGGTTGCCCCACCATTTAAGCAGTGTGAATTTGATATTATGTTTAATGAGGGAATTTCGCGCGAGGGAGAGATAATTGAGCTTGGTGTTAAATATGAGATTTTGCAAAAATCTGGTGCTTTTTTGACTTATGGAGACATCAAGCTTGGGCAGGGGAGAGAAAATGCAAAGCAGTTTTTGAAGGAGAATGCGAAAATAATGGAGAAAATCAAGAAAGAGATTTCAGCAAAGATTGGAGTTAGCTAGAAGATCTTATCGTACTCGTTCATCTGCAGATGAGAGTTGATTTGCCGTAAAAGATCAAGCACCACTCCGACTATAATTATAAGTCCTGCACCTGAAATAAGCAGTGTAACCGCGCCTAAATGAAGCTCGGTAAAAACATTTTGAATAACAAGCGGCAATGCCGCCACAATCGCCAGAAACAATCCTCCCCACAGATTTAAACGTAATGAAATTTGTGACAGAAAATCGCTGGTTTGTTTTCCCGGGCGCAGTCCTGCTACAAAGCCGCCTCGTTTTTGAATATTTTCAGCAATTTCTTTTGGCTTGAATGTAATGGATGTGTAGAAGTATGTGAAAAGTACGACTAGCACGAAATAGACAATAATATATGTCCAGCCCGTAGAAGAAAACGGATCGGCCATTGCTTTTGCAGTTTCTCTGATCCACGCTGTTTTGGCATCAACGAAAAATGATGCTAAGACGCTAGGAAAGACAATGATTGACATGGCAAAAATTATTGGGATCATTCCGGCTTGATTGACGCGCATAGGCAATGTAGATTGTGAGTTTGCGCGTCCGCCCCGTGCCGCATAAGTGACTGGCACGCGCCTTTCTCCTTCTGAGAAAAGAATAACGATGATAGTCAAGATTATTGTGAAGGCTATTAAAAGCAGGAATGGGATGTAGGCGGAACTGTCAAATTGCGTTTTAGATAGATTTTGCCATATTGCCAAGGGCACGCTGGCAATGATATTAATGAAAATAATTATAGAAGTGCCATTTCCAACACCTTTTTCTGAGATCAAATCCCCAAGCCATACAAAAAGCATTGTTCCTGCGGTGACTGAAATCATAATTGGTAGCATGGTGCCAAAATTTGTTACGTCAGCAACAATCCCACCGCCAGCTGATTTATTTAGTAATAAAATCATGCCATAACTTTGAAGTAGCGCCAAAGGTATACTTAGCCAGCGTGTATATTGGTTCATTTTACGACGACCTTCTTGCCCTTCTTCTGATAGAGCTTCAAGCTTTGGTACGACAACGCTAAGAAGCTGAATAATAATCGATGCATTGATATATGGGCCAAGACCCATAAGTACAATCGAGAAGTTTTCGAGTGATCCTCCAGTGAATATTGAAAACACGCCCAAGGCGCCACCGCTATCAGCAAGATTTGCAAGTGCGGCGCGATCAATTCCAGGAACTGTGATGTGGGCGATTAGACGCGTCAGAAGAATAATGCCAAGCGTAAATAATATTTTTTTGCGCAAGTCAGGAATGGAAAGTATCTTTTGCAGGATATTCATATGGCTTTTAATGTAAAAATCAGAAAGTAGAGCTTTATTGAAAAAGCGCGCTTATTTTAGCAGGTTTGAATTTTTTTGAGAAATTTATGTATTAATTCATTCTGCATCAACCTATTGATTTGCTATGGTTCTTCGCTTAAACTAGCGTCAGCAACATATTCTTTCCAATTACATGCCAACATGCGTAAAGTGTTCTAATCAATTTGATGTCATTGAAGATGATTTGTCTTTTTGCGATAGGATTTCTCCAGTTTTTAATGGTAAAAAATACCAAATACCATTTTCAACCCTATGCCCAGCATGCAGACAGCAGAGAAAAATGGCTTTTCGAAATGAACACAATCTATATGCAAGGAAATGTGATTTAACTGGTAAAAAAATAATATCAATTTATAACGATTCATCTAAATTTACTGTTTATGATCAAAAAATATGGTGGGGCGATTCTTGGAATGAGATGGATTATGGAATGGATTTTGATTTTAATCGATCTTTTTTTGACCAATTTTTTGAGTTAACGTTAAAAACGCCAAAACCATCCTTGCTCTCAGGCGGCTCTGAAAATTCGGAATATATAAATCTGGCGAATAATAACAAAAATTGCTATTTGATTTTTAAAGCTGGGTTTAACGAAAACGTATATTACAGCTATTGGATTGATTATATAAAAGATTCAATAGACATTGCTTTTTGCAATCGTTGCGAGTTTTGCTATGATCTTTATTACTGCGATGATTGTTATGACATGCAGTTTAGCCAGAATTTAAAGAACTGCCAAAACGGCAAATTTCTTTATGATTGTAGAAATTGCCATCGCTGTTTGATGTGTTCTGGCCTTCGTAATAAATCTCATTGCTTTTTGAATAAACAGTATTCAAAAGGTGAATATGAAGCAACTCAAGCTGATTTTGAGAAGGATATTTTGTCAGCGGTTCGCAAATATCGACCGCAATTCGAAGAGCTAAAACTATCTACGCCGAGACGTTTTACAGAAATATTCCAATCAGAAGATTGCTTTGGTGACTACATATCCAAGTCAAAAAATTGCTCAGGCTGTTATACGATAGAAGGATGCGAAAACTGCTTTTTCTGCGATGAAATGAAATTCTCAAAAAATTGTCGTTATTGTTCATGCTTTGGATTACCAGGAGAGTTTTTATATGAGGTGAATAACATCGGTATAAATTCAACGAATGTTTCATTCTGCTCATTCGCATATACCTTAGCGGATTCAATGTATTCAGATCATTGTTTTTATTCAAGCAATCTTTTTGGGTGCTCAAGCATGAAATATAAGCAATACTGTATTTTGAACAAGCAGTATTCTAAACAAGAATACGAAGAATTAGTACCAAAAATAATTGAACACATGCAAAAAAGTACCCCCCTTAGTCCCCCCTATTCTAGGGGGGAAGCGAGCGAAGCGAGCAGGGGGGTAGAATGGCCTGCCAGCCGTAGCTTTAGCGAAGGCTGGGGAGAATTTTTTCACCCAAGCCTCAGTCCTTTTGGTTACAATGAAACAGTAGCTCAGGAATATTTTCCTCTGACAAAGAAACAAGCACAAGAACAAGGATTTAATTGGAGTGATTATGAAGCTCCTTTTCCTAAGGTAGAGAAGATTATTAAAGCAGATGAGCTAAATAGGGATCAAAAATTTTTGATCCCAGAAAATAACGATATTCTCAATTATGCTATTGAATGTGAAATCACTAAAAAACCATTTAGAATAATCAAACAAGAATTAGACTTTTATAGAAAGCATAATCTTCCTCTTCCAAGAAGACATCCAGATCAAAGACACAAAGATAGATTATCTCTCCGTAATCCTAGAAAACTATGGAGCAGAATCTGTAATAAATGTAATATTCCTATTCAAACATCCTATTCTCCGGACAGACCTGAAACTGTCTATTGCGAGAAATGCTATCTGGAAACAGTATATTTATTATCACGTACGGGCCAAAAATTTTTGGCCCAGCGTTGCAATACAAAGACGCGTCGAAATACAAAGACGCATGCAATGCGTCTCTACTAAATTCAAAATTCAAAAATTTTAAATTCCAAATGCCAACCTGTCCTAAATGCCAATCACAATTTGAAATCACCCCAGAAGATTTACTATTCTACGATAAAATTTCCCCAATTTTTAATGGCCAAAAATACCAGATTCCCGAGCCTACTCTTTGTCCGGAGTGTAGACAACAAAGAAGACTTTGCTGGAGAAATGAAAGAAAACTTTATCGAAATAAGTGTGGTAATTGCGGAACTATGGTTGCTACTCTTTATCATCCGGAAAGTCCATATAAGGTATATTGTCAAAAATGTTGGTGGGGAGACTCTTGGGATCCGATGTCTTACGGTCGCGATTTTGATCCGAATCGTAGTTTTCTCGAACAGTTTTATGAACTGCAGCTAAGTGTACCAAGAATGCAAATGTATAATTCACCAAACAGCGTAAATAGTGAATATACAAACCACTCGGCAGATAACAAAAATTGCTATATGGGAGTTGCTTTTGGGGAGTGCGAAGATTGTATGTATGGTCATTGGCTTGTTCATTGTAAAAATTCAGTCGATGGTCTTTATTTGGAAAAGTGCGAACAGTGTTACGAATGTTCATATTGTTTGAATTGTCATGGAGTTTTTTATTCTCAACATTGTCAAAATACGATTGATTCAATACTCTGTTATGAGTGTCGAGACTGCATTAATTGTATCGGCTGCACTCATCAGCAACATAAAAAATATAATATCCTTAATCAGCCAGTTTCCAAGGATGAATTTATTAGGGTGAAAGATGAATTATTGAGCTCGCCTGACAAACTTAGGGAATTCATGAAATCTTTTGCTGAGCTAAAAATGCAAAAACCACACAGGTTTAGTAATCAAATTAATTGTTACGACTGCGTTGGGAATGATTTGTACAATTGCAAGAATGCGAATATCTGCTTCAATTGCCGCGAGCTTGAAGACTGTAAATATATGTTTGATTTGGGAAATAATAAAGATAGCATGGACTGTTATGAACATGGCTGGCTTGTTCCAAGCGAATTAAATTACGAGGCTCATGCAGGCGGTAGCGGATATCATTTAATATCCTGCAGCCTAGTCTCTTATTCAAATGACTTATTGTATTGCGATATATGCCTTTATTGTTCTTTTTGTTTTGGGTGCGTTGGGCTGCATGCTAAAACAGAATATTGTATTTTGAATAAAAAATATCAGAAAGATGAATATGAAAAATTATGCGCACAAATAATTGAACAAATGAGGAAAGAGACCGGTGGAGGTTGGGGTGAATTTTTTCCGTCATGGACGTCGCCATTTGGATACAATGAAACTGCAGCTCCCGAGTATTTTCCGCTAGATAAAGAAACAGCATTAAAAGATGGATTTAAATGGTGTGATTATGAATCCCCATTTCCAAAGGTCGATAAAGTAATCGTTACTGATAAACATAATGTTTTGAATGATGTAAAGAAAATTCCTGACGAGATCCTTGATTGGGCAATAGAATGCGAAGTAACGAAAAAACCATTTCGTATCATAAAACAAGAATTGAAATTTTATCGCGATAATCATCTACCTATTCCAAGGCGCCATCCTGATCAAAGGCATTTAGATAGAATGAATCTTCGTCCGCAACGCAAACTTTATAATAGAAAATGCGACAATGCTGATTGCAACAATATTTTTATGACTGTTTATCCGCCAAATTCGTCGGAGAAAATTTATTGTGAGAAATGCTATTTGGAAACCGTATATTAAGTAATATGCCAGATGTAAGGATCAAAAATTTTTGATCCTTACGATCATCATTAATTCGCCTAATGAAAACTTGCCTCAACTGCCAATCGCAATTTGAAATCACCCAAGACGATTTACTTTTTTACGATAAAGTTTCCCCGACTTTTAACGGCAAGAAATATCAAATTCCAGAACCGAAATTATGCCCGGAATGCAGGTCTCGGAGGCGTACTTGCTTTAGAAACGAAAGATCATTATATTACCGAAAGTCTGATTATACTGGGAAGAAAATAGTTGCAATGTATACTCCGGATAATATAGGTAGGGTTTTCGAGCCCGATGTTTGGCATTCAGATGCTTGGGATGGCCTTGACTATGGATGTGATTTTGATTTTAATAAGCCGTTTTTTGATCAATTCGCAGAGTTACTCGTGCAGGTACCGAAAAAATCTTTATCTGTCACAGGCAATGAGAATTCCGATTTTGTGAATTATTCTGCTTGGGATAAAAATTGCTATCTGGCTATAGCTTCTGGAAACAATGAAGATTGTTATCTGGGGACTTCAATGGATTATTGCAAAAACAGCATGGACAGTCTTTACCTTCGCGGATCAGAATTTTGTTACGAATGCGTTGATTGTCTAAAATGTTATTCTCTTTTCTTTAGTCAAGATTGCGAAGGATGCAATGATAGTATGTTTCTTTTTAATTGTAATAATTGTTCCTCGTGTATTGGATCAAGCAATCTGCGCAATAAAAAGTTTTTTTATTTTAATGAGCAGTTAAATCAGGTTGAATATGAAAAGAAGAAGCAAGAAATGATTGGATCTTTTTCATATTCTTCGATTAACAAATGGAAAAATTTGTTTAACAATCTTAATAAGAAAATTCCCAAAAAATATGCTCATATAGAAAATAGTGAGGATGTTTCAGGGGATTTTATATTTAATTCCAAAAACGTTTATGATAGTTTTGTTGTTCATGAAGGTCGAGATTGCAAATATTGTTATTCTAAAGTCGTAAGAGTAAGAGATTGTTATGACCTAAACGATTGGGGTGATAGGGGTGAGCTTTTATATGAATGCGTGACAGTTGGTAAAGATGCATATAGCTGCCTATTTTGCGCGAACTGTTGGCCGCATTGCAGCATGATTATATATTGCGATTCATGTATGTCATCAAGTAATTTATTTGGCTGCGCAGGATTGAGGAATAATGAATATTGCATTTTAAACAAGCAATATACAAAAGAAGAATACAATAGCTTAGCCGTGAAAATAATTGATCATATGGTCAAAACAAACGAGTGGGGAGAGTTTTTTAATCCGCAACTATCATCTTTTGGATATCATGAAACAGTTGCTGGCGAATATTATCCAATGTCAAGAGAAGAGGCTTTAAAAAATGGTTTTAAATGGTGTGACTATGAAGCGCCGCGACCATCGGTTGATAAAATCATTTTTCCTGGGGAACTGCCGGATTCTATTGATGAAGTCTCAGACGGAATTTTGAACTCAGCGATAGAATGTGAAATGACAAAAAAGCCCTTTAGGATAATAAGACAGGAATTAGATTTTTACAGGAAACATAATTTGCCATTACCTAGAAGACATCCGGATCAAAGACATAAAGATAGAGCAGCGTTAAGAAATCCTCGCAAGTTATGGCTTCGAAAATGCGATAATTGTGGGGTCGAATTAAAAACTTCATACGCCCCAGATAGACCTGAAACTGTCTATTGCGAAAAATGCTATCTGGAAACCGTTTATTAAAATGGTAGCGAATTGTTTCAAACCATTCCCTACGCAAGATTATTGTTCATTGAACGCAATGCAAAGACGCGTCAAAATACGAAATAAGGAGACGCATGCAATGCGTCTCTACTAAATTCAAAATTCAAAAATTTTAAATTCCAAATGCCAACCTGTCCTAAATGCCAATC
>JAPLVM010000090.1 GCA_026397115.1 Patescibacteria group bacterium
TTTCTGCACAGATCTTATCACGGGTCTTACTGATAACCAGCAATCAGACCTAAGAGATCTTGGATAACATAACCTCTTTCGCATGTCTATACAAATACAAATTTGTTTTTCTTCGCCATCAATGGCTTCGGCTTTGGTTGAAGTCCAGAATATAATCTCTACCCCAACACCTAAAACTTCACGAATGTCATTTTGCATCCAAGCGGTTGGCCCTAAATTGGGGAATCTCTTGATTATTTTTTCAAATGCTTTTCCCTCAAAAGATTGATTTTTATCTGGTTTACAATCAGCCATTTCGCCGAGTATCTCCATAAATTGATCTTGCGTTGGAATCGCGCATCCCTGTTCTCGCGCAGTAAGCTCAGCCCTATACCATTGAAAAACTGATTTTTCTGCCACAGTATTCAGACCAAGTGGATTTAGGCCCTCTGATGTCAAAGATATTTTAGCGTCGTCTCCCAAATTGCTGATCCACCTCATCCCATTTTCAGGTTTGGTAGTGCTACACCCAATACCTAACTCGATTGTTTGAAGATTTGTTTGAACTGGCCAGAAACCTGAGTAGTAAATGTTACCCAAATATCTAGATAAATTTTCTTCTGACAAGCATAATCCCATAATTACCTCCTTTTTTTATTTGATTCGTCTTTTTTTATTTAAACCACGAAATAGAGTATCATACTCACATAACTATCGCTATCTGTCAATAGCATTTTTATAAAATACCCGAAAAACTGGCTCTAATGTCAAATTTTAACCAAATTTATATCTTCCGCAAACAGCCACGCAGCCATTGCCCCAAACCCAGCTTTATCAATCTCAAAAGGCTCAACCGTCTCTACATCACGCAAAAAAATCAAGATACAATACTTCTTGTCTTTTACTTGACTTGAAAAAATATCCAAATCTTTACTCTCAAGACCAATATCTCGCCCATATTCAGCTAAAATTTGCTTTATTTTATCTAGGTTCAAATCTGCAAGCTGAAGCACTTTCTCAACTCTAGCCTTTAGCTCAACCAACTCGCCCGAGTTTTTGAAATAGATCGTGTCATCTTTAAAAACCTTGCCCCGCGGCACACATTTATGCTTATACCATCGCGATTCAATCTTCTTCTGCCCAGATAATATCTTGGGAATCATATTCCAAGACTTTTTCATTATTGCCACATGATCCATGGACTGCAAAAATTAATATACCTCCGCTAAATAACACTTCTCACAATATATCTTTTCTGGCTGCTTTGGTGAAAATGTCGAATCAAACTCAGTATTGCAACCCTTTTTGTCACAAACTCGATGATACAAAGTACGAGCATTACGCAATTTCATGCGATTATCATAACGCACATCAGGGTGCAAATGCGGTATTGCCAAGTTCATTTTATGATAAAATGCCAACTCAGCTTTTTGAAGCTGAAATAATTTTTTCGTTTCCGCGCATTCAATCGCCCAATCCAGTATCTCATCTGGAATTTGCTTAATATCAAATGGCAACTTATCAGCTGGAGCTATTTTTGCTACTTGCGGCTTTGGCGGTTGATAATCAGACCAGACAAAACCATTCGCGATTGCCTCATCTCGAGTAAGCGGATTATATTCGCTTGCCAAGCTTTCATTATAGCCAAATGGCGAAATCTCAACTGGGAAAAACTCGCCCCACTCTTTTGTCTTTTGCATATAAGCAATGATTTCTGCTACTTTATTTTCATACTCTTCTTTTGAATATTGTTTATTGAAAAGACAATATTGCTTATGGCGCAGTCCGATACAGGCAAAACAATCTTGGCAGGAAAAACATTGCTCCGAGTACCACATATTGTTGGAATGAAATACGTATATGCAAAAATGAATGTTGTATGTTCCGATCGTGCCAAGTGTTTCATAGGAAAGCTCTGGCTTAACATACATATTCGAGCAGTCTAAAAGATCTTTGACATTAACTCCCACCTGCACATAGTGACAATCTTCGCTGTCATTTATATCAAAACAGTCTTCGCAATTCTTACAATTAGCCATAAAATCACCTTTTGAATTCTCGGAATTTATAATATTGGCGTATTTATAAATGCGATTTTTACGTAGTTCGACAAATTGATTTTGTGCATTTTTAAACTTTTCTGGATCAGAAATAATCTCGCCAACTTTTTCCTCATAATTTTCTTTGCTTAGCTGCTGATTTTCAAAATAATGATTTTTGCTTGATAAATTCGTGCAAAGAAAACAATGCTGGCAACCAGTTAAATTATCGCAAAACCAGCTGTTCGAGGTATTTTGCGAATTATAAACATATTTACAATCATAGCAATTTTGCGCATTAAAACATTCATACAATAATTCCGAGTCATAACAGTAAGCCGAATCAACAACATTAGTACACTTTTGGAAAAGCTTTCCATAAAAACAGTCTTCACAGTATTCAGAAGAGTTGATTAAATAGCAATTCTTGCAATAACCAGTTCCTGTAGTATAGTCTGAATTTTCATTATCAACAGAAACGACATTGGCTCTGGGAACAACTTTTTGAAGTTCGTGAAATTGCGCAAAAAATAGCTGATTAAAATCAAAATCTCTACCAAAAGACAGCGGATCCCATTGATCTGAAAACCACTCTTTTTGCTTCACAATTTTGCATTCAGTATCAGGACGATAAATTGAAACCAATTTTTCTCCGGTAAAAGCGGATTTATTGGTATAAATGAATCGCTCGTTTCTATGAGCTGTACGACGCTTAATCCTTTCAAGCGGCGCTAAAGTCGGAGGAGGAAGCAAAAATTTTTGATTGGCAAAAGTAGGCGAAATACGCTCCAAAAAATCAAGATCTGCCTGCGGAACTTCAAACTGAACTTTAGATTTTGAGCAAATTGGCATGATTTATAAAAAAATTTGAATCTTACTCTGTAGTCTTTCCATCAAACTCCGCCTCATTCATTTCTGCCTCTTCCTTTGTCGCTCGCACAATCCCATCCTTATGATGTGCTGGAGAATAAATTGTGTATAGTTTTAAATCCTCTGTCGCAGAAACATTTATCACATTATGCTCAGCACCGGCAGGCACAACTATTGCTGATCCGTCTGAAACAGCATACTCATTTCCATCAATAACACATTTGCCATTGCCTTTTTCAAAGCGAAAAAACTGATCATTATCTTGATGCACTTCTATACCAATTTCCTCGTTGGGCTTAAGGCACATTAATACGAGCTGGCTATGCTTTGATGTATAAAGCACCTTACGGAAATTATTGTTTTCTAAAGTAGCTTTCTCAATATTTGAGTTAAATCCTTTCATGTGTTTTAGGTTATAAAATTAAAAGTCTAAAGACTATTTTTTCTCAAGTGTCTCCCTCATCAACCACTGCGCCGCATAATGAATAATCGTAATGAAAAGCGCTCCTTTAAAAGCCGCACCAAAACCATCAGCTACAAAATCTGTGATTAAAAAGTCAGTCAGCTCCAACATAACCGCATTAATCACAAACATAAACAAGCCAAGCGTCAAAATAATGAACGGCACGGAAAAGAAAGAT
>JAPLVM010000091.1 GCA_026397115.1 Patescibacteria group bacterium
GAATATTTCGGTGGAATTCTAGCTTCTTCAAGAAGTGAAGATGGAAAAGATGATTCAGGGATTTTCTATGTAGACATCATAAAATCAATGTCTTCTGGACAATTAAAAATGCACTACATTATTTATAGAACTTTCAATAAATATTTTCTTGCTGATGAAACTAAGAAAGGTATTAACCCGGGGCAAGAGGATGAATTAAACAGGGAAAATTTATTTATTCCTTTACTTGGAATTGAGCAACAATTAAATCAAGATCTTGGAGCTGTTCTGCACGGTTTAGCGGCGAAAAAATTGATTGGTGGTTTCAAAACACAAAATCATATAGACGGGAATGAAATTATGCCGTATTTGAAGGTTTCCCCAACATCTCTTGGAATACAGTTATTTGCGATAGCCAATAATAAGCTTGAAAAATGGCAACGGTTTGCCGGAGAAGATTTTGGAGATTTTAGAGATATTATTTTGCCGTCAATTTATGCATCATCTCTAGATTCTCTCTCGGAGAAAGCAGGGTTTAAAAAATTAGATTCTAAGAACTAGCTCATAGCTAAATCGCCAAAATTTAGAATTAAGCAAACCCCCTAACCCACAAACTCATGTCCTCGCAATCTAAAATCATCATCTACAAGTCTGACGATGGAAAAATTTCCGTCGACACCTTGATGAAAGACGAAAGCCTTTGGCTCTCGCAGAAATCAATGGCGCAACTTTTTGATTGCACCCCTGAAAACATTATTCTACATCTTAAAAATATTTATGAAACGGGAGAAATCAACGAAAAAACAACTGCTAAGGATTTCTTAGTAGTTCAAAAAGAGGGCTCCCGCGAGGTGAACAGGAATATTAAACATTACAATCTAGATGCTATTATTTCCGTTGGTTACCGCGTAAATTCCATTCGCGGTACTCAATTTCGCATCTGGGCAACCCAGAGACTCAAAGAATACCTTTTGCAGGGATTTACTCTCAATGAAGAAAAACTAAAATCGGGGAAAACAACCGAGTACTTTGATAAACTTCAAGTAAAGCTTCGGGAAATTCGTTTATCTGAACGGGTTTTTTACCAAAAAATAAAAGATATTTACGCCACCAGTATTGATTATGATCAAAAAAATGAAAAAACCATCCAGTTTTTCCAAATCGTACAGAATAAACTTCTTTGGGCAATCAGCCAAAAGACCGCCGCAGAATTAGTATATACCAGGGTAGACTCATCAAAACCATTTTTGGGTATGCAGTCATGTGATAAAAAAACAGAAAAAGAAATTACCAAAAGTGATGTAAGCATCGCAAAAAATTATCTCGATGAAGATGAAATGAAAACACTCGGGCTGATTGTGGAACAGTACCTGGCTTTTGCCGAAAGCATGGCACAATCGCAAACTGCAATGGCCATGGCAGACTGGATTGAACGACTTGATGGTATTTTGCAAATGAACAGGAAGGGAATATTGACACACTACGGAAAGGTATCTCGCTCGCTCGCCTTGGCAAAGTCAGAGAAAGAATATAATTTTTTTAAGATTGAGCAAAAAAGAATTGAAAAATTGGAAAGTTTAGAAGAGTTGGAGAAAGACCTAAAAAATATTGCCTAAAAAATCAAAGCCTCCATCAAGGGCGGAGAACCTGATTTTTGGCAGGCGCGGCAGGACTCGAACCCGCAACACCTGGTTTTGGAGACCAGTGCTCTACCATTGGAGCTACGCGCCTATGACTCGACGAAAGCATTTTATAAGACTAATCAGCTTTCTTCAACAGATAATGAGTAAGAGTATTTTTCCCAAGTGTTTTTTTGCTGTGTAATACAGCTAAAAATTTCAGATCTTGGCAAAAGAGTGACAGGCCATTGCCAAAGATTATTGGCACGGTTGTGAGCCATATCTCATCAATTAAATTTGCTCTTGCAAATAGTGTGTTTATTTGCGCGCCGCCAATTATAAATACTGTTTTAAATCCTTGATCTTGCAAGTTTTGAAGAATTTTTTGTGGATTTGAATCTGTGAATTTTAAATTGGGTAATAATGATTTATGCGGTTTGCGCGTTAGGACGATGTTTAATCTATTTGATAAAGGTTTGCTGCCAAGGCTTTTGAAAGTATTATTTCCCATGATTACAACGCCTGCTTTTTTGGTAATTGTATTAAACAGAGTTTTGTCCGCTTTTCCTGTCCAGTTTACTTTTTCAATGTGTTTTTTTGCGATTTTGCCATCAATGGTGATCGCAGATATCATTATCACTTTCATAATTTATAGTTTTTTAAATGTGAATGGATTTGTCCAAGTAAATAGAGCGATCCGGTTATTACAAGTATTTCCTTTCCTTTGAGGGCTTTGCGCAAGGCCTCTGATAGTTCTTCAATAATCTTTGTCTGCGAAAAGTCTAATTTGTGAAAGAGATTTTCTAGTTTTTTCGGTTCAACGAAAATTCGAGTTTTGCGTTTTTTAGCATCGGGTAGGTCTGTAAGCCATATTTTATTAGCTATTTGTACAATGTGCTTGATGATTTTTAAATGTTCTTTTTTACTGCGTATTGCTAAAAGAAAATCGAACTTTTTGTTCGGAAAAATCTTTTTGAGACTTGTAATAAGCGCTTTCATTTTTTGCGAATTATGTGCTCCATCAAGAATAATTTTCTTATTTAGAAGATTTATTATTTCAAGCCTTCCAGGTATATGAATCTTGGCCAGGTAGTTTCGAATTTTTACCTCATCAATGTTGAATTGGTCGTGTTTGCTAAGAAATGCGATAGCTGATAAGGCTAAGCAACAGTTTTCAGCTTGAAATTCACCGGTTGCATTTATGCGTAGTTTTAAGAAATTTTGATTTTCAAACTTAAAATCGAATTCAGTATATGTTTCCGCGCATTTGATTCTAGAATAATTATTTCTTTGGTTTATAAAAATAACTTTGCATTCTTTCTCTTTCGCTACTCGCATGATTGTATCTTTAACAGCTAGTTTCTGATTTGTGGAAATAGTCATATTGCCTTTTTGCATGATCATAGCTTTATGCGTGGCGATTTTTTGTAAAGTATTTCCAAGTAGGTTCATATGATCTCGTCCTATTTTGGTTATCAAATTTAATTTATTTGCGTTTGAAATACAGTTTGTAGCGTCATTCAGCCCGCCAACGCCAGCTTCAATAACAGCATAATCAACTTTGTTTTTATAAAAATGATACATTGCCATTGCTGTGATTATTTCAAAGTTGGTCAATCTGCCAAGTTTTTGCTTATCTGTGCTTGCAAGCATTGGTTGGAAATAATTTAGATACTCGCAGAATTGTTTTTCGCTGATCATTTTTCTATCTATGCTGATCTGCTCGCGCTCATTTATTATGTGCGGAGAGATTTGCAAACCAGTTTTATATCCTAAACTTGTTAATAAATTGCTTACAAAATAGGCTGTTGAGCCTTTTCCTGATGTTCCTACAATATGGACTATTCTGATTTTTTCCTGTGGGTTGCCAAGGAGATTTAGAAAATATTTCATCCGTCTCAGGCCAGCTTCATTTTCATAGGCTTTGGCAAAGTTGGCTGGGAGCCGCTGTCTGATAAATTTTATTGCTTGGTCAAAATTATCTATTTGCATGTGTTTAAATTTTCCTTTCTGGGAAATAACCTTTGGTTTGACGTAATTTTAGGTCGCGCCCGCAATATCTTTTACCTTCAGCGCAACGACCATGGTAGCAGGGTGGCTCAAACAGTCCAAGCAAATTAGTCGGGATAGACTTTTTTTCCAGCTTGAGACGTAGTTCTCTAGCCAAATGATAGATTTCTTCCTGAGCACACCAGCACAGCCTCTTGTTTTGTTCATGAGA
>JAPLVM010000042.1 GCA_026397115.1 Patescibacteria group bacterium
TATCGGTCTGGAAATTCATGTCCAGCTTAATACAAAATCAAAGCTTTTTTGTCCATGTGATAACGACTCTTCAAAAGCTGAGCCAAATATTAACATTTGCCCTATATGCACTGGACATCCTGGACACTTGCCCCTTACAAATAAAGCAGCCATTGAAAAAGCTGCCGAGCTTGGCTTGGCTCTAGGATGTAAAATAGCGGAAAAATCGGTTTTTGATCGCAAAAATTACTTTTATCCTGATCTGCCGGCTGGCTATCAAATCACGCAGATGCACTGTCCGATTGCGCTAAATGGTGAGCTTGAAATCATCTTGGAAAATAATTTAGAAACAAAAAAAGTCAGGATAAATCGTGCACACGTGGAAAGTGACGCTGGCAAATTGATTCACAAACAAGGTAATTCTTATGTGGATTGGAATCGCTCTGGAACGCCATTAGTGGAAATTGTAACTGAGCCGGATTTACGCTCTGGCGCAGAGGCAAAGGCTTTTTTTGAAAATATCAGGGCTATTGCCCGATATACTGATGTATCAGACGGAGATTTGGAAAATGGACATTTGAGATGTGATGCTAATATTTCATTGCGCAAAAAAGGCGACCAGAAATTTGGCACGCGTACAGAAATAAAAAATCTTAATTCTTTTCGAGCTGTTGAATCTGCGATCAATTATGAAGTTGAGCGGCAAGCACAGATTCTCGATGCTAATAAAAAAGTAATTCAGGAAACTCGCGGCTGGGATGATATGCAAAAGATGACTGTTTCTCAGCGTGGCAAGGAAGAATCTCATGATTATCGTTATTTCCCAGAGCCAGATATTCCGCCTCTACATCATGAGAAAAAATGGATTGCCCAAATAAAATCTACTTTGCCTAAGCTGCCCATAGAAAAATATCACGAATTTATCAAGCTTGAGATGCCACAAAAAGAAGCGCGAACTTTAGCTTTGAACGCAGAAATTGCCATGTTTTTTTCTGCAACAACTGCTATCTGCAAAAATCCAAAACAGGTCGCTAGATGGCTTTTAACCGAACACTTTGGTCGACTGGCCAAGAATAATCAAAAATTTTCAGAAACAAAGTTCTTGCCCAAAGATCTCGCTGAACTGATTTCGCTAATTGATAAAAACGAAATTTCCAGCAAAATCGGTAAAGATGTTTTTGATGAAATGTTTGAGACTGGAATCGCCCCAGAGACTATTATCAAAAAGCATAATTGGAAACAAATATCTGGCGCTGAATTTATAGAGCATTTGATTGAAGAAGTAATTGCTGAAAATCCGCTGGTGGTGAGTAAATATGCCAGTGGCGATAATAGAGTTTTTGGTTTTTTTATTGGTGCAGTCATGAAAAAAAGCCAAGGTCAGGCAAATCCAAAACTGACCAATGAACTTCTGGAGAAAAAATTAAACGCCATGCGATAGAACCAATCCGATTACCTTCTGCGCGCCAGCCTTTTTCAGCACCTTAGCACATTCGCCCAAAGTTGCGCCTGTAGTTAAAATATCGTCTATAAGAAGAATGTTTTTGCCAATTAAATGGTTTTCGTTCGTAACTATAAATGCATGCTGCAAGTTTTTTAGGCGCTCAGCGCGACCAAGCCCAACCTGAGAAATAGTATGCCGACAGCGTTTTATTACGTCTGAAGCTAACGGAATAAAAGTATTTTTATTTACAACCTTAGCCAAAGCCTCAGCCTGATTGAACCCACGCCACCATCGTCTCAGAAAATATAAGGGCACGGGCATCAAAATAAATTCCGAAAAAACTATTTGGTTAGATAGAGCTTGCGATAATTTTTTACCGAGGACCTCGGCGACGTTTTTGTACATTCGATATTTCAAGGCATGTACTGCCACACGTAAACGTGGATTATTTATACAGGCAACAATTACACCATCTAGATCATTAAACTCAACCAACTTCATTGATCTCACCGGAGCCAAAAGAATATTTTCCGCGCAGGCATTACAAAGTGGCGATGATATTTCTTGACCACCGCAAAATACACAGCGTGAGGGGAAAATCAGGTCAAACAAATGATTGATGAAAAGCATTTTTGAAAAAAAACTCATCTTTATTTTCCAACAAAGACATCTTTAATAGATTAAAAAATCTTTTATTTACAAAGAATAGTCTGCCTCATCCAAAAACTTTAATTTGTCCAAAACAAACTTACCATCTTTACGAATCAAAACATCGTCAAAATATATCTTTCCGCCTCCAAAATCAGGCGTCTGGATGCAAATCATATCCCAATGTATACCAGATTCATTACCATTATCAGCTTCAGGTATCGAACTGCCGAGAGCAATATGAAAAGATCCACAAATTTTTTCATCAAACAAAATTTCGCCAACTGGTTTCTTAATCATCGGATTAATGCCCAACGCAAATTCACCAGTATATCGAGCGCCCTCATCCATATTTAAAAGATTGTTTAAAGCGCTGGTTTGTCCTGGAGTTTTGGCCTGAGCTTTAACAACCTTGCCATTTTCAAATTCCAATTCTACATCTTCAACTAAAACGCCGCCTTCTATTATTGGAACATTATAATGCACCAATCCACAAACAGATTCGCGTACTGGTGCTGAAAATACTTCTCCATCCGGCAAGTTGCAATCACCTGCGCAAACCTTGGCACCAATGTCTTTTATGGAAAAACGTAGGTCAGTTCTATAACCTAGGATTTGAACTTTATCGGTTTTTGTCATTAATTCTTCAAGCGCAGTTGCATTTTGTGCCAAAAGACCATAATTAATCAATACTGAATTTACATTAAATTCGCGAAATTCATCTAAAGTCATGCCAGCCATATTAGAATGAGCATCCTTTGGCCAAATCAAAAGCACCCATGGTTTGTCCGATGAAATCTTATAATATTTCTGACCATAATGACGTGAAAAAATCTTCATTTGCTTGGCCCCGACTATTTTGGCTGCTGTTGGATCATCGTCAGAAATTATTTGAATACGTTTATCTATTCTTTTAAGCGTCAGCTCTCGCGCCGCCCACATGATTTTTAATTGTTTTGGAGTGATCTTAGATTTGATAAGTGAGCCAATATGCCCATTTGCCTCTTGATAAATTGGATAAGCTTTGCGTCTGTGCAATTCGTGAACAATAATTTCAACTATATCGTTAGCTCTGTCATAAGCTTCAATCAAAACAATATCTCCGCGCTTAGCTGAAACAGCGTTACATACAACCTCGGCAAATTGTCTGAGTTTTTTAGGGTGCATCTGCTTATAAGTTAAATCATATAAATGTTATCTGCTGTTTATTTTATAAGATTTTCCATATTTTAGGTATTTTTATAAAAAACCCTTATTCCAAAATCATGATAAAATAGACATGTTTTTCACCTGATAAATGCATTTCATCGACACGCATGCTCATCTTGATCTAATTGGAGGCAAAATTCCGCTTAACGAGCGCATAGACAGTCGCGCAGATCGAGATTTATTTCCTGTTTTAA
>JAPLVM010000015.1 GCA_026397115.1 Patescibacteria group bacterium
TTGCTAAAATCTTATCGTATTAACTTAATCCATAAAATATGAAACGCATCCTTACTGGCGATCGTCCAACTGGGCCTTTACATCTTGGGCACTACTTTGGTTCTTTGAAAAATCGAGTTGAGCTTCAGAATAAATATGAAACTTTTATAATTGTTGCTGATTGGCAGGTTCTTTATGATCATTTGGAAGATGAAAAAGGGAAAGCAATCGAAAGGAATATCATGGAAGTTGTCTTAGATAATCTGGCTGTTGGCTTAGATCCGGATAAGGTGACTTTTTTCATTCAGTCTGAAGTACCAGAGATTTGTGAACTGACGCAGATTTTTCAGTTTTTGGTAACAGTGGCGAGAGCCAAGAGGAATCCGACAGTGAAAGAAGAATTTTTAAATATAGTTTCCAAAAACGATCTCTATGACGAATCCGAAGAAGAAGTAAAATTTATCAGAGAATGGCATCTTAAATTCTCTGATGAGGATAAAGAAAAAGTTTTTAACAAGGGTTGGGATAAAATGAACCTCGGTTTTCTCTGCTTTCCTATTTCTCAAGCCGCTGACATTCTATTTTGCAAAGCAGATCTAGTTCCTGTTGGCGAAGATCAAATGCCGCATATTGAGCAGACTCGCGAAATAGTGCGTAAATTCAATAGATTATTTGGTGATACTTTTACAGAGCCAGAGGCGCTTGTTTCCAAGACGCCTCGTTTGCGTGGTTTAGACGGGCAAGCTAAGATGTCTAAGTCTTTGGGCAATGTAATCAATTTGAAAGCGACCAGTGGAGAAGTTGAATTAGCGATTAAGGGCGCATATTCTGGCGAAAATCACGCGCTTTTTGAATATGGTAAATTGTTTGGTTTGAACGAGAAGGATTTTGAAGTGAGCGGAGTGGTACAAATGGGTAAATTCAAGCCTGCTTTAGCAGAAAAGATTAATGATTTCTTGGAGCCGATTCGTAAGCAACGCGCTTCTTTCCAAAAAGATCCGAAATTTATCAGGAAACTTTTGGATAATGGCCGAGCCAAAGCGCAAAAAATTGCGCAAGAGACGCTAAAAGAAGTAAAGCAAAAGATGGGCATGGATTATAAATTTAAATTTTAAAATCCATGAATCTACCAATTTATAATCCCGATAATCCTGTAACTTTGGGCTTGCCTGCAAATGCGAACAGAGTTTTTAAAGGAGTAATTTTTGATGTTTGGCAATGGCAACAGAAAATGTTCGATGGCTCTTCACAAGTCTTTGAAGCCATCGCTAGAAATTGGAGTTGTCGGACAATAGCGGTTTTAAACGACAAAATTTTGATTTTGGAAGAAGAGCAACCAGGGACTGGCGAGTTTTATGGGACTCCTGGCGGACGCATTGATGATTTTGAAAATCCATTGCAAGCCGCGCAAAGAGAATTTCTTGAAGAAACAGGTTATGAAGCGTCAGATTGGGAGCTATTTATTGAATGCGATGATCGTGCTGCTCGAAAGATCAAATGGAGAAGTTTTGTTTTTATTGCGAGAGGACTTAAAAAGACAGCTGATTCGGATTTGGATCAGGGCGGCGAGAAAATCAAAATTAAGTTTATAAATTTTGATGAGTTTGTTAACTTAGCGCAAAATCCTATTTTTCGTGACATTGAGATAAAATCGGAATTGATTAAAGCGCAGGCGGATAAGGTAAAATATGCCGAACTTAAAAAGAAACTTTTTGGTAAATAACTATAAGCATGTTTATTAAGACCTTTGCGCCAGATGAAAAATTACCCGATGGTATTATCATTCCTGAGCAGGTTCATGGCGCCAACATTATTGAAATCAAAACTGGGCTTGAAGATATAAGTAATTGCGATGGCCTCTGGACGGAAAATTTCATGAAAATTTTAGGAGTAAAAACAGCTGATTGCGCGCCGATTTGTTTCTGGCAAGACGATCGCTTCGGGATTATTCATGTTGGCTGGCGCGGACTTGTTAATGGCATTATTGAGAAAATGCTTGTGCTTTTTGATAAGCCAAACGTTTGGGTTGGGCCATTTTTGCCAAAGTTTGAGATTCAAAAAGACGAATGCTTTAAACGAATTAAAGAAAGATTTAGTTCGAATTTTCTGCTTGAGAACAAAGACAAAATAATATTTGATCTAGAAAAGGCAATAAGATCTTTGCTGCCCAATGCTGATTTTGATGGACGCTCGACTTTTGAAGATTTGAAGTTGGCTAGCTGGCGGAGAGATAAGACTTCAAGTCGGAATGTGACAGTCATCGGTAATAATTAAATTCAATAACCATGAGTATAATTGATCTAGCGATTACTTCTCTTGAAAGGATTTTGCCCGCCTCAGAATATGATGTTCCGTTTAAAAGAGAAATAAAAGACAAAGGCCAGCCCAAGGCAGTTCTGATTTTCTTAGGCTGGCGCACTGAGATTAGCTTATATGAAAAAGTGTTTAAGCATTTTGATGGCAGAACTAAGATCATTTACCAGCTTCCATCTAAACTTATTTCCTCAGATTTTAATGATATGGAAAAAGCATGGAAAGAAATTTCCGAAAGCGCTTTAAAAGATGCGAACCAGTATAATATAGATTCAGTTTATGGAATCAGCCTGGGAACTTCGTTAGCTTTGTACGTAGCTAATCGGCTTGAAAGTATCAAGAATGTCTTTTTGGCTTTAACTGGGCATAGCGTGACTTCTGTTGCTTGGATTAGTCCAGCAACGCAAGTGGCTATTTCTGTAGCAAAGGCCAGAGGATGCACAATTAATGATTTTCAAAAAATATTCCGTCCCTTTGATCAGATTAATAATATTGATAATTTGAATGGCAAAACTATCAGGATTTATTTAGGGAAAGGAGATAGCATTGTTCCATATAAAAGCGCGCTTATTCTTTTGGAAAAGATGCGAGAATTTGGTTTAAGACCAATAGTGAAGAGCGTTATTTTATTAGGCCATTATTCGGGTGCGTTTCATAGTATGCATTTTTCTGCGTGGATGCGAGCGTAAGCTGGCTGAATTGACACAACAGTATTAAACCTCTTCATAAAATTATTTTTGATGGGCGGCTGTTTTAGAGCAGCAGCCGCCCATTGCCCAGAGATAAATATGTTTATTTTAGCGCTTGTTGAAACGATGATTCCATTTTTAACAAGCTGCATGCTGCCGATCATCGCAGTCAGATTATCTCTCAGTTCTGATTCTTTCTGCGGAATTTTGGCTAAAGCAAATTCTTTGAAAAGTTCATGATCAGGGCCATCACAACGACCATGATTTTCAAATAAAAAGGCTTTAACTAAATCGATTAAGATTATTATTGCTTCTAAATTACGTTGAAAACGCATCTCTGACCTCCGACGAAGTTATTTTTATTTTCTAGCAAAATAAATATAACAAGAGATCAATCATTTGTTAAGAATCACTTAAGCTTTTGGATAAAATCCAATAAATTCTTCTTGAAATTCTCTGGAGAATATTGTATAGCACTTGCATGAATTCCCGTAACATCCCACTTTATAGTCCTGAATTTTTTTAAAGCATTCTCTAAAGAAGCCTCTGACAAAGACTCCACAAATATACCATTTTTACCTTCAGCAATCAGTTCGCAAGCTCCTCCAGCTCTTAATGCAATTACTGGCTTGCCAGCTGCATGAGCCTCTATTGTAGTAATCCCAAAATCATCATCTGCCAGAGTAATGAATCCAATGCAGTTTTGATAAAGATCTTGCTTTTCTTCTTCGGAAACACGACCTAGGATTTTAACATTGGAATTAGCCATTTTTTCTAAACTTGCTTGAGCTGAACCATCACCAGCTATTTTTAATGGCAAATTAAGTTTATTAAAAACCCGCACAATTAAGTCCATTTTTTTATATGGCGACAGTCTGGAGATGGCAAAAAAATAACCATCATTTTTATTTGTAGGTTGATATTTTTCCACAGCTTCTACTCCAGGATAAAGCGGCACAGCTTCGCGGCGATAATATTTCCAAATTCTTTGCGCAGTGGTTTTGGAATTGGCGAGTAAATAATCAGGACGCCATGCAGCCAGCTGATCCCATTGCCTTGCGCGAAAAAGCATTTTTTGAACAAAATACTTAGTCACAAAGTTTAGATTTTGTTCTTGCAAGTACTCTTCCTTCCAATCCCACATAAAGCGCGTTGCGGCGTGCAGATAAGAAACATGAATTGTTTTCTGGGACAAAATCAAACCTTTGACCCACGGATTGGCGTCAGAAATCACCAAATCAAATTCATTCAAGTTTAAAGATTCCACAGCTCGCGCGCAAAATGGTAATAATAACTTGCGGCCGTGAACACGCATCCAACGAGGGAATTTTTGTAACCATGAAGTTCGTATATCAATATGCTTAAACAATCCTTGCGTTGCTTTCTCATCATAAACTAGCGTATATACAGGCGCGTCAGGAAAAATTTTACACAAATCTAGCAGTACTTTTTCAGCGCCTCCTAGCTGATTCAGAAAATCATGGGCAATAGCAATTTTCATAGATATTTACAAAAATAGTTTCTGATTGCAATTTTAAGCGAAAAACGCCTTTTTTGCCATATACTGTTAACTCATCTAAAATCTAGCCAAAGAAGTAAAAATATTAGCCATGCAAGTTTGCCAAAAATGCCAATCGAAGTTTGAAATCGCGCAAGAAGAAATATCTTTTTATGACAAAATTTCACCTGTTTTTAAAGGCAAAAAATACTTAGTTCCAGCCCCATTACTTTGCCCTGAATGCCGAGAAAAAAGAAGAATCTGCTGGCAAAATGTAGGATTTTTATATAGGCGCTTATGTGATAAAACCAAAGAACTCATTATCTCGATTTATCCACCAGACAGCAAATATTTAGTTTACTCACATGACGCCTGGTTTGGCGATGATTTTTCCGATTCTAAATATGGAATTGAATTTAACTTCAATAAAACCTTTACAGAACAATTTGCTGATTTAACAGCTAGAGTTCCAAGGCTTGCTCTGGTAAACAGCAATAGCGAAAATTGCGATTATTGCAATTTTATAGACAGATGCAAAGACTGTTATATGTCTTTTATGCTGTATCACAATTCAGAAGATTGTTTATATGCGCACTGGGGAATGGAAGATAAAGACTGCGCAGACATATCTATAAGCAACAAATTAGAATCATGCTATGAATGTCTACAATGCCTTGCTTGCTATAAATGTTTCTTTTGCTATAGATGCCATCATAGCGATGATTGTTATTTTTCCGCTGATTTACATAATTGCAGCCATTGCTTCTTTTGCAAAAATCTATCTAGAAAGCAATATTGTATTTTTAATGAGCAATATACAAAGGAAGAATACGCACGAAAAATTCAAGAGATCGGATTTAATTCGCAAGCGTCTTTATCAAAATGTAAGGCACAGTATAAAGAATTAATAAATAGCATGATAGCTCCAGCTTCGTTTAAGATTAATTGTGAAGATTGCGTTGGTGATGATTTGATAAATTGTAAAGATGCGCATCACTGCTTTTTGTCTCATGATCTTGATTGGGCAAGATATTGCTTTGGCGCTGGAAATGATAAATGTGTCATGGACATGTTTAGCACTGGATATAATGAATGGTGCTATGAGATCAACTCAATAGGTTATTCAAGCAATTGCCTTTTTTGCGTTCACATTACAGAGTCTAGCAGCTTGTTTTATTGCGATACTTGCGGAAATTGTCACGACTGCTTTGGCTGTATAGGTTTACAGCATAAACAGTACTGTATTTTGAACAAACAGTATTCTAAACAAGAATACGAAGAATTGGTGCCAAGGATAATTGAGCATATGATGAAAACTAAAGAATGGGGAGAATTTTTTCACCCAAGCCTCAGTCCTTTTGGTTACAATGAAACAGTAGCTCAAGAATATTTTCCACTGGCTAAAGAACAAGCCTTGGAACAAGGCTTTAATTGGAGTGATTATGAAGCTCCGTTTCCAAAGGTTGAGAAAATTATTAAAGCAGATGAGCTAGATAGGGATCAAAAATTTTTGATCCCGGAAAATAACGATATTCTCAATTA
>JAPLVM010000063.1 GCA_026397115.1 Patescibacteria group bacterium
CAGACCGATAATGATTTCATAATCTGAGATGGGCATGGTGTGGTTTGTACTGGTTTGTCCTTAATAAAAGAAAAATATTATGTCACCCTGAGCCGGTGTTCTAGGCGAAGGGTCTGCGTCAGTAGGCGATTCGATTTATTATCTAATACAACGATGAGTGTTTTTATAATTCAAATAGTGAACTTATGTAGATGCTTCGTCTGGAATACCGGCTCAGCGTGACAGGACTCACAGTTGATTGATATATAATTATTTTAGGTGAATAGGGGATGATTTTGGCAGAGATTACGGAAATATTATTGACAGAGTTAGATATAATTGATATCGTATCGGCTCAGCCGCATTAAAAAACTAAAATAAAAAAATTAAAATGGCGGCGGGAGGGCACGGAGGTGTTCATGCAAACGATATTTGATGTGCTTAAAACAAATGTATTTGAGATAGTATTAATAGCTATTTTTATACTCCTTTTAATTATGCAGCAGCGTAAAGTAAAGGAGCTTGAAGCGGCAGCGTATGGGTACAGCGTTACGATTTCCAAAACAAGGCAAGAATTATCAGTCGGTGTGGCATTATTCACGCCAGATGGAACGTTCTACGTTTGGAAAAAAGGCTACTGGAATTTTCCTCACGAAATCCCTCGCTGGTCAAGGCTCATGTATCCATCAATAGAGAAGTCGCCCTTTTGTGAGCGCGAAATGATTGTGGGTGGCAAGGCGACGCATTATGATAAAGGAACTAAGATTCTCGGATACACGCTATACTTCGTCGACGAGAGCCTGCCTGATAATTGCGAGGAGGCTTTAAAACACGATGGTTGGGGCCGCCCACTCAATTAAAAGTTATTTACAAAAAAGGGGCAGGTCTTTGGCCTGCCCCAATACAAATTTTCACCCCTTGCCGCCTAAATTTGACACATCGTTTAGACATCACCTAAGATGTCCAAGCTTTTTGAATAAACCAATAATGCCAAAAAACCTCGTTATTGTTGAGTCTCCGGCTAAGGGTAAAACAATTGCCAAATATCTTGGCAAAGATTTTTCCGTATCTGCCAGCATGGGACATATACGCGATTTACCAACCAAAAAAACCGACTTGCCAGAAGCTCAGCAAAAATTGCCATACGCCACACTCGGCATTGATGTTGATCATGATTTTGCACCATTATATATCGTAACTCCAAGCAAAAAAAGCACAGTTTCACAGCTCAAAAGTTTGGTAAAAAAAGCTGATAAAGTCTGGCTGGCTACTGATGAAGATCGCGAAGGAGAAGCCATTGCTTGGCATTTATGCAAAGTTTTAGACTTAGATAGTAAAAAAACTCCTCGCATTGTTTTTCATGAAATCACAAAAGAGGCGATTCTTGGTGCTATTAAAAAACCGCGTACCATTGATTTTGACCGTGTCGACGCTCAGCAAGCTCGTCGCATTCTTGATCGTTTGGTTGGCTATGAACTATCACCACTGCTTTGGAAAAAAATTCGTTATGGCCTGAGCGCTGGCCGCGTGCAATCTGTCGCAGTTAGACTAATTGTTGATCGCGAGCGTGAGAGACAAAATTTCCAAATAGAAAACTACGGCGAAATCATCGCTGACTTACGCACAAAGAATAAAGATCTTTTGCAAATGAGTTTGGAGAAAATAGATGGTAAGAAAATCAATGACATTCAGGAACGTATTGAGGGAGAAAAGAAGCGTTTAATCAAAAACCGGCTTGAGCCAAAAATGGCTGAGGAGATTGTAAAAAAGCTAAAAGATGCCATTTTTAAAGTTACTCAGATTGAGCACAAAGAACGCAGATCAGAGCCTTCCCCGCCATACACAACCGCAACTTTGCAGAGGGATGCCTCAACCAGACTTGGCTTTCCTGTTCAAAAAACCATGCGTGCCGCACAAAAACTTTATGAAACAGGATATATTACCTATATGCGTACTGATTCAGTAACTTTGTCGCAAAGCGCGATTTCGCAAGCATGCAAAGTAGTCAAAGAAATATTCGGCACGAATTTTCTAAACAGCAAGACACGACAGTTTGCCAACAAATCTAAAAGTGCGCAGGAGGCGCACGAAGCTATTCGTCCGACTGATTTCTCGAAACAACCTGGATCAGTTAAATCTGCCCATGACGAAGCTCTATTATATGATTTGATTTGGCGACGGGCAATCGCTACGCAGATGAAACCTGCGATTTTGGCGCAGACAAATATAGAAGCCTTAACCAAAATTGTTGAGAATAATAAATCAGGTAAGAATAATTCTTCAAGTCTACTTTTTTCAGCTCATGGCGTAAGTGTAAAATTTGCTGGTTTTACAGAGGCCTATCCTGTTGGAACAAAAGAGACAATATTACCAAAAGTTGTGGAGAAAGAAATCCTTGACGCAGATAAGATTCACTCTGAAACGAAAGAAACTAGTTCGCCGCCACGCTATACAGAAGCTGCCTTGGTCAAAAAAATGGAGCAAGAAGGCATTGGCCGTCCATCTACATACGCGCCGACAATTGCGACTATTATTAATCGCGGCTATATTGAACGCGATGAAAATAAAGCTCTGTTCCCAACAGATACAGCTTTTGTTGTTACCGACCTTTTGGTTGAGCATTTTCAAAATATCGTTGATTTGAAATTCACAGCTCGCATGGAAGAAGACCTAGACGAAATCGCAACCGGTGAGAAAAAATGGGTGCCTGTTATCCGTGAATTTTATAAACCTTTCCATTCTCTAGTCAAAGAAAAGACATCGACGATCGATAAATCTGTTGTTACTAATCTGGGCGACACAGATGAAAAATGTCCAGAGTGCAATAAACCCTTACAAATTAAATTAGGTAAATTCGGCAAGTTTTTATCATGCACTGGTTTTCCAAAATGCAAATTTGGCAAGCCCTTGGATGGAAAAGACCATGCTGAGCAGGAAATATCAGATGAAAAATGCGCTAAGTGCGGTTTACCAATGCTGATTAAATCCGGTCGCTTCGGATCTTTCTTGGCTTGCTCAGGCTATCCAAAATGCAAGAATACTAAGCCGATTACAAAAGGCACAGGGATCAAGTGCTTGAAATGCAAGAAAGGCGAAATAGTGGAAAAACGTTCCAGATTTGGCAAGATCTTCTATGCTTGCGACAATTATCCGGATTGCAAGGCAGCCTATTGGCAAAAACCAACAGGCAAAATTTGTGATACTTGTGGTGATTTGCTGGTGATGCAAAAGAGGGGAGCGGTGTGTGGGAATGTGGAGTGCGCCTCGAGGAAGGGTAAGGCGGGTAAGTCTAAAAAGCAAAGGGCTGGGGCTAAAATTTAGCTGAAAATGTTAGAAAAACTTGACAGCATAATTATTATGTGTAATAATCTTTTTCGAAAAAAATAAAAAGTACTAAAAAGGAGGTACTATAATGAAAGATTATACCATTGCATGTTTAGACCCAGACAGACCGAATATCGTATTCAAGCAAAAAATGTGGCTTGAAGATCGTCCACAGCAAGGCGAAGAAATTTTTATTAGTGAAGGTACCGATGGTAATGTTGGTAATGTTAAAATCAATATTGTTGGAAAAATAAGCAAAATCACCAGTTATGCTGTGGCGGATCTAAGCAAGGGGAAACCCTTTGAAACGATCGAGGTCCATGTGAATCGTGCGTCGAAAGACGCTTGCTTCCTCCTGGATGGGTGCGGATGGGAAAGAACTGAATTTTAGTAAAAAGTGATGACGGACGGCTCAGCATGTCTAAGAGCCTGTTCATAATCTCCTAAACATATCGAATAATTAATTTGCTCGAAACTAAAGGATTTGCATATAATAAAGGTGATTTTTAACCAACAATATGCCAACCAAAAAAAGGTATCCATGCGATATTAGTCGTG
>JAPLVM010000012.1 GCA_026397115.1 Patescibacteria group bacterium
TTGCATGGCAGAATGAAACCAAAGGAAAAAGAAGAAATAATGAAAAGCTTTGTCTCCGGTAAAAAAATGATTTTAGTAGCTACATCAGTTGTGGAAGTTGGCGTTGATGTGCCAGAAGCAACTGTGATGTGGATAGAAGGTGCTGAACGCTTTGGCCTTGCGCAACTACACCAATTCCGCGGACGCGTTGGTCGCTCAGATAGACAAAGCTATTGCTTTCTCTTTTCCACTGACGGTGATGCCACGCACAGACTTCGGGCTATGATAAATACAAATGATGGTTTCAAACTCGCAGAAATAGACCTCAAGCTACGAGGTCCGGGAGAAGTCTTTGGCCTGCGCCAAAGCGGCATCCCAGATCTTAAAATGGCGAGTTATACAGATGCGCGCTTGGTGAAAATGACGCGCGTGGCGGCAGAGAAGGTGCTGAAAGAGGATTTGGAGCTGGCGAAATATCATGGGCTGGGGCAGAAACTGATTAATGTTGAGGAGTGAATTGGTTTCCAACTCAAAAAATCTCATCCAGCCAATATCGTAGTAACAGGCTGGATGAGTTAGCTCGACAACATGGGTAAGGTGCTTGTAGCCTCAGCCTCTGTGCCTTAACTTGTTATCATACCATAGATGACCAGAGACTCATCGTGGATATTGATATCAAATCGATATTGCCGTCTGGATATTCCATACTTAGCGTAACGTTGGAATCACTACTATCCTCCAGGTTTTTAAGTTCACTGATGATTGTATCAATATCGTACACGTAATCCGTCATGCCATCGACACCACATGTTTGAGATTCTCCTTTAATGATTTTTTCATCATCGAGATCTTGATTAAATATGCATGTCGGGGCAGGGTCACCTTTTTTAAGGCGCAAGGTCACTACGTGCCATGTACTGGCTACGTATAGTTTAGTTTTTTGACCCATTTTTTCCTCCAAATTAAATTTATTTTATTTTCGTGTTTTGGCAGAAATTAAAACAAAATTTTTTCATCCTGTCAAACTTTTTTTGCACTATTTCTAGTTTTCCCTTATAATCCACCCGTTCACCTCCTAATCTTCTAAATAAAAACCATGTCCAGACTCCGCAGATTCCTATTCTTTGACCTACTTCTCGAAGCCACATTTTGGATTGGCGGACTTCTAGGTATAATCTTTGGCTTGGCATTTGCCCAGCGCAAAGGAACTGAATTTCGCGAGAAAATTGCAAAAGAGTGGAAAAAACAAGGATTTCAAGGCGCAAGGAAAGCAATGTCTAATGAGCTCAAGGATTCTGGAAAGGAAGCTTGGACTTCGGCCAAAAATAACATTGCGCAATCTGAAGCTTATAAGAAAGCAAGCCAAAAGACGGCTGAGATTTGGGATGAGGTTGATGATGATACAAAGGAAATGCTGAAGCGTGGCGCAAAAAATGTATCTAGAGCTGCTAAAACAACATTTGCGAAAATAAAAGAAAATGCGCAAAGAGCCATGGATAGCGCTGAGCCTGAGATAAGTCGCATTGCTGGTAAGGCGCGGCTAGCTGCTTCCAGACAGACTAAAAAGATTGTGAAAAATACTGTGAAAAAAGCAGTTAGAATCGTTAAAAAGGCAA
>JAPLVM010000006.1 GCA_026397115.1 Patescibacteria group bacterium
CTGACTTTGATGTTGATGAAATCACTGCTCACCGTACGGCTATAGTGCAGATGTATCCAAAAGTTAGCACTATTTTTGAGATTGGCGGACAAGATAGCAAGCTGATTTATTTCAATGACAAGTCAGTCAATTTTGATATGAACAACGTTTGCGCAGCAGGCACTGGTTCTTTTCTTGATCAGCAAGCTTCTAGATTGGGCATGTCTATCGAAGAGTTTTGCAAGCATGGGCTTGGGTCTAAAGAAGCGCACAAAATTGCAAGTAAATGTACTGTTTTCGCTGAATCAGACATGATTCATGCCCAGCAATCAGGCGTACCAACTGATCAGATCATTCGAGGCGTACATCGCGGTTTAGTTAACAATTATTTTTCTCAGCTTTGTCGCGGCAAAAAATTGCGCGGAGAATTTCTATTTGAAGGCGGTACTTCTGAAAATCCGATTTTAGTGCAAGAATTAGCTTTTCGGCTCTTGCGCGAAAATCTGATCCAAAGTCCAGATCAGCTCATAGTTCCAAGACCATATAACAAAGTAATTGGCGCTATTGGAGTTGCCAACCTATGTATTTCACGTAAAATTAATAATCCTCGCTTAGCCCCGCAAATCACAGATTTCGAATTTTTAGAAAGTGGCGAGTGTTATGCTTGCCCAAACAAATGCGGCGCAAAGATTACAAAAATACGCATTAACGGTGAAATTTTAACCTTAGGAAAATCATGTCAGAATTAGAAAAAATCAAAATAGCATTTGCTCCAGTATTTCAATTTGAAGTTGGAATGGGTACTTTTTTCGATTGGGACAAGTTTGAGCTTCATATTATTAATATTGTGGACAAGAGCCTAATGGAAGAATTCGGACAAGAGCTTTTTGGTGACTGGTGCTTTCCTGTTAAAGCCTGGCTCGCATTGATGGAAAAAGCTGTGATAAAAGACGGTGTGCGCAAGCTTATGAGTCCAACAGTGAGTATATGCAATTATCCAATGGTAATGGGCAATCCTCATCAATGGATTAAAAAAGATTTTGAATATTATCCAATTCCAACAGATCGCGCGACAAATATTCCTGATTTTGCAATTAGGCTTTTTCGTCAGCTGCAAAAAGCAAATCCAGATCTATCACCATTCAAATTTGTGTTGCGATTGCCAACTGCAACTCGTAGATTTATCTTAGCTGAAAAGATGCAAAATTTCTATTTTCAGCATTTGCCATTAACACGAAATCCAAAAGTTTACCACCAGCTTTTTAGTAAATTTCGTAAAGAGCTTGTGACTGCAAATACTTGGATAGCATCCATAACTGTTTTTGATGAATTTAAAAAAGAAACGAAAAAACTGCTCATACGGGAAAAACCAACGCATAAAGTAATTGTTTCAGGAGACTTTTTGGCAATTATTGAAGGATTCGCTTTATTTGAGCTAGATGAATTTTTAGCGCAAAGAGGAGTCGAGATTCTGCGTCCAGAAATAATTTCTTATTTCGGTAAATTTTTGAGCAAACGTGCTCGCAAAGCGCGAAGTATTATCGCAAATTTATTTCCAGAGCAAAATTGCGCAGGTAATGCGACAAACTATCACATTGTTGAGATTGTCACCTTATATCACATTCTAGGAGGCATCGAAGACAATGCCGAAGGTTTAATCTATATCAAACCAAATATGTGTGCGCCATGTGATCGTTTAAGCTATGTTTTGAAACGAGAAAATTATTTTGGGCTACCTGCAGTTGAAATTAGCTATGATGAACATTCTGGCGTAAATGGAATTATCACGCGGCTTGAGGCATTTTTGAATATTGTGGACGAACAGAAGAAATAATATTGAATAAGCGAGTGCCTTCTTCGTCCAGGCAATGACTACATAAGGCTTTTTGAATTCGTGCAGGTTTTTTAAATTGCTAACAAAAACAGGGTCTACGCGAACCCTGTCTTTGTTTATTTAGTGAAGTTCTAGAGAAAACTACCAGCGGCCACCGCCACCCTGTCCACCACGACGTGGTGCACGCGAATGATCGTTTCTGTCGGTTCTTTCCTCGCGAGGACGGGCCTCATTGACTTTGATACTACGACCATCGAGCTCTTTGCCGTCCCACATTTTGATTGCAGCAGCAGCATCATCCTCAGTAGCCATTTCTACGAAACCAAAGCCTTTTGAACGACCTGAATCAGGCCAAGTGATAATTTTCACTTGCAGCTTGCCGGCTTCATCGACAGCTACTTGACCAGCCTGAGCAAATGCTGCGGCTAAGCCCTCTTCGGTGGTGTCGAAGGACAAACCTCCAACATACAACCTCTTTTCCATACGGTTAGATTTAAAAATAAGAATGTAAGAACCATTCTCTTTCAAGATTCGACTTTCTTGGCATTAACTGGTCGCGTAACCATTGGCCGGAAAAGGGGAAACTGTCGGAGACTAAGGAAAACTTACTCGGTAATCTTAACTTAAAAATTAAATAAGTCAAATTATATTTGAACAACCGGATTATTCTTGAGGCAAATGCTTTTCTATCTGGTTTCACAAGTTTCGCTTCGCTCAACCTGCGAAACCGAGGGTAGGTCATATGTCCATTCCTAACTGGAAGATTTGTAAATTTTTGATTTGCCTTTTGATATGCCAAAACCTAAAATAACCCTGCTTTTTAAATAGTATTATTAACTATACTTGTGGTTAAAAAATCTAAAACAACACCTGATTCGCATACCAATTTTCCCAAGCTGGAAGAAGAAATTCTGGACTTTTGGAATAAAAATAATATTTTTGAAAAGTCATTAAAGCAAAGAGCGGATTGTAAAAAATTCGTTTTTTATGAAGGGCCACCTTTTGCCACTGGATTACCTCATTACGGTCATTTGATCACAAGCATTGCCAAAGATATTGTGCCAAGGTATCAGACTATGAAAGGCAATTTTGTTGAGCGTTGTTGGGGATGGGATTGTCATGGCTTGCCTATAGAAACCATTGCTGAGAAAAATTTAAATATTAAAAATAAGAAAGATATTGAGGATATAGTCGGGATTGATAGGTTTAATACTGAATGCCAGCGTCAAATCCTTGAGTATGCTGGTGAGTGGGAAAGAATAGTAACTCGTTTTGGTCGGTGGGTTGATTGGAAAAAAACTTATTTAACCATGTCGCCGCAATATACAGAATCTGTGTGGTGGGCATTTAAACAGCTTTGGGATCAAAAACGCATTTATCAAGGACGCAAAGTAGTTCCTTATTGCTATCGTTGCGAAACTCCATTGTCAAATGCTGAAACTCGCGTAGATGATGCGACCAGACCTCGCAAAGACACAACTATCACAGCGAAATTTCCAGCTAAATATCATAAAGGCGGACGCGGGATTGGATTACTTATCTTGAATGATAAAAATGAAGTTTTGCTGATTCATCGCAACGAGCCTCATCGTGAGATTATTTGGGCGATGCCTGGAGGTAAAGTGGATGGTGATGAAACTTTTGAGCAAGCAGCTCACAGAGAAGCCGAGGAAGAGCTTGGAGTAAAAATTGAATCTTTAGAACCGTTTATTTCACAGCCGCAAATTTTTGAAGGACGGCTGTTTCATACAGTATGTTTTGCCACAAAAATTATTGGCACGCCGAAAGTCTGTGTTCCAGACGAAATAGATGAATTAAAATGGTGGCCGTTTAATAAGCTTCCTGAGCCCTTGTACATTCCTTCACGCGATGCGCTAGAAACTTATAAATCTGGCGTAAAGAAAATATTAGTCGATATTGATGTTAAGAAAGATAAGCCCAAAGTTAATTTGCTAGCTTGGACCACTACACCATGGACTTTGATCTCCAATCAGCTTTTGGCTATTAGCCCAAATGAAAAATATAGTCTTGTTAAATACGAAAATGAATTTTATATCTTAGCTAGCGAATTGGTTGCTAAGAATTTTCAAGGTAAAGGTAAAGATGAATATGAAATCATATCTCAGTTCCCAGCCAAAGATTTATCTGGCCTAAAATATGAGCCGTTATTTGATCTTGATGCGACTAAAAATTATGAAAAATCATTTCGCGTTTTATCAGCTGATTTTGTTGGCAGCGCAGAAGGCACTGGAATAGTACATTTAGCTGAATTTGGTGAAGATGATTTTGTTGTATTTCAAAAAGAAGGCATTGATCCGCTTGATCCGATCGATGAACACGGAATTTTTAAATCCGGATTTTTACAGGGCAAAGGCATTCACGAAGTAGAAGATTTGGTTTTGAATTATTTATATGAGAGGAATTTCTTGTTCAAAAAAGAAAAACAAGAGCATAATTATCCTCATTGTTGGCGTTGTGACACACCGCTTATGTATCGTCCGCTGAGCGCTTGGTATATCCGTGTCGAAGACATGCATGATCGAATGCTCGCTCTTAATGAAAAAATTCATTGGGTTCCAGACAGCATAAAACACAATCGTTTTGGTAAATGGCTTGAAGGTTCACGAGATTGGCTTATTTCTCGTAATCGTTATTGGGGAGCACCCATGCCGGTTTGGAAATGTGACAATTCACCATGCGACAATGTTTTCGTTCCTGAATCTTTTATGGATTTGGAGGCCAAGATGCCAGCGCGTAATCGCTGGTTTGCTTTGCGACATGGTGAAAGTGAAAAAAATGTGCCGATAGATATTGATGCTAGCGATATTAAACTCGATAAATATCACTTAACTGAGAATGGTATTAAGCAAGCGAAAAAGGTTGCTATGGAATTAAAAAGCTTGGGTATCACTAAAATATTTTCTGGTGATTTTTTACGCGCTAAAGAAACCGCAATTATTGTTGCTGACTTACTGGGGCTTAAGGTTGAAATTGATATTAGATTGCGAGAGGCGCATTTTTATAAACTGGAGGGAATTCCGAGCAAATCTCCAGAATGCTTGAAAATTCTTGCTCCATGGAAGGCTGACTTAAACTATCGTATTAATCCAAAATCAGAAACTCAAAATGAAGTTCGGCGTAGAGTAAAAGAATTTTTTCGCGAAGTAGATAGAAAATATCAAGGAGAAAACATTTTAATTGTGACTCATGGCTCTCCAATCCGCTGTTTGTTAGGAGCAACTTATGATTTAAGCTGGAAGGAACTTTCTAATTTAAAAGTAGAGCCTGGGGAATTTATTACTGTTTCACCTAAAATTATTCATACTATGGACTCGCACCGTCCAGAGATAGATAAACATACCTGGACTTGTGAAAAATGTAAAAAAGGGGGAATGAAGCGCATCGAAGAAGTTTTGGACTGCTGGGTAGAATCAGCTGCCATGCCATTTGCACAATATAATTATCCATTTCGCAACAAGCAAAAGTTTCTAGATGGCCATCCGTCTGATTTTATAGTTGAGTATGCTGGCCAAGTTCGCACCTGGTTTTACTATATGCACGTCATGTCAAGCGCGCTTTTCAATAAACCTGCATTTAAAAACGTCATAGTTCATGGCATTGTTTTTGGATCTGACGGCCGTAAAATGTCAAAAAGACTTAAAAATTATCCAGATATAGAAAAATCATTACTTGAATATGGCGCTGATGCCATGCGATTTAGCTTAGCCGCATCTCCGATTTTACATGGCGATGACGCCTCTATCAAAGAAGAAATGTTTGCTGAAGCGCGTAATCGCGTCCTAAGACCATTTTGGAACACATATTCATTTTTCTCAACCTATGTCCCTAAAGAGTTCAAGCCTGAAATAAGCAGTAAATTACTTCCCAAAAATAAACTGGACAAATGGATTTTAAGCGCCTTGTCGCAACTGATTACTGATGTGGAAACTGCTTTGGACAGTTATGAATTGCAGAATGCAGCTAGACCAATCGTTGAATTTCTTGATGTTTTAACGAACTGGTATATTCGTCGCTCTAGAGAGCGTTTTTCACATGATAAAAATTTGGAATCATTCCAAGTTCTATACAGCGTCTTGGTTGATTTTTGCAAGGTTTTAGCTCCATTTATGCCATTTTTGACTGATAAAATTTATCGCGAATTAACAGAAAAAGAGTCTGTGCATTTGGAAGATTGGCCAAAAATTGGAAAGATTGATAAAAAGCTGAATCAGGAAATTGAGCCGCTACGCCAGATAGCTAATCTAGGATTAAGAATTCGAGCTCAAGAGAACATTCAAGTAAGACAGCCATTAAAAGCCGCCTTTATACATATTTCACATGAAAATGTGCTTGACAGAGACGATACAACAGCATTGTTGGAAGAGTTGAATGTTGGCGCACTTGGGATGATTGATAATGTCGGTGTTGAAAAAAAGATGAATGTATTTACAAAAGGGCAATACGTTACCATAGCGGAAATGATTATTTCGCCAGACGCACGGATACTGGGACCTCGTCTTGGTAAAAAAGTGCAAGAAATCATTCAGAAAGCTAAATCCGGTGATTTTGAATTTATTAATAGAACAACTGTTAAAGTTGGGGATGAAGAACTGGGAGAAGGGGAGTACGAAATTCAATGGCGAGCTAAAGAGGGTTTTGCGGTAGCGGCAGAAAAGGGGATTGTGTTGGCACTAGATACTGTTATTACGCCGGAGCTGAAAGCAAGCGGAATAGCACGAAGTTTTATTAGAGTAGTTCAAGATCAAAGGAAAAAAATAGGAATGACGATGGGAGAAGTTGCAAACAAAATTGTAATTACCGATGGAAGTCAAGAGATAATTGATGCATTGAAGAAAAAAGAGGTTTTTATAAAGCATAAAACAAACGTTAGCAAAATCATTTATAGGTTGGGAGGTCCGCTTGAGAAGGGGATTGAGGCTTCTAATGAGCAAGATGAATCAATATACGGATTAGAATGGCAATTAGTGGAATAAATTATTCTTGATTTAATATATCATCTGTAATATAATACATCATATAATTAATAATATATCTATGCCATCGACAATTATTATCAATAACTCGGATTTACAAAAAAACATTGGAATGTTTTCTAAAAACATAGAAAGCAACTCTTATACGGTTATAAACCGTGGTAAACCCAAGATGATCATCTTGCCTTATTTTGAAGACAGCAATAATTTTATTGACGATTATCTAGAGGCCTATGAAATAAATAAGAACAGAAAGAATTTACAGCAGGAATTAACTGAGTCTTTAAAGAGCGGGGAATCAGACTTAATTATCTAAATTATGTTGCGAATTGTCTTTACTAAGATTGCTAAAAAGCAATTTGAAAAAATGGAGGAGTCTGTAAAGCAACAAGTTTTAAAGAAACTGCAGACATTAAAATCAGCAGAATTTCCCGAATCGTATTTAAGACCTTTATACGATCTTGCCCCTGCCACGCATCGCTTACGAATTGGTTCGCATAGACTTATTTTGTTTTGCCAGAATGACAAATGGCATATCCTCAAAATAGGGCATCGAAAAAATATTTATCAAATATCGGCCAGATGAGCAATTTATCTGATAAAACTCAGGGTTTGTTGCATAAGTATAATTTACAAGCCAAGAAATCATTGGGACAGAATTTTCTTATAGATGATCTAGTTTTAAAAAACATAGTATTAGCTGCAGAATTAGACAAAAATGATTTAATTGTGGAGATAGGGCCAGGACTTGGAACCTTGACTCAGGAACTTTGTCAATGCGCAAAAAAAGTCATTGCCGTTGAATTTGATGATGAACTTTTTAACCTGCTGAACAAAGAATTTATTGATACAAAAAATTTAGCGATTGTTAATGAAAACGCGCTAACTTTCAATCCCAATCAATGTTTATCAGATACAGAAAATTACAAGTTAATTGCTAATATCCCATATTACTTAACTGGCAAGATCCTGCGTCATTTTCTTCTAGAAGTGCCGAGGCCAACTCATATTGTTTTTCTTATCCAAAAAGAAGTTGCCCAAAGAATTTGCGCCAAAGCAGGGGATCATAGTCTCCCCTCTCTTTTGGTACAAAATTTCGGCACACCAAAAATCACCTCTCTAGCGCCTTCTAAATCGTTTTTTCCAGTTCCCAAGGTAGATAGTGCCATCTTACAGATAAAAATGCATGATAAGCCTATTATTACAGGCGCTGAAGTCTGGTTAAAGTTTGCTGAACAGATTTTCAGGACTAGACGCAAAACTCTTCAAAATGCCCTGCATTTCTTTGGAGCAAAAGAGAAAATATTATTACTTTTACAAAAAGCTAATATTGATCCTCAAAGAAGAGCGCAAACTTTAAACCTAGAAGAATGGCAGGGATTGCTTTTGGCAAAAGAATCTTTTTCTTGATGTACAAAGGATCATGCACTTCGTACAAGATGCATTGTCCGAAGTATTATTTATCTTTTGCATTAGTCGCCTACTCTAATAAGCTAACTAATTTAAAAAAACCTTGTTTCAACCATTTTTGTTTTCTTTAAGGCTTTTTTGATAAAGCTTCCAAATCCGCTTTTTAATTTTTAAAATACCTATAATGTATAGGCATTTTATAGGTATCGTATATCTATGGCTAGACTAAATTTCAATATATCGTTTTGTTATAGCACTTTTCGCAATACACTTTTTCTTGCCTCTCCGGCGCATAAGTAGTTTTAATTTCAATCCCACACTTCATACAAACCCGATCCCAAAGATGATATGGATTACGCTTCATCATTCGGAATTTATACCGGCAGGCTGGACAAACCTTAGGCACAGAAATATTCATTTTTCGATAAAATCTCAATTCTTGCGGAATCAAGCGATAATTATTATGACAGTCATCGCAAGTGAGAATGCTTTTCACAATTTCATCGCTCACATCATTAATGTCATCGGGAATCTCCACTTTAGGCCCCTTGTAACTATTATCAATGTCCGCGTCTTGCCATTTAAGCCCTTGGCTCAAGGTTTCGTCTTTAGATAATTGAAAATACTCTTGCGCCACAGTCTCGTTGTATCCAAAAGGTGACAAAACCATTGGAAAAAACTCACCCCATTCCCCTGTTTTCTTCATGTGACTTATTATATCTGGAACAAGTTTTTCATATTCTTCCTTGGAATATTGTTTGTTCAAAATTAAATACTCACCTTTTTTGATACTGCTACAACCGAAAAGATACTGGCTATTAAAACAGAGGTAGGCATAAGAAGAGTTTGACGTATACCAAGCCAAATTTCCACAAATTACTGAATAATTTCTAGTAACAGCTGAACAATTATATTGGAGCTCATTAACGTCCGAAAAACAACAGTCACGGCAATCCTTGTTATTCCCGCCGGCAATGAAGTTTGCGCAATCTTCAGAATCCTTCAGCATAAAACAATTACGACAGTTTTTACAATTTAATAAATTATCCCCCATAGATTCTGCGCAACCGATATTAATAACGGCTCTATGAGGACTTCCCATTTTCAGCTTGAAAAAAGTTTTATTTAGAACATTTTGATCATTTATTAAAACGGCTATATTTTCAAGATAGTCTTCGCGCTGATACTGCTTATTAAAAATGCAATATTGTTTATTTCTTAAATTTATACAACCGAAGCAGTTTTGACAGCCTATACAATTTTCACAAAGATATAAATCATTCGAATTCTGGCAATAGCGGCAAAAGAGGCAACGATACAAATTGGAAGACTGTGAGCATTCATAACATAATTCGCATTTGTGTAGATCGTAACAATCAATCACGCCCGAAGATGACGTAACTCTAGAAACATAATAGGAGTTTTCGCTACTGTTTGTGCCAATTGCTAGATAACAATTCTTATTGCCCCAAGAATGATTGGTGTAATCACAATTTTCGCTCTTGGAATTTTGAATAGCTGCCTTAGGAGTGCGTGAGTTTAGCTTTTTATATTGCTCAAAAAACGTTCGAGAAAAATCAAATTCTTGCCCATATTCCAATGGATCCCATTTATCAGACCACCACTCATCCTGGGCATAGACTTTATATGGCTTGTCAGGGCTGTATATCGAAATAATCTGTTTACCGGATAAATCGCACTTTCGATGATATAAACTCCGTTCATTGCGAAAAGCTATCCTGTTTTGAAAATTACAATCTGGACACAAAGTCGGATGCGGCACGCCAATCTTTTCATAAAAAGCCTGATCCTGATCGGTAATAATGAATTGATGAGAAGAGTTTTGGCGGCAGATTTTTATAATCCCAGACATGATTAATGATTAATAAACACTTTCGTTATAACACTTTTCGCAATACACCTTTTCTTTTCTCTCCGGCGCATAAGTAGTCTTGATACCGACACCGCACTTCATACATGTACGATCCCAAAGATGGCGAGGGTTACGCAACGCTAGACGAGCCTTATGCCGACAGTTTGGGCAGTCTCTAGGAACTGGAATATTCATCTGCCTATAAAACTTCAATTCTTGAGGAATAAGGCGATAATTTTTAGCACAAGAATCGCAAGTAAGAATTTGCTTGATAATCTCATCTGAAACATCTTTAGCACTTTCCGGAATAATAACTTTTGGTCCTTGATAATGATTATCAATATCATCATCTTTCCATTTAGCCCCTAGGCTGCTCATCGCTTCTTCTTCGGCTAATGGAAAGTACTCATGGGCAACAGTTTCATTATAGCCAAAGGGGGAAACTGAAAATGGAAAAAACTCTCCATACTCGCTCGACTTTTTAAGGCGCTCAACAATTTGTGGCAAAAGCGCCTCATATTGATCTTTTTGATATTGCTTATTCAATATACAGTATTGATTATGTTTCAAGCCGATACATCCAAAACAATCGCTACAACTATTCATACACCAATCGCAGTAAAGCATATTAGACGATTCGTAAACCGTATTACAAAAGGAATTATGATAATTCCGATAAGCGCCAAAAGAGTCATAAATTAACTCTGATTCTTCCATAAAATTTACATCATAGCTATCTTTGATATCAATCGTTTGCATCAAATATTTTGAATCACGAGCCCGACGAACATAAAAGCTTTCCTGAACATTTTGGCATTCGGTTAAATAACTGCCCGTCGAGTTTTCGCATAGTTGCTGAATGGCAAATTTACGAATTACGCTTGCCTTTACCTTCTCAAACGAAACTTTTATCTTTTGCAAATCACCATGATTTGCTCCCAAGAAAGACTTCTGTTTTTCATACTCGTCTTTGCTTAGCTGATTATTGAAGATGCAATAGCTTGCTTTGCGAAGACCAGCGCAACAAATACAATTATTGCATCCTTGGCAGTCATAACAATAAAGTAAGCCATTGCTATTGTAACAATCTTGGCAAAATAAACATTCATAAAGCTTTTCGCAATCTACACATTCATAGCAAAATTGACTATCGCGTGTTACAAGTACATCAACGCAATCTTTGCAATAATATGGTGATCCATAGTAGCAATCCTCAGCAAAAATCGATCCGAAACACAAATAACAATTCTTCAAATCACCAGTATAATTGCAATAATCACTGTTTTCTACGTTTACTAATCCTAATGCCATTCTTGGCACATTGCCCATTAATTCTGAGAACTGTGTAAAAAACGGTTTATCAAAATTAAAATCACGTCCATGCTCTAGAGCATTCCACTTATCAGACCACCATTGATCTGGAGCATAAACCGGAAATGATTTATCTAATGGATACATAGAAATAATCTGCTTCCCAGATAAATCGCATTTGCGGTGATAAAGCGCTCTTTCATTTCTAAAAGCCAGTCTCCTTTGCTGGCGGCAATCCGGACACAAGGTCGGATGCGGCACGCCTATCTTTTCATAAAAAGTCTGATCTTCGTCAGTAATTACAAACTGATGAGAAGGGTTTTGGCGGCAAACTTTATTTATATCAGCCATCAGACTTAACTTAATAAATTGATTTATTGTAGCAGTCTTCACAATAAACGATCTCGGATCTTTCCGGCGCATAGGTAGTCTTTACACCAACACCACACTTCATACAAGTACGATCCCAAAGATGGCGAGGGTTGCGTTTTGCAAGCCGAGCCTTATGACGACAGTTTGGACAGTCTCTTGGGGCTGGAACATTGACCTGTCGATAAAACTTCAATTCTTGCGATATGATGCGGTAATTCTTATCGCAAATGTCGCAAATTAAAATATTCTTGAGAATATCATCAGATACATCGGAAATCCTGTCTGGAATATTTATCTTAGGTCCATCATAACGATTGATAATATCCTCATCCTTCCACTTAGCGCCTGATTTAAGTGCTTCCTCTTTATCTATAGAAAAAAACTCTTGCGCAAGAGCCTCATTATAAGCAAATAAGGACAAGGACATTGGAAAAAACTCTCCCCATTCGCCAGTCTTTTTCATGTGCTCAATAATTTTGATTTTCAATTGTTTGTAACCGTCAGCTGTATATTGCTTATTAAAAATATTGTATTGCGAATGCCTCAGGTTTGCGCAACCAAAAAGGTTCGAACAATTATGTACGCACGAAGAAGTATAAAGAAGGTTATCAATATTTTCCCAGCAATTGCTAACGAATAAAGAGTTACTTGCGCTGATGCCAGTCGAAACTGCTTCATAACAATGATCCATTCCCCTTCCGAATGTCGAGATATCATAACAATCGTGAGTTGTTGACGGAGGTAATATGTCATAGCAATAGCGGACATTCTCCGCAGACGCAACATCATAGCAATCTAAGGAATTTTTAGAATCTGCAATGCTGTCGCCTGTGCAATTCTCGCTATTTAAAATCATAGCGTACTTACGAGGCATATTAGCAGTCATTTCCTGAAATTTTATGCTTATAATTCCAGGGGTATTATCCTGCCATAATTGATCTGATATCTTTTGATATTCATCTTTTGAATATTGCTTATTGCCGATGTAATATTGCTTGTTCCGCAATCCAACGCAGCCAAAACAATCTGTACAGCCGATGCAATCGGAGTCAAAGTCACAATTGGTACAAGTTTTACAATTTTGAGTATAGCGACAGCTGTAGCAGTTATGGCAATCAATACATTCATAGCAGAGCTCGCAATCAAAAACCCTCAGGCAATCAACTATATTTCGTGTATTCGTTGTGCCTTTTGTATAATAGCAGTCTTCACCGTTTAAGGCATTAACGCAAAGATAGCAGTTCTTCATGGCCGTTGTCTGATTGCAATACTGACTGTTTTCAGGACGGTTATTCACCATACTTAATATTGGCGTCTTATTTTGTAATTCATCGAATTGCGGAAAAAATGGGCGGTTAAAATCAAAATCACAAGCATACTGCCGTTGATCCCATTTATCGCTCCACCAGCACTCAGGGCAATAAACAGGAAGTTTTTTATCAGAAGAATAAATGGAGATAATCTCTTTCTGACATAAGTCACATTTACGGTGATATAAGCTCCGTTCGTTTCTAAACACTAACCTTCTCTGATGCCTACAATCTGGACACAAAGTCGGATGCGACACGCCAATCTTTTCATAAAAAGCCTGATCTTCATCGGTAACTACAAACTGATGAGAGGGGTTTTGGCGACAAACTTTATTTACTGATGACATAATCTTTTGTTAGAAGCAAGATGCGGTCTTTATACAAGATTTGCTAAAAGATGTAAACACGTCACAAATATATAAATAAACCGTATTCAAATTATTTGGCTTATTTAAGCCTTTACTTTCAGCCATAAAGTCTTATAATTTCTGTAGAAATAGTTTTACAACACTTTCATGCTCTACCCAGACTTCGAATCTCTCGGCCTAACTGAAGCTGAAGGCAAAGTTTACATCACCCTGCTCGAACTCGGTGGCGGATATGTCAGTACCATAGCGCGCAAAGCCAAGCTGCCAAGAGTAAATTGCTACTATACAATTGAGAAGCTGATCAAAAAAGGTCTTGTTGCTGGTATTAAAAAAGAAAGCGCCTACTATTACATGCCCGAACCCCCGCAAAAATTAGTGAACTCTTTGGAAGATCGTTTTGAATATGGCAGAAAGATATTGCCCGAGCTATTGTCAATTGCCAATACTTCTACTTTTAAGCCAAAGATTCGTTATTTTGAAGGGCTTGAAGGCTTAAAGAGCATTCTTGATGATACTTTGACAGCCAAAACAGAGCTACTTGGATACTCCAATTTGAAAGCTGCCAGCGATATTTTTAAGGACTATCTAAATCAATATGCGTACAAGAAAAGGGAAAGGCGTCTTAAAACTCGCATTATCTGCCCTTCAAGCCCTGAGGCTTTCAAGTATCCAAAAAAGTATTATCCGAAAGACTTCCCTGCTGATCTACTGGAAATCTTGTTTGTAAATCCTAAGGAGTTTTGGTTTGAACATGAGATCACCATATATGATGACAAGGTGGCAGTGATTTCTCTGGATCGAGAAGAGTTGATTGGCATGATTTTCGAAAGTCCTGTATATGCGCGTTCGCAAAAGGCCATCTTCAATTTGGCTTGGTTGGGAGCGAGTAGTTTTATTGCACTATAAAGTCCTTTTTAACTGGACAAAAGATTAATTAAAACTGAAATCGCTTGTCCTCATAGGTGTTTTTTGAGACACTCCATCTAGTTTAACAATATTTTTATTTTTTATTCACCATGAACGTGCACTTCTCCCCAAGGTGGCGTAGCTCCAAAGTCGGCTGGAAGCTACTTACCACTCTCTCTATTATATTTATTGCCATGGCCGGCTTCTTTTTGAGTGAAAAAATACCAGAAACTCAAGCTGTTCTTACTATCGTAACGGCCGTCTATGAAGACGTTGGCGGCGATGGTAAAGTAGATAATATCAAAATCACGTTTGATGAAGATGTGACAGCGTGTGCTTTTGAAGAAAGTGACTGGTCTATTACAGAGGCAGGCACTATTGGAGTAACTGACATAACAGGTCTTACTTGCCTAGGTACTGACGAGGTTCTCGATGTCGCGATTACTGCTAGCGACAATATTACTGGTGGCGCGACAGCGCCAATAATTGCCTATAATAATGACGATACGGATAATAGCGTTACCTTAACTTCTAACCCTTTAACTAACACGCCAGGTATCGCGCCTACTGATGGAGCTAAGCCTATTGTTATGACTAAGAAGTATTTGGATAACTTAGCAGATGGTACAGTAGATAGAGTTGAGTTAACTTTAACTGAGGCGTTTACTGTAAATACTGCCGTTGTTGG
>JAPLVM010000001.1 GCA_026397115.1 Patescibacteria group bacterium
CATCGCAGGATTTAGTTGACTGCGATTTTATGCCGCTTATGGTGAATTATGAAGAGCGGTTTTATGCAAGTGGCATAATCAAAGGATCGCGTTTTGTTAAGCGCGAAGGTAGGCCAGTTGATGAATCAATTTTGTCGCAGAGAGTAGTTGACCGGTCAATCAGGCCTCTTTTTAATAGCAAAATGCGTAATAACACGCAGGTCATTGTAACTATTATTTCTGCTGATGATGAAAATCGTCCAGATATGATTGCTGGTATGGCAGCTAGCGCAGCTTTGGCTGTTTCTGATATTCCTTGGGATGGACCTTTAGGCATGGTTCGCGTTGGTCTTATAGATGGAAAGCTGATTATCCAGCCGACTTTAAAGCAAGAAAAAACTTCTGATTTGGATTTGGTGGTTGCCTCAACATCTGAAAATGTGGTTATGATCGAGGCTGGCGCAAATGAAGTTTCAGAAGATCTTATGCTTGAAGCGATTGATTTGGCCAAGAAAACTATTAAGCCAATAACAGATTTTATATCCAAAATCGCAAAAGAAATTGGTAGCTCAAAATTTGAGATTCCTGTTTATGAGCCGCCTGCTGATTTGAAAAAAACTCTTATTGCTAAATATGAAAAACAGATTGCTAAAGTACTTGATATCAAGGCGAAAAGAGATCGTGACTTAGCAATGAAAAAACTATTTCAAGAAGCTAAAGAAGAATATGCTGAGAGCGCTGATTTAGACAGTAAAGCCAAAGCATATATTCCAGAGATTCTAAATAAATTGGTTAAGCAAAAAATCCGTACTGATATTTTGGATAATAAGAAAAGACTTGGTAAGCGCGCAATGGATGAAGTACGCAAACTTGAGGCAGAAGTAGGTTTGTTCCCGCGTCTGCATGGTTCAGCCATGTTTAAGCGCGGTGAAACACAAGGTTTAACCACTGTCACTGTTGGATCACCTGGCGATTCGCAAGTGCTGGAGACGCTTTATGGAGAAGAGAAGAAAAGATATATGCATCATTATAATTTTCCACCTTTTGCTACTGGTGAAACAGATTCTCGTTTGCTTGCAAATAATCGCTCAATTGGGCATGGAGCTTTGGCTGAGCGTGCGCTATTTCCAATGATTCCTGCAGAAAAAGACTTTCCATACACGCTGCGCCTAGTTACTGAAATTTTAAGCTCAAATGGTTCAAGTTCAATGGCTGCAGTTTGCGGTTCAACATTAGCGCTTATGGATGCTGGCGTACCGATCAAAAAACCGGTTGCAGGCGTTGCAATGGGAATGGTTGCCACAGAAGATTTATCTAAATTTGAGATATTAACAGATTTACAAGGTGAAGAAGATTTCACAGGTGACATGGACTTTAAAGTTGCAGGTACAAAAGACGGCATTACTGCAATTCAAATGGATATTAAAGTAAAAGGGCTTACTCCAAAAATTTTTGAGCAGGCTCTAACGCAAGCGCGCAAAGGTCGTTTGTTTATTTTGGATAAGATGTTGAGCGTGATTTCTGAGCCTAGAGCTGAATTGTCTAAAAATGCACCGCGAATCATCACAGTGCAAGTTCATCCAAGCCAGATTGGTATGGTGATTGGCAAAGGCGGAGAAACCATTAATGCGATTACAGAGGCAACTGGAGTTCATATTGATATAAATGATGAAGGCTTAGTATTCATTACAAGTACTGAAGCGGAAGGAGCTAAAAAGGCACAAAAATGGATACAAGATTTGGTTTATGAGCCAAAGCCTGGAGATGAGTTTGACGGTGTAGTAACAAAGACGCTTGATTTCGGAGCTTTT
>JAPLVM010000069.1 GCA_026397115.1 Patescibacteria group bacterium
GGATCAAAAATTTTTGATCCCTACATTTTACACCGCAACATTGCTATAAACAGTCAAGGGAATTTGTGTCTCAGCCTAAGCCTGCAAAGCACATGTAATTGTTTATAGGCATAGAATCTGATAGAATGAAATGAGGTAAATTTCATTGGCTTTTGGATGCTTGATGTCAGTTGTCAGTTGCCGAATTCCAGAAGAGACTGAATGAACTTGCTGGTGTTGTCAGATATAAATAAAAACAAAGGTGCTAAGTAATAAAATAAAGAATATATTGTTGGTTTTCATAACTTTGCTTATCGCAGGCGGGGTATTTTTGGGGCATGCGAATGCGGCAGAGGTAAAGTGTGAGGATGGGTTTACAAAATTGCAGGACTCTCAGTTTGGTTATGGCAACGGACCTACAACAAATACTTCTTATTACGAATTCTCATCGGAATCCCTTCCTCCAATTGAAAAATTTGTCGAGTGGACTCACGACATGAATGCATGGGATACTCTTAATGAGAATATGAGTAAGGGCATAGATAGTAAATTGGTCGGCGCGGCAGAAGCATGCGAGTTTTACAGACGTGCGGCAGCTTATTTCTCTAGTTCCGATAATGAGCCAGAAGCCAAGTTGTTGAAACTTGCCAAGTGTGTTCAGGAAGATAGCCACTATGTGATATGTGTCTCGTATAAAATCAATCATCAGTTTGCCGTTGGCTATGAGACGATCTTACGAATGAAGAATTATAAAGAATTTGATATTCTAGATTCTGCCCTTGGTTGGGTTTGGAATACTGTCATAAACAATATATTGAGCGGTTTAGTAAGCATATTTGCAATTATACTCCGCGTTGTTGGATGGGGAATTGAAAAAATGATGGAACTTGCTTTTGATATGCCAGTGATATTGATAAAAGATGTGTGGACAGTATTGCGTGACTTTGTAAACATGTGTTTCGCATTAGTTTTGGTTGGCGTGGCAGTGATGAACATTTTGCAGGTGCAAATGGACAATTACTCTATTAAAAAATTCATACCAAATTTTGTTGCAGCTGTTATTCTGGTTAATCTTAGTTGGGTGATTTGCTGGCTAGTTTTGGATGTTGGGCAGATCGCGTATGAAATAGTACGAAATAGCATTAATGCAGGAAATCAAAGTAACCTAGTCTGGCAGATGATTTCTCCATTATTTGGCTGGTTTGGAATTTTTACTTCAGGCGCGCTTGAGGGAATGGGAAGCGCTCTTTTAAGGTCTACATATCTAATTGGAGCTGTAGTTTTGTTGTGTTACTTACTGAGCTCCTTACTGCAAATATTTTTTGCCTTTGCCGCACGGGCCGCAGCCCTATGGTTGTTATTTGCTATCTCGCCATTAGCTTGGCTTGGTTTTGTAGTGCCAGAATTTAAAGGGCAGACATGGGATAAATTTTGGAAGAATTTAATGGAGCTGGCTTTTATGCCAGCTGTAGTTGCGTTTTTCTTCTCTCTGGGCGGACGTATAATCACAGGTTTTGCTGATTTGGTTAGAAAGTCGCCTTCTTATAATGAATTGGCTGGCATGAAAGGAATGGGTGAGTTTGCCGCTGGCCAAGCTAATTCTTTACTTGGTGACAATGCAACTACATTAGACTTTTGGCAGGTCATACTGATTTTTGGAATATTGATTGCTATTTGCAAACTAACAGCCAAAGCAGTCAAAGACAATGAGCTAACAAGCGAATTAGCTGCCGTTGGACAAAAGCTTTTTGACAGCACAGTTAAGAAAGGCCTAACCAAAGGCAGAGATTATCTTTGGAAGGGTAGCGAAGGCAAGACTGGACTCAAAGGCGTTATCAGGCGTGATGTGCTTAAAACTGCAGGAAATTGGCTTGATACAAAATCAGAAGAGCATCGCAATAAGTATGAACAGCTTATGAAAGATGGCTCGGAAAAAGAAGCAGGCCGCGAGTTGCTTAAATCGCGGTTACTCAATGCTCCAAACTGGTTGGCTGGTGCTGGAACGCGCGTAGAGCAAAAAGAAAAAAAATTAGATTCTTTGAAAGAATTACACATGAAGAAAACTGTTGCTGGACGAGAAAAAGACACAAACATGGTTGGGTTGGAAGAATTATATTCGGCACGGTTGAAAAGCTTGGAGAAGAAGCTTACTGGTATGCGAGAGCTAAGTGGCCAAGGAACTGCAATACAAAATAGTAGTTGGTTTAATAAAGATAAAGCCGTAGGCAATAACAGCTACTATGACTTGCATCTGGAAAGTGAAAAATTGATGCAAGAAGCTGATGAACTGAAAATAAAGGAAAAGAATGCCAAAGATATGAATGATCTTTCAGCCGAAAAGATTTATGGAGAGCAAAGAAGAGCAAAAGATGAAGAATGGGGAGACGTTCAAGCTCGGATTGAGTTTTTAGATAATCGTTATCGCAATAATGCGAAGTCAGAAATCAATGTTAAAATAAGCAGGTTGCAAGATGAGGCAACGCTAGCTAGAAGTAAGGGTCAAATCGATGTATGGAAACAAAAGAACAATGAAATTGAAAATGCTAAAAAAGAAATTGAAAATCTACCTAACTTCAGCGCATATCGTAATCTTGCGGCTGATTGGACAAGTTTTCAAGGTTTGGCAAAGCAAGAAAAGCAAGAAGGGCTACTTGCCAGTACAGACCAGGCTGAAAGAGGTAGGACTTGGAAAGATTTCTCAGATCAATTATATGATACAGAACAAACAGAAAAATACGTACGCAGGCATCAGGAGAATTTCGCAGATCTTGTCCTAGAATATGCAAATCGTAGTGACGTACACAAGATACGGGTTGCAGATTCTCAAAATAGTCGTATTATAATTGAAAATGAAGAGAGAAATAAAATTAAAGAGAGGATGAAGGTCATGGCAGGTAGCCAGCTTAGAGATGACTTAATTGAAAAGAAAATCAAACCTAATATAAAAAGTATCCAAGATTTACGCGATTTTGCTAAAAAGAGTCCAAAAATAGCTATGGAGTGGGGAGCCCAGGCTCTCGTTGCATCTGAAAAAGCTGAAGGAGAAGATACTTTTGGTAGGTTATTTGTGGCGGTCAACCAAAATGAAAAAGACGAGGCGACAAAAAGAGCTAATGAAAAAGAGGCAGTAGAATTACTTTTGGGTGAAGAGGCAAGATATTTTGATATGATTATTGGCGGTAGCAAGGATAAAAAACGAAGTGAGGAGCGATTGCAAAATACTGATAAAATCGCGAATAATGCAGCTAGCTTTACAGGCGCGCAATACAACGATTATATCTCAAAGCGTGAACATGACGGTGTTGACAAATATACCGCTACTGAAGAATATGGCAAAATGTATGGCGGCGACTTGAAAGCATGGCTTAAGTTATTGGCAGATAAAGGTCAGTACAAGACATTTATGCGCACAAAAGCCAAGAAGTTTGTGGATGATATGGAGCTATGGAGCGCTCTTTGCCGTGGTATGTATGGTGAAGATACATATGCAACTGAAGTTGCTGAAATGGAAGAGGCTGACGATAAAATGGCAGAATCAGCGAGAAAGGCGGCACGCAATATTGTATCAGCCAACAGTTGAGAGGGTGAATGAAGCGATGTTTGAGTCAAAAGATGCTTTGCAACTTCATTCGCTATTTTATAAGCACTTTAAAGAAGGTGCGAATGCAAAAGAACAAGCACAGAACTTTATGAAAAGCATATTTGAGCTAAGATCAAGCGGTAGCGAAAACTCAACTACTGTAACTAGAATTCGCTCCAAGTCATATGATTTAAGCAATTCCCAAGATAAAGCGAATTATGACGCAACAATGGCAAAAATCAATGCTAGCAGATTTGCAAACTCTGTGATTCACGAAGACATTGTGGACAAAGATGGAACGACTTGGCATAAGATTGATTATATTGACTATAACCCAAGAGACTTAATAAAAGTTATGAAAGAAAGGAGCGACGGAACTATAGAAATTGATAAAGAGGAAATGTTGAAAGAGTGGAGTCCGGCTAAACTCGCACACTGGAAAGATTCTATTGATAACTTTTTTGAAAAGTTTGTGATTAATAAAAATCTTGAAGGTTTGAAAGATAAAAAGTTCATTGCTAGCTTGTTTAGAACAGTAAGAGAGGCAGTAAACAAAGGGGTTATTACAGGAGAGGATTTGCTCAAAATGGGAGGTTTGCAAAGAATTATGGCTGACATGACAGCGGAGGATAATAATCCAACCCAGTTTTGGGATAAGATTCAATTTCCTGAGCCTGAGAAGCGCACCGAGTTTCAGGCTGCTGGTAAGGAAATAGATGAAAAGTATAAAGAAGCGAACAAGAAAAAAAAGGAAGAGGCGGCAGCGCGAAGAGAAGCTCAAGGCGGTAGTGGCAGCGATGCAAATGATGGCTGGTCTTGGCCAGCGCCTTCTGGCGGAGGAGGCAATAGAGGTGATAGTGGCGGTAGCGGTAGCAGCGGCGGTAGCGGAGGAGGCGAAGCTCGGCGTCATGATGATGACAATAGTCAGGCGCGGCCAACATCAATTACAGCCAAGATAGATCCAAAAGATTTTGAATCATGGTATGATATTCTCGAAAATACATTGGCGCATCTGACAGAAAACTATTTGATGCAAGCTCAGAGAGTTGGCAGGGACACAAAGACAGCGCTTCAGGGTGTTGCCGCGAATTTTGATGAGCTGTTTAAGCAAGTCTTGGGAAAGCTAGAGGGTAGCCACGAAGAACAAGTTGATACAATACGCACGCAATTTGAGGGATTACAGGGAGAGATGGCTGATCTACATAGGTCTATCAATGACTCAGTATATGATGAAGAATCCAAGTTTGAAGGTATAAGAGATAATATTAAGGAATGTGCAGAAAGAACCGATGCTGCTGTCGGTGATCTGCTTGATAGAGTTCAATATCTGAAAGACAAAGCAAAGGAGACTGGCGAAGGAGTAGAGGCAATAGAAGAAGCCGTATTACCTTAAAGTAATTATTTTTGATTTAGGAAATGGATGACAATAAAAATCAAAATAACGATGAAAATGTACATGTTGAAAATGAAAATCCAAAGCTTGATATACAGGCTCAAGTTAACGATGGCGAATCTGTAGAAAAAAAACAAACTGCCTTTGAAAATAAAAAAACCATTGAACCAAATAAAACTGAGACTTTTAATGCGCAAGGGCTTAAGGTTGATGTGCAGGTTAAAGAAACTCAAGTTAAAGAAGCAGAGCATTTATCGCAAGCGCGGTCATCCTCAGCAGCTGATTCTGAAAGTAAGGTAGAGTTAGAAAAGCCTGCTACAGAGGAAAGTACGTTTGCAATAAAACAAGATCATGTTTTGCAATCTGACAAGAAGCCAGAAACTTCTTTTTTAAGCAAAGATAAGCCAAAGGCTAACGATGTTGATAAAGCTGACGAGCCTATTTCTCATCAAGCTGAAGAGAGTGATGATGATCAAGATAAGCTAGATGATGAGGAAAAACTTTTAAAAGCTTACCAGCAGCTCGAGGATGAGGATGCTAAGGAGGCTGAAGAGGCTGAAAAAAAGAAACAGCAAGACGAGGAAGACAAAGAAGAACCCGAAGAATCTAAAGATCAGCAAGAAGAAAAGCCAAAAGAAGAAGAAGGTGAAGAAAAAAAAGATGGTAAAGAGGAGCAAAAGCCTGGAGAGAAGCAAGATGAGGAAAGGGAACCTGGGGGTCAAGAAGATGAGGAAAATCAAGATATTGAAGAGTTGAAAAAGAAGCTAAAAGATGACTTTAAAAAGAAGCTAAAAGAAAAATTCAAAAAGAGTAGTAATAAAGACAAAGAAGATGATAGCCACTCCCAAGAAACAGAAGATGGTTCGCAATCGGATAAAGCTGATTCAGCGCCAAAACCTTCTCAGCCAAGTAGCGCTGAAACTCCTGCAAAGCCTACGCGCATGCCTAAGCCTGAAAGCGGATTAGACAGCGCACAAGGCAGCCAACCAATTAATCTTGGTCAAAACGGTATGATAAAAAATACATCAAAACAATCAGGCCCTAGAAGCAGGGTAAAGAATGGCGATTTGCGAAAGGCAAAGCAGCCAAAAGCAAATACTTCACCAAGGGGCGGAGAAGGCGCTGGGGGAAGCGGTGAAGCCGCCAGTGCAGTCGGTGAAGCTGGCGTTGTAGCAGGAGGAGGCGTTCCTGCTGCTGGCTCAGCTACTGGAGGTGCTGCCGGTGCCGCCGCAGGAACCTCAGAAGTTTGGGGCCCTGTAGCCATTGTATTAGGCATAATTGTTCTTTTGATTATTATTATATCTAGTCTTTTAACTATATCCTGCGAACAATATAGAAGCGCTATCCCAAATGATTTATTTGGTCAAATCGGTAAACTTGGCTTTGACATGGCAGGAGGCTGTCCATCCGGTAGCAAAGCCGCGTCAAAACCCACCCAATCTGTGAGTGCGTTAGCTTCATTTCAAGGAGGCGCGCTTGATCCGTCTATGTATCCTGCGCAACAGCCAGGATCATTGGCATGTCAAAATGGTAACATTGAAATGTTGAAAAGACTCGACGGATTTGTAGAAAACAGTTATAAAGACACCTGCTTATCTGGTTTGCAGTCTTACACTATAGACTGCATAAATTACCTGAAAAATGATCCATCAATGTGTAATGCCAAATCATCAACATGGGTAATTTCAGGCGGAACTGAGATGAGAGAGCACTCAGAAACTGCAGGACATATGCAAGGTATGAAGCTTGACTTTGGTATTAATATAAACAGTGGTAACGGCGCGATCAATTGCATAGCAAACATTGCCAAAAGATCTGGAGCTTATAATGTGAAAGATGGCGGTCAATATGAAGTCCGCGCAGGTTCTTGCATCTATAAATTTCGCTGGGAGCCAGATTTCACTGGGCATCACTGGGATATATTGCTCGGGGGATAATACATATAAGTTTCTGTCATTCTGAACCGGTCTTTCCAGGTGAAGAATCTGCATAAGTAATGCACTTGGACTGCAGAGCATAGCGAAAAATACCCTACGTAACTACTTGCGTAGATCCTTCGCCTAAAATACCGGCTCAGGATGCCCGTTAAAGGTAAAAGTCAAATTGAAAAGCATAATTTTGCATCAAAGAACATTTCTTTCTTGAGTAAAGTAAAGGCAATCCGCAGTATCTTTCTAGCGATAATAACAACTGCTTCTCTGTAACGACGACCCTTGGATCTTAATTCATCATATATCATACGGAATAGTTTGTTATTCATTATGGCACCCCAAGCTCCAGAGAATAATCGTTTACGTAGGTAAGCATTCCCTCGTTTAGATAATCTACCCTTTCCAACCCATTGACCGCTCTGCTTAAGAGCCACGTCCATACCTGTAAAGGCAATCCATTGCTTATTGCTGTTGCAATTGTTTGTATCCAACATCTGTAGTAACAATGTAGCCAGAAAATTGGAAACGCCTGGGATTGATGTTAATATTTGCTTGCGAGATACATAGTTATCATTGTTATTGGCTACTGACATCTCTATTTCTTCTTCCAGCTCTCGTTTAGCTTTAGATAAATCTTTAATAGTTTCCTTGATTTTCTTTTCTGCTGCACTTTCGGTTAAATCTAATTGTTCTTGAAATTCTGTATAATCTTTCAACATGGCTTTCAAAGACTGTAATTGATGTTCCAATGAAGAAATCAGCCCGATCTTCTGTCTAATACCAATATCATCTTTCTCATTTAGAAATTTGTCTGGAAGTTTAGGTTCAAGCAAAGCCATATTAGCTAAAGTTTGAGCATCTGCCTTATCTGTTTTGTTTTTACGAATATTGCCTGTACTATGTTTCTTAGCCAATAAAGGATTTATTACCCGAACATCTAGTCCAGATTTACTAAGCAATAAGGCAGAGAGTAAATGATACCTGCCAGTTGATTCCATAATGATCTTTCCCTCATAGCCTTTAAATTTACGAATAGCAGTATTAATCCCAGCCCTAGTATTACTTACCTGAAAATGACAATATTCATGCTTGCCTACGATAAGGCAAACATCCAACTTAGCCTTTGAAACATCTATTCCAATGGCTTTCACTTCTTCTTGCATAGCGATGTGTTAAAAATATGGAAGAAAAGTTGATTTGGTTAATCCATATCATATGAGTTAAAGTGGCTCAAGGCCATACCCGTTTCATAGTGGTTTACCAAATCCTAGAGAAAGAAGAGATTATTGCATCCTGAGTGGCTCTAGGCCGTTGACGCGCTAGTCTCTTCTTCCTTCTCTAGTATACCCGAATGGATGCATATAAGGGTACAGAACCTTTATATGACGTGATTTTCATGTGGGCCAAATGATGAACGTTGAAGGAGTTTTAGCGATAAACTGTGGTTTAAACCCCAGTTTATCAGGTGCTGAGTGATTTTAAGAGGAGCAAGGGGTTGCAACCCCTTGTGCTATTTAGATAATCCTAGCTTAAGTTCCTGTCATTCTGAGCCGGTCTTCCCAGGTGAAGAATCTGCATAAGTAATGCACTTGGACTGCAGAGCATAGCGAAAAATACCCTACGTAACTACTTGCGTAGATCCTTCGCCTAAAAT
>JAPLVM010000023.1 GCA_026397115.1 Patescibacteria group bacterium
AATGGGTGCTAATTGATGCTCAAGACCAAATTTTAGGTCACTTGGCCGTACGTGTTGCAGATATTCTACGCGGTAAAGACCGCCCAGAATATTCACCGCATATTATTTGCGGTCGCGGTGTAATTGTTATTAATGCTGAGAAAGTTAAGGTGACAGGCATCAAAGAATATACAAAGACTTATGTTCGTCACTCGGGTTATCGCGGTGGCGACAAATATACTACTTTTCGCGAGCTAATGGCTAGAAAGCCAAAAGCTGCCATAGAATATGCAGTTTCAGGAATGTTACCGAAAAATAGGTTACAGAGTCAGATGATGGCTCGTTTGCGCATTTTTGTTGGTCCTGACCATGATTTAGGCGCGCAAAAACCCACTACAATTAAACTCTAATTTATTCAAAGATGATTGAGAAAAAGACTATTGCCAAAGCAGAAACAAGCGATCCAAAAAGCAAAGCACAAATTTATTTTTATGCTGTAGGGCGACGCAAAACAGCTGTTGCACGCGTACGCTTATATTCAAACGGCTCAGGAGAAATAGAAATCAATGAAAAAGCAATGAATGATTATTTCACCAGAGCTGATCAAGCCGAAGAAGCCATAGCTCCTTTGAAACTTTTGGAAAAGAGAAAAGACTTTGACTTTACAATTCGAGTTGCAGGAGGTGGCTTAACTGCGCAAGCAGAGGCTATTCGTCATGGCATTGCCCGCGCATTGGTAGAATTTGATGGTGATTTACGTCCAGAATTGAAAAAGGCAGGTTATTTAAGGCGAGACGCAAGGAAAGTAGAACGCAAGAAGCCAGGCCTGCGGAAAGCACGCCGCGCAGCCCAGTTCTCAAAGCGGTAAAATTATTTTGGTTTGAGAACAAAGTAATTGTTACAACCGAGTTTTTTGGTAAAATAAAGCTGGAGTGTTTTCATAGTTCAATTTTATAGACATAGACGAAATGAAACGTTCGAAGAAAATAGTTTTTGCATGTCATTGCCTCCTGAACCAAAACGCAAGAGCTCAGAGAACGGCAAAATGCCATGGAGTGGTAAAAGAGTTCATTGATTTTTGCATTGAAAATGAATACGGAATAGTAGCCATCGATTGCCCCCAGCTTCAATTTGAGCCATTGATCAGAGAACCGGCAACAAAAGAGTATTATGATAACAGCCGAATGAAAATAATTTCAAAAATAATTGCTAAAAAGGTTATAGAGCAAATAAAAGCATATTTAGAAAATGATTATCAAATTTGCGGCATTTTTGGAATTGAAGGTTCACCATCCTGCGGTGCAATCAAGACACATATTCTCTCAGGCGACGGAAAATCAGTTTCCGTAAAAGGTAGTGGTGTATTCATTGATGAATTAAAAAAGTCTCTGAACAAGGCTAAGCTTGAAATTCCAATTTTTGATTGGGATATCCAGGCAAAAAAATTACTTGCAAATTAGATTTTCTTGATTACACCAGCACTCGCAAACGTGAAAACTTTTTAAAGACTGGGGTTGGTAGAAAATGGATTAAAGATAATGTTTTAAAATAGCAACTTTCGGAGGGGTGGCAGAGTGGTCGAATGCGGCGGTCTTGAAAACCGTTATCCCGTTTACGGGATCGGGGGTTCGAATCCCTTCCCCTCCGCCAGGAATTTTAAGAAATATTAGAGCTAACGCTTGATAGATTCGAATTTAGAATAAAATTATGATTCCTTTAAATTTTTTACAAAAATTTAGAATATCACTTATCGAAGACGGCAATCCCGTTAGCAATATAGAGATGACATCAGATAATTATGATGATTTTAACAACCCGATAAAAACCGAAATTCCGACAGTTACAACTGATATATGTGAAATTGGAATTTTTAATGACACTTTATATCTCGTTGCAATTGTATTTTCAAGCACATTTAAAAAGGTTGAATTCGATTCACTAAAAATTTTTCCAAACATTAAAATTTACGGATTTAAAGAATTCAAGAAAAATTTATATCCAACATCCGATTTTGTCTATAAAGATTTTGAAGAAAAAATCTTAGATGATAAATATCTACAAATACAGTTTAATTATAAATACAGCGCAATCAGTCTGCTTGATTTATTTAGAAAATATAAGCAAATAAAAGATTTTTTTACAAATTCAAGATTAAGAGTGGTAAACCAACTTAATAGTGAAATAGCAGATTTGGAGGGATAGGAAATTGATATAATTATCGGATTTTTTTAATCACCCTATTTCGGTACGAACGAGACGCGCGTAGCGCGTCGCTATTATGGACACTCCAGCCAATCTCCTCTACCTGCAGAAAAATAAATCGCTGGCGCAACTAAATCATTTGGTGATTGACGTATCAAAGACGACGATGCTGTAACAAGCTCGCCGCTTATTGCTGACCAAGCAATATCTCCATCAATTTCCTGATCATTGTTTATGCTTCCGAGACTAGCTATCGACATGGTAATCGAGCTATTTTTATCGCCATAAACATCGGTTCGCAAATAGTAATTTTGACTTTGTCCCTCATCAATTCGTCGCAAATCAGTAGATATTGATGATAAATCAAAAATTATTTCCTCGGTTGCGGATTGCCAAGAAGGTCGGCAATCATTCACGCTTGCAAGCAATTGATCATCAGCTTCACGATATAATCTAAAGTTACGCGCTCCAATATAGCCATCTATCGTAAATTTAATCCTATCTAGCCGTACTGCTTGCGTCCTCGTATCCTTTGAGTTTTCATCTGCCTTTATTGCAAAACCAAAAACCTTCATATCATTGGTTGGTATGCCTCGATCTCCATATATAACGCTGCTACTCAGCGCGACTTTAGGCAAAATATCATATGGTATGAATATATTTGATGTCAGAAGCCGTCCGAGCAAATCATTATATGGACCCGAAACTTCAATTAAAGATAATTTAAAATTAGCCTCTTGTCCGTTATGACTGCCAGTCGTTTGTGCAGCCGCCATATCCGCATAAACTGATATTACTTCTTCGCTATTACGCGGTATTATTGGGCGATCGCTGTCTTGCCAGCGCCATTCAGCATATCCATTGTCAGGACTGTTATTTATCGATGTTAGATAATGTCCAGCGCCAATTTGCTGACCGCGATTATACAGATATAATTGCGAGATTTGTTTTAATCCGCCATCAGTTTCAATTCGTATTTTTTCCAAAGGCGTGTCCGCATAATCAGATCTTATCCGAAATCGGAAAAGCTCTTGGCTATAACTGCCCATTAAAATTTGATTTGCCATTGGCGTATTCGTATCAGAAGAAACGTTTAGAGTTCCAGCATAACGATCGGTTGTGCTTTTAGTTTGCGTCAGAGTTTGAGTCAATGCACTTGATTCCGTATCGCTAGTTTGAGTTTCGCTTCCAGCTGAGCTGGTCACATTATTGATTTGCGCCAAAGTCTTATTCTTAATCAGTTCTCCAAATGAGTCAGTATATCGAACAGCTTGGCTGTATTTAATGGCTAACAACCGAAAAACAGTTTTAGCTAAAACGCCTCTGGTAATTAAACTATTTGTATTAAAAAGCTCAGTATCAGGGACAAGTCCGTCAGCTAAACCAAGATTTTTTGCTTTCCGCGCATATTCAAAATACCAATAATCATTTGAATTCACAGCGCTTATTCGTTTATCCAGTAATAATAGTATTTTCCAAGCGGCCAGTCTGGTCAGCGGCTCATCAGGTCGAAATGATCCATCAACAAAACCATTGATTACTGATAAGTCTCTAGCAGTTTGCACATACTGGCGATACCAAGCATTAGGGTCAACATCATTAAAATAAACTGTCTGCGCGTTTTGATAGCTTAACGGAATATCCAGAGCTTTCATCATGATCTTGAGCGCTTCAGCGCGCGTAACTGATCTATCCGGCCGGAAAGTATTATCACTGTATCCAGATATTATCCCATTATCTGCTAACA
>JAPLVM010000071.1 GCA_026397115.1 Patescibacteria group bacterium
TTTTTAATAAGCCAGTTTCCAAAGAAAAGTTTGAAGAGGAAAAAAGTAAGCTCGGTTATGATAACTATGCATCAAAGCTGAAAAAGAAGTTTCTTGAACTGATTAAAACCAAAGCAATTCATCGAGGATTTCCCGGTTTTGATAATGAGAACGTAAGCGGCGATCATATTTTTCACTCACAAAATATTGGAAACGGTTTCCTTATTTTTGATAGTCGTGAACTGACTTATGCGTTTGAGGTTTCTAAACAACAAGATAGTTATGATATCGAAGGCTGTTCGCAAGGAGAACTAATCTATGAAAGCTTTGGAAATGATTTTGCATATCGCTCAATAGGCTGCATAACATGCGAATATCTCAACGATTCATATTACTGTGACTATTGTTTTAATTCCCAAAATCTTTTTGCCTCAATCGGTCTTCGCCATAAGCAGTATTGCATTTTGAACAAGCAGTATTCGAAGCAAGAATATGAAGAATTGGTACCGAAGATTATTGAACATATGCAAAAGACCCCGCTTCATCAAGATTACGCGGGGCAAGCAGGTGAATGGCCTGCCAGCCGTAGTTTTAGCGAAGGCTGGGGAGAATTCTTTGATCCTAGAGTTTCACCATTTGGTTACAATGAAACAGTAGCTCAGGAATATTTTCCTCTGACAAAGAAACAAGCGCAAGAACAAGGATTTAACTGGAGTGATTATGAAGCACCGTTTCCAAAGGTAGAAAAAATTATTAAGGCAGATGAGCTAGATAGGGATCAAAAATTTTTGATCCCGGAAAATAACGATATTCTCAATTATGCTATAGAATGTGAAATAACACATAAACCATTTAGAATAATAAAACAAGAATTAGACTTTTATAGAAAGCATAATCTTCCTCTTCCTAAAAGACATCCTGATCAAAGACACAAAGACAGATTATCTCTCCGTAATCCTAGAAAACTATGGAACAGAACCTGTAATAAATGTAATATTCCTATTCAAACATCCTATTCTCCGGACAGACCTGAAACTGTCTATTGCGAACGATGCTATCTGGAGGCTGTGTATTAAATGGTAGGGAATGGTTTGAAACCATTCCCTACGCGGGATTATCTATTTATTAAATGCAATACAAAGACGCATGCAATGCGTCTCTGCACGCGCAGAATTATCAGCGACCTAATTATTATCGCCTAATTAAAATTAACATAAAAATTTGCTTCATGTGCCTATCCTCCGCTAAAATATCCATGCTTTTTCATTTTTATCAAAGAAGAATGTTTATCAAAAAACTTTTGTCTGCAACGCTCGTTTCCTGCTGCATTTTGACACTGGCTGGTTGTGGTGACAAAACCAAGCAAGACCCAATTGAAGTTTTAAGCAAAATGACCGAGAAAGTAGTTGATTTAGAAAGCGGTGTTTTCGACGCATCATTTAGTATTGCTGGAAATTCTCCTGAAAGCAAGGTTGATTTGCAATTTAAGCTAACTGGCAAAGAAGATAAAAGTGACTTGGCAAAACCTGCTTTTGATATTAATGCGAATGTTAAAGGTAGCGTCGAGATGAAAGAAGGCAAATATGCTGGAGAGATCGGCGCCGAAATAATCCAAAAAGATAAGAGCTTATATTTCAAGCTAAATGACATCAAGATGGACGGAGAAATGGCAATGCTAGTTAATTTGATGGCTGATGGTTACAAAGGCAAATGGTATGAAATGCCAACGAGCACATTGCTTGGTGATGCTAATATGCAAAAACTTGATAAGCAGGAGGAGATGATGCAAGCTGTCCGCGATGTAATTGCTGAGACTCCTTTATTTGATTTGCGTCGTGATAATGGAATCGAGAAAATCAATGATATTGACTCTTTTCATTATACAGTTGGGCTTAATCGTGACGGCGTGAAACAGCTTGCACGCAAGATGATGGAGCTTTCCGGAGAAAAGGTCTATGACGAAGAAATGCGTGATTTGGATGCTCAGCTCGATACCTTAAATCAAGATATCGATTTATGGATCGATATAGAGGATTACTATTTGATGAAATTGTCCATGAATGTCGTAGGAAGCGATCCTGAAGATGAAAAGTCCAGCTATGACGTGCGCTTAACAGTTAATATGACTGAGCATGATGAAAGCATTGATGTTGAGGAACCTGAAGACGCTGCCACATTTGATCCAAGCATGCTTGCGCAAGGTCTTTTTGGCAATGCGTTGCCCAATGCTAATCCAGAGACTATGGGTTTGGTAGGTGATATCACGGCAAGTGGTGCTATGCTTGATTTGCAAAATAACGGCATAGAGGCTATAGCAGGATCAGGATCGAATTAATTAAACGTATTTTTTTATTTTTTATTTTTCAACAAGATGGCTGAAATGATGAATGATCAGCAGTTTGTCGAGTATGTCGTGAAAGCGATTGTCGATGACACTGATGCCGTAAGAACCACTCGTGAGGTGGATGATCGCGGCGTGCTTATTACCTTGTATGTCGCAAAAGACGATATGGGTAAAATTATTGGTCGCGCTGGCAAAACAGTAGCGGCAATTCGTACTTTGCTGCGTGTTGTAGGCTCAAAGAATGAGTCTTCGGCAGAGCAACGTGTAAACCTAAAGATCTATGATCCTGAGGGAACTTCGGGCTTGATGAATAGTGATGGCGACATAGATTTATAAAAGCACAATTTAGAGGGCAAAAGGCTTTTGCTTCTTGCCTTCAATATTTTTGCTTTTAATCACACGATATGGCTTTAAATGTCATTGGCTCGAGCTTAAATATTGCAACGCCTATCTATGATCCAATTCAATTGATCAATATGGGAGTTGCTTTGGCGCTTATTCTCGCAGGATTTTTAAGCTTGGTTTATGTCCTGATCGGAGGCTTTAAGTTTATTATTTCAGGAGGAGATGAGAGCAAAACGCAAGAAGCGATGAATACAATTCGCTATGCTTTAATTGGCTTGGTAGTAACAATTTTTGCCTTTATGATAGTCACAATAGTCGGAAGATTCTTTGGGTTTGATTTAGTCGGGTATATCAATTTTGATATGATGTCCAAGATTATCAAGGGAATTACATCTGGCGGCGGAAATGTTATCACACTAAATTAAGCGTGAAAAAACCAATTGCCCTAGTCTTAATGTCCGGAGGACTAGACTCACTTTTGGCCGCAAGGATTTTGATGGATTTTAATATACGAGTTGAAGGGATAGGTTTTAAAACACCATTTTTTAGTGCTGATCGCGGAAGAAGATCCGCTGAAGAATTAGGCATTCAGTTTCATGAAATTGATTTTTCTAAACAGCATTTTGAAAAAGTGAAGAAACCAAATTATGGTTATGGCAAAGCTATCAATCCTTGCATTGATTGTCATGCCTTAATGATAAAAACAGCTTGGGAGTTTCTAATATCAAAAGGTGAAGAAAACAATGGTTTTATTGCTACTGGCGAGGTTTTGGGTCAAAGACCAATGTCGCAAAATAACAGAGCTCTCAAAATAGTTGAGACTGCGGCTAATCTACCTGGGAAATTTTTGTTAAGACCACTTTCAGCTAAATTGCTTGATCCAACCGAACCTGAACTAAAAGGCTGGGTTAATCGTGAGAAGCTTTTTGCCATTTCTGGACGCAATAGGGGAGCGCAAATCGAGCTTGCAAATAAGTTCAAACTTCATGATTATATGCCACCAGCTGGTGGCTGCATTTTGACCGAAAAGAAATTTGGCGAAATACTTCGCGAACTACTATCACGCTGGCCATCTGCTGACGCGCAAACAGCAGGCCTTTTGCGTTATGGAAGAGTTTATTTTTTTGATGATTGCCTGGCACTAATAGGCCGCTCTGAGCAAGAGAATGATATTTTGAAAAAGCTTAAACGTGATAGAGATTTACTTATTGAATTGAATGATGTGTCTGGGTCAGCTGGCTTAATAAGACCATTTTCCATTTTTAAGACCGCAAAGATTAACGAAGAAGTGATCTTATTCGTAAAACAAAAAATACAAAGGTACTCCAGAGAAGCCAGCAAAGTAAACTTTAATGATCTAGTCTATGTTATCACCTAAATATCAAAGACATATTGAGGATTTTATTTGTGAAAATTGTGGTCTAAAAGTAATTGGCAATGGCTTTACAAATCATTGCCCGAACTGTTTGTGGAGCAAGCATGTTGATATAAATCCAGGCGATAGAGCAGAAGCATGTAAAGGTATGATGAAGCCAGTGGCTATTGAATTGCGTAATGGCTTGTATTATGTTTTGCAACGTTGTGTTTTGTGCGGTTTTGAACGTAAAAATCAGGTGAAAGATAATGATAATT
>JAPLVM010000055.1 GCA_026397115.1 Patescibacteria group bacterium
TCTTCAAAAGAAAGTGACGGCGTTGTGTAGAGCCGCCCCCACTGCTCGCCGTTTGGCGCATCTATTATCTCCCGAATTTCTTTGTCGGTGGCGTACGCTTTGAAAAGATTTTTTACCGGCTGGTAATGCGCTTGATCTACAGGATTTATTTCCATAAATTTTTGCCATTCTGATTCGAGGAGGTCGTCTTTCATTTCAAAGGTGTCTTTGTCGCCAAAAGCTACCTGCAAAAATTCTTTGACGGTGATACGGCGATCAACGCCAAAAATCTTTTTGATTTTATCAAGATTGAGGAAATATTTTGGTCGATCAAATATTTCTTTCTTGGCAAAATCTTCGGCTTCTTCGGTGTCGCCATTTTCCCACATATTTTTGAGCGTAACATTTCCAAGCACATCTTCCTCCACAGCGCGTTTGAAGCCCTCGCGGTCAATACGCATGATTACACCTTCTGAAGTTTCGGAAAGAGTAGCAAGCTCGTCAGAAGTAGCAAGATCAATCGGGCCTTTAAAGATTTTCCGGCCATTCTCGTCAACAAATTCGCCCTGTGTACTGCTTGATTCAGCATTCGCTGTTGGCTCGCTAACCTTTTTGATCGTTGGAAGTTTTATTTTTTCGTCATATTTGAATTCCTTTTCAAAATATTCACAAGTAGCAAAAAAATCAAAAAACTTGAATTTCTCTTTTGGCTCTATGACTGGATCATTTTGATAATCATTATATTCAAATTGCCATTTTCTGGTACCTCGTCCTTTGATCTGAACAAAATCAGTCGGCGAGAAAACCGGGCGCATTAAAGCAATATTGAGCAGGTCTTGGCAATCATAGCCGGTCGTCATCATGCCCACCGTTACAGCGACGCGCGTTTTGCTCGTATCATAGCCCTCGGGATGATTTGTCTGTCCACCAAGGCGGTTATTGGCAAAATTGATAGTCATCTGTTGTGCGCTCGCTACTTGCGAAGAAACTTGCATGGCAAAATTTGATTCGCTGTATTGCTCTGGCCATTTTTCAAAAGCGATTTTGTTCAAAATACTTGTTAGCCGAGCGGCGTGTTTTTGAGAGACGGCAAAAACGATTGTTTTCCCAAAAAGAGTTACACCAAGCTGTTTGGCAACTGGATCAAAAAGTCCGTTATCAATCAGAGCCTTGCACATAGCGATATTGGTTTCTTCGTTGAAAATTTTGCGCTCGTAGTGGCGTTCGTTAAAGGTCTCATCAATTGTCTCGCCACTTTCGGTGAGCGTGTGGACTGCATAGCCTTCTTCCGATAGAAGTTCGGTTGTAATGTTTGTGCGAGCATCCACGAGAGTTGGTTTGATGAGATATCCTTCCTTCGCGCCCTTTTCTAGGTCATAGGAAAAAGTTGGATTGCTAGATTCACAACCAAATGTTTTGTAAGTATCGATCAAAAGTCGGCGTTCATATTCTCTTTGACTATCCGCGCCTTCGGCGTCAAATCCTCTCAAGTAATTTTTTGGCGTAGCAGTAAGACCGAGTTTATAGCCAACGAAATACTCAAAAACTGCGCGGCTGTTGCCCCCGATGGAACGATGGGCTTCATCGGAAATAACCAGTTCGAAATCGGTTGGAGAAAATTCTTTTTTATAACGATCACCTGCGAGAAATGTTTGAATGGTAGAGACAACAACGCTAGCATTTGCCCAAGAATCTTTATTTTCTTTGTAAATAACACTTCGATAATCCTTGCCGAGATAGTGAACAAATGCTTTTTGCGCCTGATCTTCAAGTTCAAGGCGATCAACAAGGAAAAGCACACGACGCGCATTGCCGGATTTTAGAAATAATTTTATGACCGCGGCGGAAATAAGAGTTTTGCCAGTTCCGGTTGCCATTTCAAACAAAAACCTTTGGCTCCCGCCTTTAGCTGATTCCTGGAGCGCCTTGATTGCCTGCACTTGATATGGGCGAAGTTGCTTGAGTTTATTATTTTTCAAAAATTCTACGCGCGTTGCTTCGTTTTGAAATGCTAGGTCAGCTGCAAAGGTCGGTATCTGTGTTGAAATAATGTAATTTTCATCAACAACGGTCTGCGCAAGCTCGGCAGGATTCGGAGTGTATTTTTCGTATTGAGTAATAGAGTCTTGTGTTGGAAAACGAGAAATAGTGTCCGGATTGCCGTTTTTGGTATCCCAAAAATAATGAATGTTCCCATTTGAAAGAACCACAAATCGAGCACCGGCGTTGCGAGCATAATTTCGAGCTTGTTCCTTGGCTGTAAGCGGATCAATCGCTTCTTTTTTGGCTTCTACCACGACAAGCGCACGCCCGTCTTTATCAAGCAAAAGAAAATCGATCGCACCCCGACGACCGTCACTGGTTACAGCATTTTCTAAGTCCTCATCAAGTTCGTTAAATTTTACGCCAGCTTCAAGTTGAATATTAGCTCGTCCCTTTGGAGAGTCATCAAAACGCCATCCTGATTCCTCGAGAAGTTTGTTTATTTTTATTCGCGCCTTTGCTTCTTTAAAATTTGCCATAGTATTATTTCCAAATTAAGCAGCTGTATTGTATCCGTTTTCCGCTTATAAATAAATCACATTGAACCAATATCCTTTTAGGCTCACTCAACAAACTCTCAACCTTTTCAAACTAGCCCTAGCAATAGGATCTGAGATACTTCTAATTTTTTTAAAACACCTGCATTTCGGCAAAAGAAATTTTATCAAGCACATGATTTATCTAAAATCTTTTAAATAAATTCCAAGGAACTTTTCAATTGCCCCAACCGTAGAATCTTTTAATTTCGGATTACTCTCAGCAACCCATTTAGCAAAATTATACAGCTCCTGATTATCAACCTTTATCCACTTTTTATTTATATATAAAAAATATAGCAATGTCGTCATAGCAATTCGCTTGTTGCCGTTTTGAAATGGATGATTTTTTATCATTAAATAAAAAAGTATAGCTGATTTTTTAAGTAGACCCGGATACAATTGTTTACCTCCAAATGTTTGGAATGGTTGTTCAATCGATCTTTCCAGCGCACCAGAAAAACGAGTACTAAAATCAGGAATAGGTTCAGACCAATTCATGGTTTCTTGTGCCAAGCTATAAGCAACATATTCGACACCTAAAATTGTGATTCTCGTTATTTGCATATTTTATTCTTTTCCTAACAACCGTAATGTTTCACCGTATTCCTTCACTACTTTTTTAACTGCTTTTTCGATTTCTTGCTTATTAACTGCGGATAATGTTTTTTTAGCCTTATTTTTCTGATTATCAATGTCTTCAATGTGAATAATATAGGAACGTCCAACTTTTTCAGCAGGAAGTTGACCGTTTTTAATTTTTTTAAAAACAGCTATACGACTTATCCCAAGCATTTTTGCATATTCAGTGGTTGAAACAATTTTCTTCTTTTTTGGCATGATTTCTTTGTTAACCTATTATATGATTAAGGTTAACAAAGGTTAACTTACTTTGTCAATACTTACTGATTTCGGTTCACTCAAAAAACTTGGCAACTTTTAAAAACAGCTCTAGCAATATGATTCGAGATGTTTCCAAAACCATTTTTTCGAGCATTCTAAAATATTTGCTTTTAAAAAATCGCTAACCAGTATTGTTCCGTAAACATACAAATTTGTATCTTTTCAGAATAAAATACGGTTTATTTTCAAGCCACTCGATCATTTGTCTCCTTGTATACTTTCAGAGCCAAACTAGACTTTACCTATTTGAAGAAGAATATTGGAATTGCGAATGCGCAAGATCTGAGGAAGTATATACTGAAAAAAACAGCTTCCCTGGATTTTAAAGATTTGGCAAGAGATGTGGAGCCATTGCTCTTTGATTCGAGAGACAAGAAAAAGGTTTTGCTGTTCAGAGAATTCATCGAGCAGAAGATGTAAACTGTACCGTGCTTGACTTTTTTGCGCGTTGCTTGACAATGATATGCTTTTTTGTTAAGGTGTTTTCCCTAAGAGGGCGAGGAATAAAAAAATGAAAAACAAACAAATTTTTTTGATCTTTATCATCGCGGTACTAATTTCCGCAACGGTTAATTGCGCTAAAGGCAAAATCTACTTCGAAAAAGTCTTCCATCACGAACGGTGGGTGACGCTAAGTGTCCATTATGTCGTGGCTGAACCCAATAATAATGAATTTGAGCCGAAAAATGCGAGCCAAGAGCGGGCGATGCTGGAAGAATGTCTCAATATGTTTTTAAACCTCGATTCTAAGGTGGTTAAGGCAGAGTATAACTTCAGGATGGTTCCACTTGAGAATACTGGGCATATTGAAATTGAAATCGATCTGCGATCGGGTAGCGAATTGAGCAGTCCTCACGTCAATAGAGTTAGATGCGAACACGATAAAATGTTGATGATGTCCATGTCGCATTACATAGATCGTGATGGCAACGAGCAAATCTGTTTCTTGACCTATGAATGCAGCGGTAAGAATGTTGAGCCGTTGTATCTAAGATTGCTCAGCAAGATCAAGGCGGCACAGGGGTAATTACTTAAAAATCCGGCTGGCTCGTACACTTTGTGTACATAATGAGCCAGTCGGATTTATAGCTAAACGTCAAATTTATCTCCTCGCTAAAATCGCCTCTGCCACTCTCTCAATCGCTATCAAATACGCATAATCTCTCGTTGTGGAAAGCCCTGCGATTTTTTTATGCATCCGTGCATAAACATCATTGAAGGCTTTTTTCATGAATACTTCCAGCTTTGAATTAACCTCTTCCAGAGACCAGAAATAATTGGCATTGCCTTGCACCTGCTCAAAGTAGGATACTGTAACGCCGCCAGCGTTTGCCAAAATATCCGGAATTACAAGCACGTCTATTTTATCCAGGATTTTTTCAGCATCAGCAGTAATTGGGCCATTAGCGATCTCCACGATTAACTTGGCTTTTACATCATGCGCATTGTCAATGGTAACTTCTCCTTCGAGTCCAGCAGGTACAAAAATGTCAGCTGGCATTTTGCAGAGTTCAGAATTTTCAATTTTTGTCCCGAGCTCATTGGCAATATCAGCATAACGATGTCCGCTTTCTATGTGCGATAGCAGCTTATCTAGATCAATCCCATTCAAATTATATACACCGCCAGACGAATCGGAGACACCAACCACTTTCCAATCAATATCATCTTCTTGCAGAAAACGGATAAAATTACTGCCAGCATTTCCTTTTCCTGAGACAAGCACTGTACGCAGGTCTTTATATTTTGGCTCTGCTTTAATGAGCTCCTTGAAAACAATAAACGCGCCCAAAGAAGTTGCTTTATCGCGGCCTAGAGAACCACCGGCAGCAACAGGCTTACCAGTGATCATACCAGGGAACTGACCACCAGTTAGAGCATTATATTCATCAAGCATCCAAGCCATAATCTGTCCATTGGTATTAACATCTGGCGCAGGTACATCCTGCGTAGGCCCGAGATATTTATAAAGACCACGAATATAATTTCTGGAAAGCTGCTCCAGCTCTCTTTTGGAAAGTTGCTTAGGATCAACAGCAATTCCGCCTTTACCGCCACCGAGCGGCAGACCGAGAAGCGAACATTTCCAAGTCATCCACATAGAGAGTGCCTTTACCTCATTTCTACTAACTTGCGGATGGAAACGAATACCGCCTTTTGTCGGCCCAAGAGCAGAACAATACTGGCTTCTGTATGCTGGAAATGTTTGAATTTCATCTTTATCGTCTTTGATGACAACTGTAGTTTCAATGAGTCTTTCCGGTGATTGCAGAATTTTTTTAACGCCTGCGTCGATTTTAATTGCATCGGCAACACGATTGAACTGGGCAAGGGCATTTTCAAAGGCTTGGTCTTTTGGCATCTTAAGTGTATGTAGAAAATAAAAATGTAGGCTAATTATACAGCAGGCAATTTATGCATCAATATTTTTATAGCTAATAGGTTATAAAATTTATTTTGAAGCAGGAAAGTTTGATATAGTTTTATAGAATCGATAGTATTGGGGCGGCAATATAATTCGATATTATGAAGACATTAATTCTTACTTCTAGCGGGCAATTTATCACCAGTCATAATATAGATGCTTTTTTACCAAAAAAAATTACTGACTGCAAAATCGCATATATAACCACTGCATCAAAAAAGGTGGGCGACGCCAGCTACATTGATTCACATCGCAAGAAAATGAATGAATTAAATTTTATCTATACAGAGATTGATATTACCGGTAAAAATGCAAATGAATTAAGAGAATTGCTTAGCAAATATGATATTGTAATGGTCGAGGGTGGAAACACTTTTTATTTGTTAAAAGCTGTTCGCGAAAGCGGCTTTGAAAAAGTAATTAAAGATTTAATCCAAAATGGGATAGTTTATATTGGCTCAAGTGCAGGTTCATATATAGCATGTCCATCGATTATAACTGCCACTTGGTCAAACCATAATTTTGATAAATGCGGAGTCAAAGATTTGACAGCCATGAATTTGGTACCTTTCTTGATTAAAGCTCATTATGCGCCAGATATGCAGAGCATGCTTTTAGAAAAAACAAAGGGTCTTGGTTATCCAATGAGAGTTTTAACTGATGAGCAGGCTATTCTTGTTCGCGATGAAGAAACTCAACTTCTTGGTAGCGGCGACGAAATAATATTACAACCAACATAAATATCATGGCCTATAGATTTTCCTCCCGTACACTTGGCACACCAGACTATTGGATACTGATTCTAGCTTTTGGATTGGCTCTTTTTGGTATTGCCATGATCTCTTCTGCTTCGGCTTTAGTGGCTTTTTCCAACAAGTTACCGAATCATTTTTATTTGGTTCAGCAATTAATTGCCCTTGGCGTTTCAGCAGTCGTATTTTTTGTTTGCGCGACAGTTCCTTTTCGTCTATGGCGTCGCTGGTCTGTAATATTGCTTCTTATTTCTATCATTGGCTTGATCGCTGTATTTATTCCTGGATTTGGCGCTGAGTATGGCACGGCACGCTCTTGGATTATTGTTCCAGTTCTTGGGTCTTTTCAGCCGGTTGAATTCACAAAATTGGCGCTCATAATTTATTTATCTAGCTGGATAGCCGGCAGAGAAAACATTATTGGCACGTTTAAAGAAGGATTCATACCTTTTGCCATTTTACTTGCTTCCAATTTGATTCTAATAGCACTACAGCCTGATTTCGGTTCAATTTTGGTGATCATTATGATTGCTACAACAATGTATTTCGTTGGCGGGGCCAATGTTTTGCACATATTCGGTGGAGGCGCAGTCGCAGTTTTTTTGAGTTCTTTTATTATTATGAGTAAGTCTTATATCAAAAGGCGATTTCTGACTTTTTTAAATCCTGATCTTGATCCTGAAGGAGTTGGCTATCATATTAAGCAAATTTTAATTGCCATTGGTTCTGGCGGATGGTGGGGACTTGGATTTGGCCGCTCGCGACAAAAATATCACTATCTCCCTGAGCCGCAAGCAGATTCGATTTTCGCCGTTACTGCTGAAGAGTTGGGATTTGTGCGAGTTTTATTATTAATAGCTGCTATTTCTGCGCTTGTTTGGCGAGGTTTTCGCGTTGCGCTAGGAACGGCAGACAGATTTGGCATGCTTTTAGCTGTTGGTATAACGACTTGGATTGCCGGACAAACTATATTGAATATCGCGGTTAACGTGGCTATGGCGCCAATGACAGGAGTACCAATGCCGTTCATTTCACACGGTGGATCTTCTCTTATGATGCTTATGGCTGGATGCGGCATCTTATTTAATATTTCACGCGAGGCACGTATTGGTGAGCAAAGGCTTGGTCGTTCATTGACAGCAACAAAAATAAAAAGCCAGATTCATCAGCTGCAGAAGAGGTTAGCGAGAATAAGGATTAGAAAACTTTAGGAATACGTACGAAATATAATGATAGTTTTCAAGTGTCGACAAATTGTCGACTTTTGAAAATCGCCTTCACCCGCCTCACCCCTTTTGACGAACTTTCCTCTTTGAGAATTTTAAAAGTTCCCTTGATTTGCCCTGCGCGCTCCACATGCGGGCCTCCGCAAATTTCCTTGGAAAAGTCGCCGATGGAATAAACTTTTATTTTATCGCCATAGCGATCTTCAAAAACGCCGATCGCTCCTTGCTTTTTTGCTTCTTCGACCGACATTTCCGCGATACTTACCGGTAAGTCTTTTTTGATTTGTTCGTTAACAAGATTTTCTATTTTTTCAATTTCTATTGAAGTAAGTTTGTCCGGATGCGAAAAATCGAATCTGATTCTTTCATCAGTAATGTTCTGCCCTTTTTGCTGCACATGCGAACCTAAAACTCTGCGCATGGCTTCTAGCATCAAATGTGCAGTCGTATGAAATTGCGTTTTTTTCCAGACGTCACCTTCTTCGGATAATCCACCTTTAAATTTGCCAGCCATAGACTCACGAGATTTTTGTTGATGACTGGCGACTGCGTTTTGAAAATCAAGAGTTGGCACAGACATGAATCCGATTTCCAGCCCTATTTCTTCAATTATCTCCCGTGGTATACCATAGGTTTCATAAAGATAGAAAGCCTCTTCGCCGGTTAAATAGTTGCGATGTGGATGATCAGATTTTTTAATCTTTTCAACTGTTTTATGAAATTCTTTGATTCCTCGTTCTAGAGCTTTCGCAAATATTTCCTGCTCAGCTGAAATAACGTCTATGACCATTTGTTTGTTGCCATTTATTTCTGGCCACCATTCTTCATACAGTCCAATTACCTTATCTGCAAGCTTCGTTAAAAAGTCATCTTTGGCCTCTAGTAAAGATTGTTTTCTGATTAGTTTTCGTAAAACTCGTCTTAGCACGTATTCGCGATCAAGATTTCCCGGACGAATTCCATCAGCGATTAAAAAGCAAGCCGCTCGAATATGGTCAGCAATGATGCGAAATGAATTTAGATTTTCCTGTTCATTTTTGCCTGTTAAGTGCGCTATCTCATCCATAATTGGCCGAAATAAATCAGTATCATAATTATTGTCTTTACCTTGGATTACAGAAGTTATTCGCTCAAGTCCGGCACCAGCATCAATTGACGTAAAAGGTAGCGGCTCAAGATCGCCATTTTCAAGGCGATTGTACTGCATGCATACAGCACAGTTCCAAATCTCCAAAAATCTCCCGCATTTACTACAACCAGGCTTTTCGCATTTACCGCACCAATCTTTATTCTTGCCCAAATCATAGTAAATTTCTGAGCTTGGACCACAAGGACCAGTAGGCCCAGCTGACCAAAAATTATCTTCTTTACCAAGACCAGTAATCTGATGCGGACGTAGGTAATTTAACCATATTTTATGCATTTCAATGTCTGTCGGTACATCAGGCATATCACTTTCAAAATATGTTGGGTAAAGATTATCTTTTGATAATCCAAGTTCCTGCGTTAAAAATTCCCAAGCAAAGGCAATCGCTTCTTTTTTCCAATAATCTCCAATTGACCAATTACCGAGCATAAAGAAAAACGTATTGTGATATGTATCGCCAATTCCATCAATATCAATTGTTCTAAGACATTTTTGAACGTTGCAAAGTCTGTTTGCTTTAGACTTTTCTTGTCCGATAAATAGCTTCTTTAAAGAATGCATTCCAGAAGTAACAAAAAGAGATGATTTGTCATCTTTTGGCGGGATGAGAGAATGAGATTTGATAATTAGATGGTTCTTGCTCTCAAAGAATTTGAGGAACTTTTCTTGGATTTGATGAGCGGTTAAAAATTGCATTTGTAATATTGGATTAGCAAAAGTATTTTAAGTAATGAAGAAAACATTTGCAAAAGCAAATTTTTTAAGATTTCCATCAAAATAACTTGTATCTTAAATTATTCTAGTAAACAAGTTCCCCTCCTAGCATAGGAGGGGTTAGGGGAGGTAAAATAAATCCAGAGAATATGTACCCCTCCTAACCTCCCCTATTCTAGGGGAGGAACTAGTTATACAAATTTTAATCTTTTCAAATATCAATGACGAATTTTATCTTTAGCAACCCGTCACGTAGAAACCCACGCCCTTACGGACGTGGCACTTTTTCATAGTGCAAGCTCCGCTTGTCCTGTATCTTCCTTGCCTTGCAATTCGACATACTTTTTTATAATGTCTTCGTTGATGCCCACTGTAGATACGAAGTAACCAACA
>JAPLVM010000079.1 GCA_026397115.1 Patescibacteria group bacterium
GGAGCCATTATTTTTTGAAACGCCATTGATGAAAAAGATCTTGGTAATTGATGATCTGCCGGAACAAAGAGAATACGCCATTCATACACTCAAAAATGAGTTTGATGTCACGGTAGCAACTGGCTACAGCGACGGCAAAAAAAAGATCGAAATGGGTAGGTGGGATATCGTTCTCACGGATCTTTCAATGCCTGGTGAACCCGATGGATTAAATGAAAAAGCAAAGATGGAGTATACAGGGAAATCTACGCCATACGGTTTTATCTTGGCTGCACTGGCTTTACGAGCAGGGGCTGGTAAGGTTGCTATAGTTAGTACAGGGGCAGACGATAATCATCATGCTCAACCTATATTTTCGGCCATTGATGATGTGCATGGTGAGATTATCGAAAGAAAGTTTTGGTGCTTCTGCAGTTGCTATTGTCCCAAGGCGTATCCAAAAAGTGAAGGCTTCCCCAATGTTAGTGACCAGAGCAATCTCTATGAAATTAAAGCTTGGGATGAAGTAGTAAAAGAAATGATGAAGTAGTAAGAAATAGTAAAAATTAATGCTCATGGGATGCTGATTTGACTAAATAATATTTAGCCAATGACGTGTCCTAGGGCTTTTTTGTTGCCACAAAAATTCATTTTAAAAATCCGATTTTGACAAATTGTCACATCTCGATTAAACTTTTCCTGTTACAAAGAATTTCTAAGCATCTTAAAATGCAGTTTGCCATTATTGAAACCGGCGGGCATCAATATCGCGTCGCGGTAGGTATGAAGCTCCAGCTGGAAAAAATCGATAACGAGATAAATTCCAAAGTTATTTTTAATGACGTACTTTTAGTTGCGGATGGCGATAATTTAACTATTGGTCAGCCGCTTGTTTCTGACGCCTCGGTAGAAGCTAAGATTCTGTATCAAGGTCGCGATAAAAAGATCAATATAATCAAGAAGATCCCGAAAAAGCGTCGTGAGTCAAAGCGCGGGCATCGTCAATCATTTACTGAAGTAGAGATTACAAAGATAAACTTCAACGGAGGCAAAAAACAGGTTAGTGAAAAGGTAAGCATTCCGGAGGAGAAAACTTTGGCCAAAAAAACCAAGGTTGTAGTTAAGGTTGAAAAGCCAGTTAAGAAAGCTCGCGAAGTGGCAAAAAAACCAAAGGCAACAGCTAAAAAGGTTGCGGCGACTAAAAAAATAGCCAAAAAGTAAAAAGTTTGTTTACCAAAATTTATAGAGAACCGATTGGATCGGTGTTTTTTACGCTTGGAAATTTTGCTTAGGTTTTAGAAAAACGCTAAAATACCTGCACTTTTATTTATGCTTAACTTTGTTTAGTGGCTGATAATTACGATTTCAAATCAATAGAGGCTAAATGGTCACGTAAATGGGTTTTGGACAAAACATTCACGCCAGATATTTCCAACGCAAAAAGCCCATTTTACGCTCTTTTTATGTTTCCTTACCCGAGTGCTGAAGGTTTGCATATTGGCAATTTTTACGCGTTTACCTGCGTTGACGTTCTAAGCAAGTATAAAAAGCTTTGCGGTTATGATGTATTTGAGCCAATTGGCTGGGATGCTTTTGGAATACACTCGGAAAATTACGCTTTGCAGATTGGAGAAACTCCGCAGAAAATGCTGAGTCGTACTACGGAAAATTTTAGAAAGCAGCTGGAGTCAGCCGGTATTGGCTGTGATTGGACACGACTTGTAAGCACAACATCACCAGAGTATTACAAATGGACGCAATGGATTTTTACCAAGCTTTTTGAAAAGGGTTTGGCATATCAAAAAGAAGCATTGCTTAATTGGTGCCCAGGATGCAAAACAGTGCTGGCTGACGAGCAGATTGATGCCGGAGTTTGCGAACGCTGTAAGTCAGTTCCAGAGAAGAAAAAGATGCGCCAATGGTTTTTCAAAATTACGGCTTATGCGCAGAGATTACTTGATGGTTTAGGCGATATGGATTGGAGTGAGATTACCAAGGCTGCGCAGAAAAACTGGATTGGACGTAGTGAAGGTGCAGAGGTGAAGTTTAATATTGCGGATCATGATGTGGCGATTACTGTGTTTACGACTCGTCCAGATACACTTTTTGGTGCCACATATCTTGTCCTATCTCCTGAGCATGAACTGGTTTTGCAAATCACAATAGCAGAGCAAAAGAAGAAGGTTGAGGATTACATACGAAAATCAGCCTCAAAGTCAGATCTAGAACGCACTGAGAATAAAGAAAAGACCGGCGTATTTACTGGGGCTTATGCAATCAATCCTGTGAATGATGAGCACATTCCAATTTGGATTTCGGATTATGTTTTGGCTGGTTATGGTACGGGGGCAATTATGTGTGTCCCAGCGCATGATGAGAGAGATATGGAATTTGCCAAAAAGTTTGGTGTTGAGATTCGTCAGGTTGTCGCTCCGTTTTTTGCAGGTAAAGAAAAATTCGCAATTAAGCCAAATGAGCCTATGGTAAAAAGTAAAAATAATTTTCAGTGGGTTAGCGCAGAGGAGATGGATAAGCGACTGGTGTTTGGAAATCAGAGAATTTTGTGGGATGAATATAAAGGGATTGATAGCGCTATTTTAGATGATGGTATTGCGATTAATTCCGATTTCTTGAATGGTTTAAAGACAGGAGAGGCAAAGGATAAAATGATCAAGCGGCTTGAAGAGAAAAAATTTGGTCAAGGTGTCGTGAATTATCGTTTGCGTGATTGGTGTATTTCGCGTCAGCGCTATTGGGGGCCACCAATTCCAATTGTGTATTGCGAAAAGTGCGGGACTGTTCCAGTTCCATTAAATCCAGAACTTAAAATTCAACAGACTAATTTTTATCACAGTTATCTGATGGGTGCTGATGAAATTACAGATAAGGATTTGCTTGGCTTACAGATTAAGATCGTGGAAAAAGTTGAAGGTAATGAACGTAAATTGATTGTGCCAGCAAAAAATATTGATCAGTATTTTCAGTTAATTGAAAAAAAATTGAAGCCTGGTTTCTGGAACGAGGCTCTTGGTGAAGGTCGCGCGATTTTTGTTTTTAAGGATAAGAAGGGTGTTTGTCAGAAATTTGTTTTAAATGAAAATAATGAGGCTGAGATTGATCGTCTGGCCTGTGAATTTAATGATGAAAATTATATTGGCACAGAAAAGGGATCGGTTTTACACTGGCTTTATAATGATGAAACAGGTTTTTACAAAGATTTATTCTGGCTTACTGATTGCTTGCCAGTGAAATTACATGAGCTGGAAAAGAATTGGAAACCAGCTGGTGATGGACGTGGACCGCTGGCCAAGGTAAAGAGTTTTATGCAGACTGTTTGTCCAAAATGCGGCGGTGTGGCCGAGCGTGAGCCGGACGTTATGGATAATTTTTTGGACTCGGCCTGGTATTATTATCGTTATTTAGCTGTTGAACAGAATGAAGATCTGGTTTTTGCAACAGCCGCTTTATTAGAAGACACAGACGGTCAGTTCTTGTTCCAGAAGAGAAATAAAAAAGCAGAGCATTGTCCTGGGACAATCGGACCTGTTGGCGGTCGTATTGAGAAAGATGAAACTTGTCTTGAATGCTTGAAGCGCGAGGTTTTTGAGGAAATCGGTCTGAACATAGATGTTTTGGAAAAACGCATTGTTGGTAATTTTCCGGCTGACGCGATCGAGGGAAAATTTGTAAAGATTTATCATATTAAGAATGTTGATCTTAAAAATGTTGTGCTGGAGAAGGGGACTGAAATTTTGCCAATGAGCCTAGACGAAGCCTTGGAAAATAAAGAAGTCACGCCATGGACAAAAGAAATCATTAAACATTTTCAAAAATATGGCTCGAAGTTGGATAAGATTTTTGATTATCAGGCGGATAAGATGATAATTAATAATAATGGTGTAATAACCGAAAGTTTAAACCCTCAGTTATTTACCCCAGATAAAATATCTACCCTAGTTTATTTAGAACGTGATGATCAGATTTTATTGACACACAAAAAGCGCGGATATGCCAAAGGCGTCTGGAATGGTCCTGGCGGCAAAGTGGAAATTGGCGAAGATATTTCTCGGGCAGCAATCAGAGAGGTTCGTGAAGAAATTGGCGTTGAAATAAAGCTTTCTGATCTGGAAGATATGGGCGTGCTGGAGCTCACCAATCAGGGTGAAAGAGGAGAAGGACAAAAATTTAAAATTCATGTTTTTCGTACTAAGCATTGGTCGGGAGAGCCAAGTGAATCAGAGGAGGTACAGCCTGAGTGGTTTGATAAGAGTGATCTTCCGTGGAAAAAAATGTGGCCAGATGACGAGGTTTGGATGCCAGAGTTTTTAGCTGGTAAGAAACTGGCTTGGCGTATTTGGGTAAATGATAATCAGGTGGTGAAAAAGGAAAGACTTGTTGACCAAACATTTAGCATCAAGCATCCAGCATCCAGGACCTGGCTCCCTGTTGATCTTTATGTTGGCGGTAATGAGCATGCTGTTTTGCATCTGATGTACACTCGCTTTATCACCATGGCTTTTCATGACTTAGGACTGGTTGATTTTGACAATCCATTTAAGCGTTTTCGTGCCAATGGCATGATTTTGAAAGACGGAGCAAAGATGAGTAAATCAAAAGGCAATGTAATCAAGCCAGAAGAGTATGGTG
>JAPLVM010000004.1 GCA_026397115.1 Patescibacteria group bacterium
AAATATTTTTATTTTATGCTTCAGCGTAGCGATTTTGTCTCGAAAGTTCCTGTTTCTTGGCATTTTATTTATGTTTTGTATTGTTTAATAATACCAGATAATGAGGGTTAAATAAATAGATTTTATAAGACTTGCATTTCACACATTCCTGATTTTTGTATAAAATATGCGCGTTGTGATTATTTTTTTATCATTAAATCTTAGGCAATGCCTGTTGTTAAAAATTTCGCTGCTATATTCCTAATGGTGGCCTTGGTGGCTGTATTGCTTCTCGCCTGGCAGTTATTTAAGCCGTTTGCTGTGGTAATTGTGCTGTCTGTTATGTTCACAGCTATTTTTTATCCAGTTTATCTTAAGCTGCTCAAGTTCGTCAGGTCTACAAATTTGGCTTCTGTACTAATGTGTTTGCTGGTAGTCGTATGTATTATTTTGCCAATAGCCGGTATAATTGCGCTTTTGACAAAACAGTCCTTTGACACTTATATTTTCTTTGAAAACAAGATAATTTCGGGCGAGTTTAACGGCATATTTAATTGGGTAAATCAGCATTTGCCATTGGAATATGCTGGTAACTATTTTAAAGATTTTGCGATTACTGAGCATTTGGATATTATTCAAAAAGTCGCTGGTTATGCGCAGAATGTTTCTTCGTGGCTTGTTGAGCAGGGTGCAGTGCTTATTTCATCAGCTACTTCAGTTGTGGCTAGTTTCTTTTTGATGCTATTTACAATGTTTTTTCTGTTCAAAGATGGCTCAAAATTCACGTCTTTTATAATGGATCTTTTGCCTTTACCAGCACAGTATGAGAAGGTGATTTTCAAGAAGTTTTATGACGCGGCCTATTCTGTGATTGTTGTTACTTTTCTTGCGGCGATTATCCAGGGCATAATTGGTGGTATTGGCTTCTGGATTGCTGGAATTCAGCCATTTATTTGGGGTGTTGCCATGGCCTTTTTCTCTTTGATTCCTGTTGTTGGCACGGCCATTATATGGGTTCCTGCCGTGATTATTCTACTTGTTTCCGGTCATCTGGTAGGAGCAATATTTCTGACTCTTTGGGGGCTGATTGCCATCAGCTCTACAGATAATTTGATTCGGATCGTTTTGATTCAAGGGAAAATCAGTATTCACCCATTGATTGTGTTCTTCTCAATCATTGGAGGATTGGCAGCTTTTGGATTTTTAGGGCTGCTTTTTGGGCCGCTCATAGTTGTAATTGCCGCGACTGTTTTGCATATTTATCAGCTTGAGTATGCGTCTGTTTTGAAGATGGAGAAGAGTAATGCAAAGGAGGAGAGGGTTTGAATTCAGAATTTTGAATTTACAATTTAGAAACTTAAAATCACGAGAGATAGTTTTTCGCTTATCTACTCGCTAGCTGGCTGTGCCGTTCGAAGCGTAGCCATATTTAAAAGAATAATGCTCAATCAATGTTTTATTTAAAGGTCTTTTTTATATATTTCAAAAGCCACTCTTTTTCGCCTGGTACATCATCATCTAATCTTGCCCCTGCTACTACTGGGAACCATTCGGCAAATTCTTGTTCTCTTTTTCCGCTTATTTTAAGATATTCTTTTTTATAGAAATAGCCAGTCAGTCTTTTTAATGTTCTTACAAGAAGTTTTTTCAGGAAGTTTAGTTCTACGGGAAAGAACGGCGATATAATCATCATATAAGTGCGAACTGCATCACTCACAATATTTCCAGAATATGCATTCATCCAATCAATAATAAAGTATTTATCATTCTGGACTAGAATATTGCCCACATGAAAATCTCCATGGCAGATATTCTTTCCACCCTCTAAATTATAGAGCTTTTCTAATATCTTTTTATGATATTTGCCCAATATTTCCTCGGATCGGTTAATTAAATATGTCAGCCTATCTTTTTGAGTCGGGAGGTCATTATTAGCAACAGAATTGATTTGAAATTGTTCCCTAGCCATCCTTTTTGCATGTTTTATCACGTCAAAAGGAAATTTTGTTATAACCATAAATAGGATCGTGCCATAAATTCTTTCATAGACCAGTCCAGTTCTTCCATTAATAATTGTTTTTTCGTAATATTTCGGGGCATTTATTTTTTCCTTGTTTATGATGGATACAATGCGCGCTTCGTAATTCGCAGCCTCGCTAGAATAATTCGTATTAAATAATTTTAACACCTTATTTTTACCCCATGCATAGATTTCCGAAGTTGTTCCCCGGCCAATTAGACTTTCGTCATCGAGGGAATGCATATTCTTTTTTCTGACCATATAAGTGGCTAATTAATGATACGAGCTTATTGTATGTTCAGCGAATTTTTGGATCGACTTTAAGTCTGCCCATGCTTCGCTCCTTCATTTTCAGTCCTTCTTCGCTAAAGCTACGAAGAACAGCTTTCGCTTATCTACTCGCTAGCTGGCTGTGCCAGCCGTAGCTCGTAGAGCGAAGGCTGGTGCTCTCGCTGGGAGTCGAACCCAGATTTCAGCCTTCGGAGGGCTGCGTTCTATCCATTGAGCTACGAGAGCGATTTTTATTTATATTTCATAAGTAAAAAGCTATCAGCATCTTAATAATACAGATTATTTTTCGCAAGTCCTCTTCTATCTCCCTCTCCGCAGATAATAAGCCAAGCCTCCGGCAAGCGTGATAATCAAATACAGCTCTGGACCACTGTCTGGAGTATTTTGTGGTGCTGGAATTTCTTCTTCGTAAGTATATTCTACTTCTTCCTGCTTAATTTCTGGTTCTATAATTTCAGGTTCAAGCGTTTCTTGAACTGTATCTGTAATTTTGATCAAAGCTGTTTCTACTTCTTTCAAAACATCTAAATCATGATTTGTGCTTGATAAAAGCGCACTGTTTTCCTCATCGTTATTTTCATCTTTGAATTCAAGCGTTGTTTCGCCAATTGCCTTTGGCGTGAAAAAGATTTCTGCGATTGCTGTTTCACCTGAGAAAGGCTCGCCATTCATTTTTAGCCAGATTTCATTTGGCGGAGTGTCAGCTTTTGGTTGGGCATTTGTTTCTTGGGTTTCTTGGGTTTCATCTTTTATTTCTTGAAATGTTTCAAGCGGTTTTATTTCATTGATAATAAGCATTTTTGGATCATATTTTATTACTAGGTTAACTTGATCTATTGTTTCTCCGCCAGTGTCTAGGAGCACTTTTAAACTCATTTTTTCATTAAGCTTTGCGTTTACATTTTTAGATTCAAACTTGAGAGAGCCGGTTGAGGTTTGCTTTGATAAATGAATCGTGTTTGCCCGCGTTGTTACGCGGCCATTTGCGTCGCGCACTGAGACTGTGATTGTATCAATGCCTGCGACTGGATATTGATTTGGGGCTGTGTAAGATGCGCTTGCTCCTTCACCTTTAATCATTCCAGCAACTGCGTTCCAAATATATGTGAGAGTTAAGCCGTCTGGTGATTTTGCTTCAACTGTGACAGTTGTTTTTTCGCCAAGACTGATCATATCGCTTGCAAACTGTGGTTCAGATACGATTGGATCTTGCGCTGTTGCGGCAAGTGCGGTTGGCATTTGTAAGCCAAGAACGAGCGCTGTTATGAGTATAAGCTGTTTTTTCATGGCTATTTATTATTTTTTCTGCGAATGGTGATTTCTGCTGCTAGTCCGGTTAAGACACAAAAGATGGCAATGCTTTCAGGTCCAACATCGCTAGTTTTTTTAGGAAGTTGTACTTTTATAACCTTCTTGGCAACTATTGTTCCAGCTGGTTGTTTTTTACTGGCGATTACTTTTGGTGTAGCTGAAGATAGCGTCGCAATTTCATCTTCATATGCATAAGACTCAGTTGGTTTTGCCTGTCCAGTTGTTTTTGACGCATCTATGATTTTTGAGGCTTTGCCGTCTTTATCAAGAGCAACTACTGCGAAGTAGTATTTCACATTAGATAATAAGCCATCTACTTTGCCGCGAGTTTGATCTGAGCTTACAGATATTGAGTAAGCGAGGTCACCTTCTTTTTCCCCGTAACGGATTTGATAGCGGTCAGCGTTTTCTACACCACGCCAAGCCAATGTTATGTCAGTTGAGCCTTGGTTTATCACTTTTACGTCAGTTACAGAAGCAAGGCTAGCTGAGGGTTTTTCATCATCAGCTGTGCTAGCTAGATCTTTTACTCGCAATGTAGCAAGGCCTTTGTATGTTTCAGAATTATCAAGTTCATCGGTAAGTATTACATCAATGTCATAGCTGTCACGTGTTTTTGGCGCGACAAATGAACCAGTATAGATTTTGACTTCCTCTGGATTGCTATTTGTTAATTCAATAATACGACGATCAATGATCAGCTCAACTTTTTTAAGCTCTTTTTCGCTCTCTAGCGTAACTTCTACTTTCCCTTGCGGATTAACTTCTTCTGGATCAAGAGTAATTTGAGCTGGCTGAGGTTCAGTTGAGTCAACATTGATTATGATTGCTTCTGATACTGGAGATATTTCATTATTTGTATTGGTTGCGACTGCTGATAATTGATGCGCTCCATCAAACAAAATAGGCGTTGTGAAAACCCACCTACCATTTTCATCAGCAATTATTTCGCCAAGCTTTTTAGTATTATCATAAATTGAGACTAAAGAGTTAATAGGCGCGCGCCCAGCCATTTTAATTTTTGAAGTTGAAAGGGTTGTGTCGTTTACTGGAGAAGTAATTACTGGAGCTGATGTTCCAAGCCCCTTTGAACCAGTAACGTTAATATTTTCTATTTTGCCAAAAATGCTATTGTCATCAACATCTTCAGCTATCAGAGTTTGCGTTCCTGGGGTCACAAATGTTAGAGCTAGGTCAAAGCTTCTCATGCCTTCATTTTTTGTCTCAAACTTGGAATCCAGAGGTAAGACAGCAGAATCATCTGAGCTGCGGAAATGTACAGTTCCAGCATAGTCTGTAACAGGTAGCCCATCAGAATCCACAGCGCGAACTACAACAGATGAAATTGATGTTCCAGCTTTTACTGTTTCAGGAATGCCATCGATTTCAAAATGATGTACATTTGACTGTGAAAATGGCGATGTGATGTCTGCGGCTAGGTAAGAAGCTAAAGAACGACTTTTGCTTGTGGTTCTTGCTTTTTGCTGGGCAAGAACATTATCAATTGTGTAGTTACTATCAATATTATCGTTTTGATTCTTTAACATATCCAATATTCCGCTTAGATTATTATTCTGATAATCGTTCGGGCTTGCCGTCAACAGACTTTGACTATTATATAAATCGCCAATAGTTTCTCCTGTTGCATAGAATTTAACTTCAAGTGGTTTGCCAAGCACTTGTCCGGTTTCTTCATCAAAAGCAGTGAGATATGATGTGCCAGAAGTAATTGAGCGTATTTTGGCTGTGAGCTCGCCATTCTGATCTGTGCTATCACGGTTTTTTGAAATTAAATCAAGGTTGCGAGAAGATACAATTTGAACTTTGCGGTTTGGAATGGGGTTATTAAATGTGTCACGGATATTTGCAGCGGCTGAAACTTCTTCTTTACCGTCAGCCTTGGCAAGAGCTTTGTCTACTGTAAAGCGTGAATTTTTAATGCTAATTGCGGTTGGATTAACTTGAAGAGTTGTATCACGACTTATATATGCTTCAGCTGTTGCGCGGATTGTGTAAACACCTGCCATTTCAGTATTTGTTCCAAGCAATGTCATTTGGGCAATGCCTGATTCATTTGCGCGAGCTGACATTAAAATGTCTTGGCCATCAGGTCTGCGAATTGTAACTGCTACAGAGCTTCCAGGCTTGACTGGTGTTGAACGAAGAATTGCCATTTCACCGGCTTGTACTTGATCAGTTGTAATTGCGACATACTGCTCTGTGTTCATCGTGGGAACAATTGCTTCTGTTGGCTGCTGATTTGGAATCAGATAAAAAACAAGTGCCAGGAGTGCCAAGATTAAGGCTGATTTGCCTAGGGTTGATGCTGTGATTTTTTCTTTGGCAAGTTTAGTAATGCGAAATCTGATTGTTTCTGGGTGAAATGTGTCGCCAAAAATAGCGCTTTCTTGCGCAAAGTCCTTTTTTTCAGTGTGAGCTTTTGGCTCTTTTTGTTTGGTAAATGCTTGTCGTAGGTCAATTGTTGATGCTTGAGTCGTGTGTTTGGACATTTGTTTTTGTTTTCAATGTTTTCAAATCATTATAGCGAAAGAAAGGGGATTTTTCAATTATGAGAGTGGGTTGGAATGTAAAAGTGGTCTGATTCGCCTTGACATGTTTAGGATTTTTGTTATGATATTTTTCACAAAACATAGATACATAATTAAAGTAGCGGCGAATAGGGGATAACTATGAAAAAAAAAGAGTTAAACAAAAAATCATTTAACAAGATGTTAACCCGCAGGTTGATCTTGTTGAAAATGTCCGGCAGCTTGCTTTTCCTTACCTTGGCTACCTTATTTGTGGTAAACCCTACGGGTTGGTGGCTTTCGGCGTTTGTTCTTACAATCGGGTTGATTGTCCTAACTGGTGCTCCAAGGGGGGCTATCTACCTATGCAATTTGCAGGCTGGAAAAGCTCTCCATTCGAAGATGGCAGAGCGGTGGATAGAGCACAATACTTTTTTGCCATTCACACGGATCCAGGTTATTAGGGATCAGATAGACGGTTTCATAAGGCTTCATACTAATATTGTCGAGGGACGCGGAGCCGTTCCTACAGTAATCTACCTTGGAGAAGTTTGCACAGCACTAACGGCAGAGGAGAAATTCATAGAGAAAAAGCTCAATCCGCTGTTTGAGAAGCTGGAGATGCTTATTGGTGATGTGATTGTGGATACAGATGTCTATTCGGCTTGTAGGTTTCTCCTCTCAGAATTGCAGAAAAACCCACAGAAGGCAGATACCCTGAAAGAGTTGCTGATCGATCTTTATGCTACAATCGTTGATTTCGATAGGCGCGATCGAGTGAAATTGTGTTGTATTTGCCGGAAGTTGCGATTGGAGCCACAGCAGGCGCAAGAGTGGCTTGGATGGGACTATGCTTGCGGCATGGACTACGCATATGCCTGCAAGTGGTATCAACCTTGAAATTATCGCAAGCGTTGCGATAAAAGATTGCTAACCGGATTAGAGACGCGCTACGTCTCTAATCCGGCCTTTTTCATGAGAATTATCTTATCCATTAGTCCAATTTTTGCTAATATATCCTTGTTTTGAAAAACTGCAGATGAACCCAAAAATTCCTTTAGTTATCATCGCTCTTTGCGCTATCCTTGGCTGGATTGGATTTTGGATAAGCATTAATTATCTATCGCCGTTTGGCGCTGAGTCATATCCGCAAATTGTTGCGTTTTATTTTTCAACTGGAATAGCTTTGGCTGGCACTCTCACTTGGATAAATTATTTCTTGCGACTTGGCAATGGAGCAAGTCTTTTGGTTTTAATGCGGCAGGGGATTATACTGGCGCTGGTTATTTTGGGGTTTCTATTTTTACAGCATTTGCAAGCTTTGACTTGGTGGGATGGGCTACTTTTGGTTGCAATTGCACTTTTATTTGAGTTTTTATTTTCCTCGCAGGATTATCGGCCAAGACCGTCAGATTTGCCTCAGCCAGGCAAAATTGGCTAAAAACAGTTTTTATTTCTTTATTTTCATAACCATGAAAAAGCCTGTTATTGATCAGGATTTGTGTTTGCATTGTGGCACTTGTTGTTTTATCTGTCCAAAAGTTTTTTCTCAGAAACAACCTGGTAGCGTTCCTAGCGTGCAAGAAATGGATGATTATTCAGCGTTTGCTCCTCAGATAGAGCAAGCTATTAACGCTTGTCCTGGAGTGGCTATTAGCTGGGAGTCAGGTGACGATGGATCAGAAAAAAGTGTGTGACGCTGAGCCGGTATTTTAGGCGAAGAATTTTTATCCGGCTAGCAAGGGGTTGCAACCCCTTGCTCTTTGCAATGGAGCTACGGGCGTCCTACTTGCTCGTTCAGTCTTGTAGGCTGAACGAAATAATTTTAGTTGCAAACTCAAACTTTTTTTCCGGACTTGCAGTCCGAAAGAGCAAATGTGTAGATCCTTCGCTTTGCTTGGAAAGACAATATTAATTGGTTTTGGCCTTATTTCAGAGCTTCTCCCCACAGATTTTTTAATGAGGCCGCGACTTTTGCAAGTGTGTATTTTTCAGCTACTTCTTTTCTTCCTGCTTGCGTAAGTTTTGCACGGAGGTTTGAATCGTCAATAAGCTTTTCAATTGCAGCAGCTAAATAAGCTGGATTTCTTGGCGGTATAAGCATGCCGTTTTCATTGTTTTTGATAATCTGCCTTGGACCTCCATGACTTGTTGCGATTACTGTTACGCCAAGCGCCATTGCCTCAATAATCGTGCGGCCAAATGGCTCAGGATTAATGCTTGCATTTATAAGAATATCCAGAGCAGATATAATATCCAAATTATCATTTCTCCAGCCTAGCCAATGGATTTTTTTGCCATATTTTGATTCTTCGCATATTTTTTTCATTTTTTTCTCAAAACTTAGATCTTGTGGTTGCGCTGTGCCAACAATGAAAAACTCAGCTCGCGAAAACCTTGGAATGATTATTAGAGCTGCTCTGATAAAAATTTCTATACCTTTCCACTTTGTAATTCTGCCAATAATTGCTATGCGAAAGCTGTTTTTTGCGAGCTTGAATTCTTTTTCAAATTTGAGCGGATTTGCCTTTTTTACGCTCATTAAATCAACGCCGTTAACAATTGGTAAAAGTTTATCTTTCTTAGGCTGGATAATCTTTTCTATGCTCGCAAGCACGGCCGGTAAGGCGCCAATCTTTGTTGCACTTTTATGACATTTTTTTACAAACCATGGATGAAAATCAAAATCATGCAGCATCCATGTGAGTTTCGGCTTTTTAGAAAAGTACAAAGCTGTCGAAGCGATTAGATGCGCCCTATTTGTATTTGTGTGCACGATGTCAGGCTTTTCTTTTTTGATAAGTCTTGCTAATTTCCACACAGCCTGAATAAAAGCGACTATATGGAAGGGCGGTAATTTCGGTAAAGGAGTTTTTACTGACTTTAGGCCGATTTTACTGATCTTTAAGGCATATTCGGATTTTGCGCTATTTGTCCCAACAATTACTTTTGTTAAATACTTTTTCTTTTTTAGCTCATTTAAAACCAGTATTGAGAAAATTTCAGCTCCTCCAATAAAATCGCCTTGATCCAGATATAGAACTTTCATAATCTACTTCACGATTAAATTTTTGCATAGTTATTTTAGCACAGATTTGAAATTCGTAGACAGCGGTCTAGACCAGCTAGGTCTGGTCTAATTTCTGTGCCGCATAAAGGCCATACTTTTTTGGCTATTTTGATGATTTCTTTTGTTTGTGAAGGCGCGCATTCTAGAAGTATTTGTCCATCTCGATTCATTTTAACTTTTAACTGATAAAGAAGATTTCTATACACAGATAGGCCATCGATTCCGCCGTTTAGGGCCAATTCTGGTTCAAATTTGATTTCTAATTGGCAATTTTCAAGTTCTGCTTCAGACAAATATGGAGGATTTGAAATCACCATATCTAAATCATTTGGTAAGATTTTGGCTAAATCGCAGTTATAAAATTTAATTTTGACATTGTGTTTTGCGGCATTTTTCTCTGCAATAAATAGAGCTTTTTTCGATAGGTCTGTGGCTATTAATTCATATTTATCGTTATTATTTAGCGTCAAAGCCAAGGAAATAATTATTGCGCCTGAGCCGGTTCCAATATCAGCGATTTTTATTTTATCTTTTTTGCCATTGATGTTTTGCAATAGTTCTCTAGTCCATTCAACTAGGATTTCTGTTTCAGGCCTTGGAATGAGTACACTTTTGCTAACCATAAAATCATATCCAAAGAATTCTTTATGCTTGGTTAAATAAGCCAATGGAATATGTTGAGAGCGTTTTTTTATCAAATTAAAGAAAGTTTTAATATTCGCTTCTGATATTGCTAGATCTTGATCGCGCAAGATTTCAGCTTGGCTTAGTTTTGTAGCATGTTCAAGAAGCAGTCTCGCATCTAGCCTAGGATTTTCAATTCCTGCTTGAGCTAATTTTTCTATGCCGGTTTGTAATATCGAAGCCGCTTTCATGGTTTTATTTTATCGTAAAATCCGCTAAATTGATTTTGATTTTTTATAGTTTTTTCTATGCGCGAGAATTTGCCTTTATCTACGCCGCTAACCATTGGAGTTCTTGGCACAAATCGTACGCGTATTCAAAAATTAGCCATGATGGGAATAAGTACTATTGGCGATTTGCTTGAATATTATCCGCGTGCGCATGAAGATACCACAGAGATTACGCCTATTTTTCAATTGCGCGCAAGCAATGATATTCAGACTGCTCGCGGCCGGATTGTATTTATAAAAAGAGAGCGTTCGCCAAAAAGAGCTATGCAGCTAGTTAGAGCTGTGATTGCTGATGCAAGTGGGCAAGTTGAATGTGTTTGGTTTCAGCAGGGGCATTTGCCAGATCTGTTTCGTACTGGCGATGATGTCCTAATTTCTGGCAAGCTCAAGGAAAATTATGGCGGCGTTTTATTTAGTTCTCCAAAAATTGAGAAAATCGGTACGCAAAAACATATTGGACGTGTGGCAGCTGTTTATCCTGAGTCTGAAATAATCACTTCGCAATGGCTTAGAGAGAAAATCTCGCTTTTATTGGGCTCAGCCGCGTTTTTTGAAGAGTTTTTACCTGAAGAAGTTTTGCTTGAAAATGATTTAATTTCCAGAAGTGAGGCTATAAGACAAATTCATCAGCCAGAGTCAAACGAAGCGTTGCTGGCAGCGAAAAAGCGATTGGCTTTTGAAGAGCTGTTCCTGATTCAGCTTATTGGACTTAAACGGAAATTGATTTATCAGAGAGACGGTTCGAATAAAAAAACTGCTGTAAAAATGGACGCTGAACTTGTTAAAAAGTTTTTAAGTTCGTTTAAGTTTCAAGCTACTTCTGCTCAAAAGATTGCGATTTTTGAAATTTTGAAAGATCTGGAAAAGCCCTTTCCAATGAACAGATTGCTCCAAGGTGATGTTGGATCTGGCAAAACGCTCGTAGCAATTACAGTTATTTTGCAAGTTATTAAATCAGGTTTTCAAGCTATTATTTTAGCGCCGACAGAAGTATTAGCCAGACAGCATTTTGCGCTTATTAAAAAGGAATTACCGAATAATAAAGTTGTTCAGCAAATATTAGGACGATCTATTTCAGCAGAGCTTTTGATTGGCTCTACCTCACAAAAAGATAAGATTAGAATAAAAAGTTTGCTCGAAAAAGGGGAATTGGATTTTGTAGTGGGCACGCACGCTTTATTGACCGATGATTTTTCAGTAGCTAGGCTTGGTTTAGTTGTGATTGATGAACAGCATCGTTTTGGCGTGGAGCAAAGAGAAGAGTTGAAGAAGCATAATTATCCGCATATTTTGACCATGACTGCCACTCCGATACCCCGGACTTTAGCTCTCACGATTTTTGGAGATCAAGATTTTAGCGTTTTGGATGAAATGCCGGTTGGCAGAAAAGCAGTAATTACGCGCATTGTTCCGGAAGCCAAGAGAGACCAGGCTTATGAATTTTGTCGAAGCGAGATTGCCAAAGGAAATAAAATTTTTGTGATTGCGCCGCTGGTTGAAGAATCTGAAAAGTTAGATGTAGCAAGCGCAACTGAGGAATATGATAAATGGTT
>JAPLVM010000050.1 GCA_026397115.1 Patescibacteria group bacterium
AATGATGGCACAACAAAAGCTTATGTCAGACATGTGCCTGTTACAAATATTTTGCCAAAGATTGACGTGCGAGTTTCAAAGTCAACTGGTCTTGCCCCGCTCACAGTCAGTTTCGACGCTTCAGGCTCAACAGATGAAAATGGCACAATAGTTGATTATCAATGGATATTTCCAAATGATGTGACTAAAACAGGGCCGCTGGCTGACTTTATTTTTGAGCAAAAAGGTGAATATGATGTAATGCTTCGTGTTACTGATAATAATGCAGATACAGTTGAAAGCTCAACTAAAATCAGCGTAGTTGATGAAGGCGCGCCAATGGCTGTTGTTGATACTATTCCAAGCCCGCCCCAAGGACAAATACCTTTGATGGTGAAATTTGCAGCTGGCCGTTCTTATGATCCAAATGGAAATATTGTTCGTTATGAATGGAATTTTGGTGATGGTAGCGAGCGCGAAAATGGTCAGAATGCAAATCATGTTTTTGATAAGGAGGGGACTTATGTTGTGCGTCTAACTGTTTGGGATAATAGCGGTATGGAAAAAGCATCCCAAGCTGAGGTCAAAGTTTTGAAAAAGGCAATTAAGCCAATTGGAGTAATTTCTCTTGATAAGGGGCAGTTCAACGGTATTGTTCCACTTACTCTTGGACTAAATGCTGGATATAGCCGCGATGAAGATGGATCAATTGTGTCTTATCAATGGGATTTTGGGGATGGATCAACTTCAGCTACTGGACAAAAAGCAGAGCATACTTATTCAAAAATTGGACAGTATGAACTATCCATGACTATTACTGATAATGATGGCCTTAGCACGACAAAGAAGCAGATTATAAAAGTTCGGGCTCCAGAGCCGACCCCGCCAATTGTGCTTTTATCAACAAATCCTGATCCCGCGGCTATAAATGTTGGCGATGAAATGACCTTTAATGCTTCACGGTCTTATGATTTGGATGGGCATATAATTTCTTATGAATGGAATTTTGGCGATAAAGTCGTACGGCTTGGATCTGCAGAAATAACTCACAAATATGATCATACTGGCATTTATAAGGTGCAGGTAACTGCTTATGATAATTCTGGAAAAACAAGCAGAGCTGAGGTGCAAGTAGCAGTTTCAGAGCCGAATTTGATTGCCAAGATTGAAGCAGATCAAACATCAGGCCTAGTTCCTTTAGTTGTGCAATTTGGTGTTACAGGTAATGCGAATACAGCTGTTTCCTACGAATGGGATTTTGGCGATGGGCTTAAGTCTTCGACTCGATCGCCATTGCATATTTTTACAAAGGCTGGTGAATATTCAGTGCGCTTAAAGGCTGCTGATTCAGCAGGCATTGTGAGCGAGGACGTTATGCTGATTGAGGTGAAGGAGAGAGATTAGGATCATTTATTCTTTATATATGGAATTGATTATTTTAGGATCTGGTAATTACATCCCATCCAAAAATCGGAATGCGCCAGGTTACTTGTTACGCGCCAATGGTAAAAATTTAGTGATTGACTTCGGAGCCGGTACCTTGCAATCATTATTGAATTTTGACGTTGATTATCAATCAATTGACTATCTGCTTTTAACGCATCCTCATCCCGATCATATTACTGATGTGGTGCCTCTTTTGCATGCATGTGTGATAAACCGCCATAGAAATTTATGTGTTATTGGCTGGCTCGGAATAGAATCTTTCTTTGAAAAACTTTTTAAGCTTATTGAATCTACTTGTCCTCGATCTTATCGGATTGACTTTATTGAGATGGGTAATGGTCAGACTAAATTAGACCCAGATATTCTCGTCAAATCAAGATTACTAGAGCATAGCAAAGATTGTATTGGTTTTCGGGTCGAAGCTGAAAATAGGATAATTGCCTATTCCGGTGATACAGATGTGTGCGATAATTTAATTGCGCTATCTAAGAATGCTGATTTACTTATATCTGAATGTTCGTGCCCAGATGCTCAAAAGGAGGCTTTGCATTTGACTCCGTCAGAGGCCGGAGAAATAGCGTCAAGAGCTAATGCGAGAAAATTGATTTTATCCCACTTGCCGTTAGGTGTTGACGAGAATGCTTTTAAGCTCAGCGCAATGAATAAATTTTCTGGAGAGGTGATTGTTGCAGCCGACGGGATGAGAATTCAGGTTTGAGAGAATCAATTGTGAGAATTTTGTCGCAAACCCGTATTGAATTCGGCATTTTTATCTGTTATAATGGTTCGAACATTTGAGATATTTAACAGATTTGAGTTTATATGAAGAGCGAGACCGAGAGCGTTAACCAACGACTAGCATCTGCCAACTGACATCTGTCAACCAGTAACCAATTAACTTTCTCGGCCTTGCTCTTCGAGCTAGAGCCACGATGTACCCTCATCGTGCACCAACCCGTAAGGGTAACCTACAAAAAGGGGCGATTTGTCTCGTGCCTTACCTAAGTTTAACTTTTTAAATTTAGTATAGGCATGGGATGATGAGATCCCAAAACATAAAAACAGAAGGTTTGGTTTCTGCTTGCCTATAATTTCATAGGTTTTGGAAGCTAAATTGAAAAACCAAAACAAAATGGCGACGTGACCGCCAAAAGACAATGGTGCTCCCATTGATGTCACGCAAGAACAGCAAGGCGCGCATTATTATTCCGAGGGTGTCGGAAATGCACAAACCGCTGCTCTTCTATTTGCCCCATGCTTGTATTTCTTTTATCGGAGCTACATGAAGTGGCATTCAAAGAAGAATAGCGTCCTCCGCCCTTTGCGGTGAGCTATGGATTAAGTCATTATTTATGACGCCGAGCCCCGCATAGGGCGGTTTAATGTAGACTTTTTTCAACAGCGTGGCGGTTAACAGCGGAGAGGTTGATAATTATCAACCTCTACTTCATGCCTCTTTCTTCGCGGACTTTTTTCGCGACGTTTTCTGGCACTTTTTGATACTCTGCAAACTCCATTGAGAATTGCGCTATGCCTTGGGTTAATGAACGCATATCAGTTGCATAACCAAACATGTTTGCCAAAGGTACCATTGCTCGAATCGTCTTAGCAAGGCCGCGATCACCCATTTCTACTATCTGCCCGCGGCGAGCGTTCAAGTCGCCAATAACATCGCCCATTGATTCTTCTGGAGTCACAACTTCCACTTTCATAATTGGCTCAAGCAAGAATGGATTGGCTTTTAAGCATCCTTCTTTTAGGCACTGCGATCCTGCAATTTTGAAAGCCATTTCAGATGAGTCAACATCATGATAGCTACCGTCATAAAGTTCAGCTGATATATTGATCAGCGGATATCCAGCCAAGATGCCATTTTGCATGGCTTCTTGAATGCCTTTGTCAACCGCTGGAATATACTCGCGCGGGATAGCACCGCCAACAATAGAGTTGATAAACTCATAATGTGTCTTGCTATCTTCCTCACTTTCACCTTGTTGATGAATAATAGGCTTGATGCGTAAAAGCACATGACCATATTGACCGCGACCACCTGTTTGTCTTGCAAATTTTGATTCATGCTCAACTTCTTTGCCAATGCTTTCGCGATAAGCAACTTGCGGATTGCCAATATTAGCCTCAACCTTGAATTCACGCTTCATACGGTCAACAATGATTTCCAAATGCAATTCGCCCATACCGGAAATAATAGTCTGACCAGTTTCATGATCTACGCGTACGCGGAACGTAGGATCTTCTTCAGCTAGTTTTTGCAAAGCAATGCCCATTTTTTCTTGATCGCCTTTTGATTTTGGCTCAACAGCGATTGATATAACAGGCTCAGCAAATGTAGGCGGTTCAAGAATAATTGCTGATTTACCTTCTTCGCAAAGCGTATCACCAGTAAATGTCTTTTTTAAACCTACCACAGCTCCAATATCGCCAGCATGTAACTCACTAATTTCTTCGCGGTTATTGGCATGCATACGAAGTACGCGAGCAATGCGCTCTTTTTCATCCTTTGGCACATTGTAAACATAGCTTCCAGATTTTAATACGCCGGAATAAACACGTACATAAGTTAAACGACCAACGAATGGATCTGTGGCAATCTTGAAAGCTAATACGCACAAAGGCTCTTTATCATCAGCCTTACGTTCTTCTTTTTGCTCAGTTTTTGGATTGACGCCTACTGCAGGAAGCACATCATAAGGGCTTGGAAGATAGTCAACTACAGCGTCCAAAAGCTTAGTAACAACTGCTGTGCGTCCATCGCCACCCATGATCGGGAAAAACTTGTTAGCTAGGGTGCCGATTCGAATGCATTTTTTGATTTCAGGAATTGTTGGCTCTTCTCCCTCTAAATACTTTGCCATTACTCTGTCGTCAAACTCAACCACGCGCTCGAGAAGGTCATGGCGATATTTATCAACTTCAGCCTTGAGTTCCGTAGGCACATCTTCCTCTTTAAGCTCAGTGCGTTCATCATCTGTATATACAAACGCTTTGTTTAAAACTAAGTCAATAATGCCGTGATGATGCTCTGACAAGCCAACAGGAAGTGAAATTGGAAATGCTTGCTTGGAAAGGCGTGACAAGATTGATTTGTAACACATCTTATCATCAGCGCCAAAAGCATTGATTTTGTTCAAAAAGCAAATTCTAGGCACGCCATATTTATCAGCTTGTCGCCAAACTGTTTCTGATTGTGGCTCAACGCCCATTTTGCCATCAAAAAGTACAACTGCTCCGTCAAGAACGCGCAGAGATCTCTCAACTTCAACAGTAAAATCAACGTGTCCTGGAGTATCAATAATATTTATGGAATAATCGCCCCAAGTGCAATAAGTTGCAGCTGAAGTAATAGTGATACCGCGTTCACGTTCTTGCTCCATCCAGTCCATAGTAGCTTCGCCATCGTGAACTTCGCCGATTTTGTGGCTACGACCAGTATAGTAAAGAACGCGTTCTGTGCAGGTTGTTTTGCCAGCATCAATATGAGC
>JAPLVM010000058.1 GCA_026397115.1 Patescibacteria group bacterium
ATAATCAATATTATGCGTGTAAAAATTATCGCGTTTTGAGGTAACAAGATTAAGCCGATCAAGCTCTCTAAGCTCATTTCCGCTAGAATCAGTTGTAAAAATTATGTCCAGACCAGATTCCTCTGCTTTTTTTAAATTACGTTTGCCCATGGTACGGATCTCTTTGCGAAGCTCGTCGAGCGATTTTGTGAGGTCTAATTGCAGTGTTGATAGCGGTTGATATTGTGCGTGTGCAGGAATAAAATCTTTTTTATGGAAAAATCTTTGGAAGCTTTCTATAGCTTGGGCGTGACTTCTTTCGTCAAAGTCTTCGAAATGCCATGCTGGATCAATGCGTAGAAAAAGCGCTTTTTCAACTAAGGCGATTTTGTCGCATTCAGCGATAATTAAATCAAAAACCTTGTTTGTTACATCATCAAATTTATGCTCCAGAACAGGGCCTCTATGCGCATATAAATAACATGATTTTTTTCCAATTTTGTGTTTTATCAAGACGCAAGTGCCAATAATTTCATTTTTTTCTTCAACAGCAAAAGCCCAAAATTTGCCGCGCGCAGCAACTGTTTCTTGCAGTTTACCCCAATAAAAGCTTTGCGAGATACTGCCGTGCAAAGAGTTTTTCACAAAGTTTTCGAAATAAATTGCTGGTTCGGAAAAATATGTAATATGCATGAAAATCAAGAAATAACATCTTAATTTTAACATAAAAACTTGATACAATTTGATCAGTTTTGAATTTCACAATGGCACATTTGCTTTTTACTGATGGCGGCGCAAGAGGTAATCCTGGAATTGGTGGGGCTGGCGCGATTTTGTCTGACGCGCAAGGGATAATTTTGGGTAAAGCGAGTCAAAAACTTGGTATCTGCACGAATAATCAAGCTGAGTATATGGCGCTGATTCTAGGCTTGAACTTAGCGATTAAAAATAAGATTTCTGAGCTGACTGTTTTTATGGATTCAAATCTAGTAGTAGAACAAGTTTCTGGAAATTTTAAGGTTAAAAATGCTGATCTTAAAAAGCTTTTTCTTGATGTTCAGAAGCTTATTCTGAAGTTTAAGAAGATCAGTTTCAAGCATATTCCTCGGGCTAAAAATAAATTGGCTGACAAGCTTGCAAATGAGGCTATGGATGCACAGATGTAAATGTAATATCGAGCAGTAGGGACAAAAAATTTTTTGTCCCTACTGCTAATAAATATGAAATATTCCAATGAACTATGAAACCCATTCTATATTCGGCCTGAATTTTGCTCGTTTATCCTGGCAAGAATGCGATGACCAGCTAGACAAAATTTTAGCTGGAAATAAGCAAATACATATTTTAACGGCAAATCCAGAATATATAATTTTGGCTGACAAAGAGCCTCGACTAAAAAAAGTCATGGAATCAGCCGGCTTACTCGTTGTTGACGGCATAGGTCTTATTTGGGCCGCAAACTTTCTTGATCAGATTGGCAGCAGAAATAAAATTAACGCTATAACGAAATTTTATTTTCTTCTAAAAACAGGTTTAGAATTATTGTTACAAACAAAATCATCGCGCAGAATCTTTGCCGATAGAATTTCCGGTTCAGACCTGTGGCTTAAAATTTGCGCAAAATGCGAACGCTTAGGTTTATCTGTTTTTTTGGCAGGCTGGGAAGGCGGATTATCTACTTTCAGCGAAGTAAAGAACAAGCTACAAAATAAGTTTCCCAAATTAAAAATTGCAGGAGATTTTACAGGACAGAGCCTCGGGGAAAAGATAAGCAAAGAAAAAGCAAATGTACTTTTTTTCTGCTTTGGTACGCCGAAACAGGATTATCTTTTACATGAAATTCTGTTTAAAATTAAGTCAGCAAAACTTGGAATTGGGCTTGGCGCAAGTTTTGATTTTTTCATAGGCAAACAGAAACGCGCTCCAGAAATAATGCAAAGACTTAACCTCGAATGGCTCTTTCGTTTTATAATGAGGCCAAAGCGTAATTTTAAAAAAATATTAAATTCAGTTTTTAAATTTATAGCATTAACCTTGGGCCAAGCGTAAAGGATTGATACCACTTCGCTTTCTATAAAGTACTAAGTATCCAAGGAAATCCAGTAATGGATTTTACTTTTTCATACCACTTCGCTTTCTTTAGCCTATTAATGCCTGCTATCGCGATGCATCAGATAAAATTTATCTTGAATAATGAATACTCCGTAGCTAACACTTATTATTGTATCAACCTATATGAGAAAGCTACGCGGTATTAGGTGCTAATTAATATTTTTGGGAGCGAAGAAGTATCATTAGATTACCGAATCAAAATTTGCTAAAATCCATACAGTAAAATCCCAATATCAACCACTCAAAAATGAGAAGAAAATCAATTCGCAGAAAAACAATCAGACTGCCAAAGCAAATCCACATAATCCCGGAAATAGAACTAGACCTATCTGATGACACGCGCCGCGAAATTTTTGTCATAATCTTTGGAGCACTGGCCATACTCTCCATACTCGCCATTGGCGCCAACCTCGGCATAGTCGGAGACTATACGCGCAAATTTCTTTTTATCACCTTTGGCTGGGGAACATTCTTACTCCCAATCGTTTTTATAAGCATGGCCCTAGCAAGAGCCTTTTCAAAAAAACTCCGTTTCACAGCCGCTCGCAACCTTGGAATAGTATCAATAGTTTGGCCGCTTTTAAGTCTGGTGCACCTCTTTACACCATTCGCAAATGGCGAAGCTTTAAATGTGGCTGTGGCTGGTCAATACGGCGGTTATCTAGGATTTATTTTATCCACATTCTTACGCCGTTTTTTGGGCGATCTTGGCGCTGGAGTTGTTTTAATTGCGCTGATTTTAATAGGAATTCCAATGGTTTTCAGCAAATCATTCCTTTATTTTATTCAAAGTATTTTTAACGCAAATGACGCAAAGGAAGAAATTGCGATTGAAGTCAGGGATTCAAACAAGAAGTCTCAATCTGATTCAAATAATAAAAATCACGAGCGAGATAATCAGGTTAATCAAATCAAAAAATATGAGTCTGCAACCCATGAAAAAACTCTATTTGAAATTAAGCATGGCGACGATCCAATTTCATCAAAAAGAAAAAAAGGAGATATTATAACTCCTATTTTTGACCCAAAACTTGATCAAGAATGGCACATGCCGCCGCTTGATTTGCTTCGCGAAAATCAGGACAAAATCGCTTTTGATGACATGGCGCTGAGGCAATCTGCTGACAAAATTCGTGAAAAACTCAGCAATTTTGGCATTAACGTAGAAATGCGCGAAGCGCATATAGGCCCGACTGTAATCCAGTACACTCTCAAGCCTGATGATGATGTAAAGCTTTCTAAGATACGTGGACTTCAGGATGATCTAGCCCTAGCACTTGCCGCAAAATCAATCCGTATAGAAGCACCAATTCCTGGAAAATCACTCGTTGGAATTGAATTGCCAGCAGATAAACGCACAGATGTAATGGTTCGCGAAGTTTTACAGTCAGACGCATTCACTGAAATCAAGTCTAATCTAAGACTGGTTTTAGGTCGTGATGTAACAGGCAGACCAATGGTGGCTAATCTTAAAAAAATGCCGCATCTTTTGATCGCAGGGCAGACAGGTTCAGGAAAGTCAGTTTCAATAAATGTAATGCTCATTTCACTTTTATATCAAAATTCACCGAATGACTTGAAGCTTATCTTGATTGATCCGAAGCGCGTTGAGCTCTCAATGTATGATGGCATTCCGCATCTTCTTACTCCTGTAATTGCTGAACCAGAAAAAGTGGTTCACGCTCTTAAATGGGCAGTCGCTGAAATGACTAGGCGTTTACGCATTCTGGAAGAAGATCACGTGCGTAATCTGGAAGAATATAATGGAAAGCATTGGGATGCTCGCATGCCAAATATAGTAATTATTATTGATGAACTTGCTGACTTAATGATAGTTGCCGGAAAAGAAGTTGAAGCCCTAATATGCCGTTTAGCACAAATCGCAAGAGCCGCAGGAATACACTTAATGGTCGCCACGCAAAGACCATCTGTAAATGTGATTACAGGTCTCATCAAAGCAAATATACCATCAAGAATTGCGTTTACAGTACAGTCAGGAATAGACTCGCGAACTGTCATTGATCAATATGGTGCGGAAAAACTTCTAGGACATGGCGACGCACTCTTTTTCCCATCAGGAGCACCAGCACCAATGCGCATACAATCGGCATTTATTAGCACAAAAGAAGTCGAAAGGATTGTAAATTATCTGAAGCTAGCTGGCCCGGCTGAATACCAGGCTGAAATCTTCACCGAAGAACACGAAATAAATGTGCCTGGAATGCCAGAAAGATCAGTCTTTGACGACGCTGGCAGCGACCCAATATTAGATGAAGCAATTATAATAATCCGCGAAACAGGCAAGGCATCAGCCTCGCTCCTACAAAGACGTCTATCAATCGGATATGCCCGAGCAGCTAGGCTTTTGGATATTATGGAAAAACAGGGTTTAATTGGACCTGCATCGGGCGCAAAAGCAAGGAAGATCTTTCTGTAAATGTCACATATGAAAAATTATGTAGAGACGCACAATTTGGGCGTTTCTACATGCGCGGGATTATCTGTTCGTTGGATGCCACGCAAAGACGCGTCGAAATACGAAATACAAAGACGCATGCAATGCGTCTCTACGCAATGGACGTTCCCATTTGTAAAAATATCCCCTAATGAAAATCCAATCTAAAATCATCCGTTCTAACCGACGATCAATTGCATTAGAAATCCATCCAAACGCTACTCTAATCATACGCGCACCATGGTTTATTACAAAGCATGCAATTGAAAATTTCATCCAAAAAAAGCATTCTTGGATTGAGAAGAAAATGCGAATTGCAAAGGCGAGGAGCCAAGTATCGCCAAAAAAATTTATTACCAACGAAATTTTTTCATATCTTGGAAAATCTTATCAACTCAAAATCGATGACAAAATCAAGCCTACTCCAAGTGTTATCAGCGACAAATTAGTTATATCAACAAAACAATCAGCTAAGGCTAGCAAAATCCTAACAAGCTGGTATAAATAGCAAGCGCGTCAATACTTTGTAAAAAAAGCGCAATATTATTCTGTAATTCTAGGCGTAA
>JAPLVM010000086.1 GCA_026397115.1 Patescibacteria group bacterium
TCAACGATTTTTTGCGAATGTCCGCCGGGAACATAACGTTTTTCGAAAGCATATCCAAGCGCATCTAACGCTAATTTTAAAGCTACTGCCTTTATCTCATCGACCTTATCTGGATGTTGTTTTGCCGATTCTTGAATTTCATATAAATCATAGGCATGAGCAGCAGCTATGAATTCGATATTCTCCGCGGGCTTAACTTCAGCTTGTACTTTTATCTCCCTAGGAGTGACTTTAGGATTAGATAATTTAGATTTTGCTTTACATGATAGCCCTGGTTTTCTTTTTACTGACATGTTTTTAATTTAAAGATTTTTGTAAAAATTATGATTAATTTCAAGCCTAGATTGTAGACTTGAAGTGATTATTTTTGAGGTTTATTTTCTCGTCACCACCTTAATATCAAACTTCTCTCCGGGTTTATGCATGCCAACTCGATATTTTTTGATATGACTTGGCACTTGCATTATTCCCGTCTCAAGGCAGAAATTATTGTAATAACGTAACTTCCCTATGTTATCAAAGTTTTCTTGCCCAGATTCCGTGGCTACAGATTTTCCGCTAAGCATTAAGTTTTGGAGATCACGCATGGTTAGCAGAATAGTTACCAAGGTCGTAGAAAATAGCAGACTGATGATGTATGAATAGGCAGTCGGAACCTTTAAATACATGATGCTATAGAAAATGATGCCTGATAAAACCATTAAAATCATCCACTGGCCCTTTGTCAGCTTATCTTCGCCAATGACCTGGGCTTTATCCCGATAGGACTCGATTTGAGATAACTGAACTATCATCGCATCAAAAACATTTCCATAAATTTGGTTTTTGTTTTTTGCCTCATCAAAGAGTATCTTATAAACTTTCTGAAAATATTTAATGGTCGGCATATATTGGTTTCCAAGATCAAAATCGTAACAAACAATATAATATCCATCTATTGCGTCTCTAATTTTGTCTACAAATTTTTTGCCTAAGGCTTTGGCCGTGTAATAAACAGACATAAAGGCTGCATCTTCTGACGAAGCTAGGTTGGCAAAATCGTTGTAGCGTGTATTTAGTCTCGCCAAGAAAAATCCTGCAAGGATTGCAAATAAGAAGGTGCTGATTGTTAAAATTAGCTCAACATCATCTGCTGGTCCATGACCTGGAGTTAGAATTACTATTGGTATAAGTACAAGAAACGTTATGGCTGAGCCTTTGATGGCGTGAATATATTTCACAGAATTAATTTAGAATTTTGAATTTACAAGTTAGAAACAAATTAGAATGGTAAAATGCTGAATTTAGAAGGTAGCTTCTAGAATTTTCATACTATTATAGCAAAAGCTGGCTTGATAATCAAACAAAATAGTATTATTTACAGCCAATTTCTGAGAAAATGTAAATGCTATATTTAAGTTATTTTTTATGAAAAGCATTTTGAAGATTTTGGCGTTGTTATTGGTTTTGACTGCGGTAATTTTGATTGGCAGAGAATGGATATATCAAAATAATCTAGAAAACACAGTTTCAGCCGATACGTCAGAAGTTTTGTTTAAAATAGAGCAAGGTGAAACAGCTGATCAAATAGCCAAAAAATTAGCTGATAGCGATTTAGTTGTTTCAGCTGGTGCTTTAACTCGCTATTTAAAAGCGTCCAAGTTGGATGATAAATTGCGTTTTGGCCGTTATATTTTGGCGCGCAATTTGACTATTCCAGAGCTTGCTTCCAGATTAACTAGCGATGAGGCTGGCCAAATTAAAGTACGATTGCCCGAAGGCTTTACTATTGCGCAGATGGATGAATACTTGGCTGAACATTTCATTATCAATCAAGGCGAGTTGATCAGGTGTGCTTCAGAATGTGATTTTTCAGATATTTCCTTTTTAAGTTCAGAGCCAGACAATGTTAAGCAGAGGCTAGAGGGATATTTATTCCCTGATACTTATTTTCATGATGCTCGCTCAGTTACAGCCAAAGAGATCATTCATCGAGCATTGATTGAAATGAGTAGGAAGTTGGAGAAATTGAATATTGATCAGAATCGCATTAATGAAGTTTTAACTATGGCTTCGCTTTTAGAAAAGGAAACTTGGACTAAACAGGAAAAACCTGTTGTGGCAGGAATACTTTGGGCACGGCTTCATGATGGGATGCGCTTGGATGTGGATGCGACGACACGATATGCTGTTGGTAAATTAAAGGCGCCTTTAACACAGCAGGATTTACATTTCAATGATTCATATAATACGCGTTATGTTCATGGTCTTCCGCCAGGGCCGATTTGTGCGTTTTCTGAAAATAGTTTGCGAGCGGCCACGAATCCTGAGGAAACAGATTATCGTTATTATTTACACGATTCGGATGGCGTGATTCATTATGCAAAGACGCTGGAGGGGCACAATCTGAATGTGGCAAAATGGTTAAGATAGACGCGTCTGCTAAATCTGATAAATACTGAGAACGAAAAATGCTTGTCACCCTGAGCCGGTATGCTAGGCGAAGGGTCTACGCCAGTAGTGAAACAGGGTCTTTTTTCGCTACGCTTCGTGGTTCGAGTGATGATCTTATGTAGATTCTTCGTCTGGGAAGACCGACTCAGAATGACATAAATTTAGAGTTGATAATGCAACGGCAGGTTAAAACCAGCCGTCTAGTTGCCCTTAAGAAACTCCTCTGCCAGCTTATCTGTTTCGCCTGCACCAAGAGTCAAAAGCAAATCACCTGGTTTTGTCCTAGCTCTAATCATCTCGGCATAGGTTTTTATCTCATCTAGTTTCAGCATTTTCCCACCAACTATAATTTCCAAATTTGGATTTTCCTTTTTTATAGCATCACTTAGTTCCTCGGGCGAAACCTTGTCTGGGAAATCTTTTTCTCTAGCTGATGGAAAAATTTCCGGTAAAAAGAGTAAATCAACGCCATCAAAACTCTTTGCAAAGGCTGGCAAAAGAGCTCTGGTGCGAGTATGCGTATGTGCTTGGAAAGCAACTACAAAACGGCGGTTAGGATAAAATTCTTTTAGGGCGGAAATTGTCGCTTGGATTTCGCTGGGATGATGGCCGTAATCGTCAATTACCAGCACATTATTTTTTTCGCCGATGATTTCTTGTCTTCTGGCTGTGCCCAGAAAAGTTGCTAGGCCAGACTGAATTTGCTCTTTGGAAACCCCAAGGAAATCAGCCATAGCAATAGCGCCCAGCGCATTTTCCACATTATGTTTACCAGGTATTTGTAGTTCAAATTCGCCAAAGTCGCGCTGGTTTTTCATGACGTGAAAGCGGATTGTCTGCTTCTGGATCTGGATGTCGAAAGCAGTCACGCCAGCTGTTTCGGAGCTTAGCGCATATTCAATAATTTTGCCTGAAAATGGCATCTTGCTCTTATCTCTGGCTGGGATGATTAGGACTCCGCTAGGATTTATGTTTTTTGCGAATTTGGCAAAGCTTTGTTCATATTCTGCTGCTGATTGAAAAAAGTCTGGGTGGTCATAGTCGATATTGGTGACAATGGCGGCGTATGGCTTGTAATTGTGAAAGTGGTTGCGATATTCGCAGGCTTCGAGGACGAATAATTCGCCTTTTCCAGATCTGGCATTCATGCGGTCAAAGTTTATTACTGGCGCGCCGACGATGACAGTTGGGTCAAAATTTGCAGTTTTTAATATGTGACCGAGCATGGCAGCTACGGTTGTTTTGCCGTGTGTTCCGGCGATGGCGATTCCTTTTTGTTTATTAAAAAGCTCGGCAACTGCCTGCGGGTAACTTTGAATTGGAATTTCAAGCTCTGCGGCACGGATTATTTCTGGATTTTTCAGATCCATGGCGGCTGAATGGATTACCTGATCTATTTCATTAGTGATATTTTTGGCGTCAAATTCAGTAATTTGTATTTGGAGTTTGTCTAGGGCTTGTTTGGTCTGAAAATCCTCGGCTATATCAGAGCCAGAGATTTGATGGTCGTTGTTTTTGAGTATTTGAGCAAGGGCAGTCATGCCTACGCCTTTGATACCGATCAGGTGGATGCGCATGGGGATTGATAGAATTTAATTATTGACAAGTTAAATATTTTTGATAATATATTTTTCTAGAATAAAATCAAATTTGGAGGACACCATAGTGGAAAACGTAAAAAATGAATTAAAATCGTTATTCATTGGAAAAGATGGACAAATGCCCATTGTGAGGTTGCCTGCGAAGAGTATGCGTTATCGTAATACGGTATTGGATGGAGTGCTGGAATCAAAGAAAAAATATCAAGTAAAGCCGTTTTCCGTCATAATATCGGAAGAAGTCGGTAAATGTGGAGCATACGCTAAAGTAATTCAGGTGGAGATCCCCCCAAACTATTTTAGTGATGAGGACCTACAGGAATTATTAGGCGAGAGCATGGCTATCGATTGCCAACAAGGCTGGAATGTTCATACAGCTAGAGTAGGCACAAATGACTATTGTAACTGGAATTTGATCTTGCTGCCTCCGCGAGACTGAGGAGGTAGATCCAGATTAAAATCTGGGGCAGCCCGAGATTGCCGATATCTAATCTTACAGGTTAGGTAAAGGTAATCTCGGGCTTTATAATGATAAGCGATATATTAAGCTTCATAAAATATGGGATACGGCTGGTTTATCGTTTGTGGTTTTAAATTCACAAAAATCATTTTCTCAGCTCACCCCCAACTTTACTCACTGCCTGTAAGATCAAATCAGTCGCTGACTTTATATCTGCATCTGAGAGGGTTTTTTCAGCATGGCGCAAACTGACTGACAGAGCTACTGACTTCTTGCTGTCGGCGATTTTTTCACCCTCATAAATATCAAATATTTCCACTGATTCTACAAGGCTGGAACATGTTTTAATAGCTTCGATCAACTTACCAACCAAAAGTTTTTTATCAACTGTGAAAGCTAGATCTCTCTTTACAGCTGGAAATTCTGGCAAGGCTTTGAATTTGCGTTGTTCTTCAGGAACAGCTTCAAGCAGTGTCTTGATATAGAATTTAAAAGCATAAACAGGCTCGGACTTTACATCGAGATTTTTGGCAATTACGCTTGCTTCAGATATGGTGCCAATCTTTATGCCATTGGAAATTATTGACACGTACTTTTTGATAGGAATAGGTCCGCTATATTTTTGGGATTCAAAGCTTAGATCAAATATTTCTAAGCTACGCGCGATTTTTTCAGCTAGTCCTTTCATGATTTGATACCCGTTTTTTTCATTAGCCATGATGGCAAAAAATTCTTTGATTTCCGTAATTTCACTACG
>JAPLVM010000070.1 GCA_026397115.1 Patescibacteria group bacterium
AACTTATGTAGATTCTTCACCTAGAATACCGGTTCAGAATGACAGGAATTGAGGGCTGACCCAGAATAACAAAGCAAAATATATTGCAAGCTCTTTCACTCGAATATTGTAATAAAATGCTGTTAAAAACACCAACTTAAAATTGTCTTTGACTAGGCATTAAATTAAAATAAAGCTAATTTCAATACTTATCATTTTAATAGATATGAAAAAAATATTTTCATCTGTAATTATTTCTGCTTTTGCTGTTTCATTATTTGCTTTTCCATCGGCAACAAATGCTTTTCTAGATGTTCCAAGTGATTCAGCCTATGCGCCAGCAGTAAAATGGCTTGAGGAAACAAAGGCTGTATATCCTGGCCGTTATTTTAATCCTGATCAGTTAATTACTCGTGCTGAGTTTTCCAAGATGGCGATTTTGTCTGCTGGAATCAGTAATCCAGGGTTTCCACAAAATGCGCCTGCTTCTGATGTAGCGCAACAAATTTGGTTTTCTCCTTATGTTGCCAAGATGATTCAGTGGCAAGCGCTGAATATTGAGTCTGACGGCTTGTTTCATCCAAATGCAACCGTGACGAAGGCTGAGGCAATAAAAGCAGGTATGATTATTTGGGGCATTGGGGTACCGCATAAAATAAAAGATGTTGAAACAAAATTTGCTGATGTTCGTGCTGATGCCTGGTTTGCTCCTTATATTTATCGCGCTAATGATTTGAGCTTGCTTGAAAAAAACGAGAGTAATACTGTTCAACCGCTCAAGAGATTAACGCGCGCTGAAGCAGCCAAATTACTATATGATTTTCAATCTGTGGCTGGTAACGATTTGGGACAGCCAGCAGCCGAGGTGCCAACTATTAATGTAGAATTTACGACAAATTCTGGGAATGATTATATTGATTTGCTTAATAGTGTTTGGCAGACTGTTGAGAGTGATTATATGTATCCTGAGAAAGTAAAAGATGAAAAGCTTGGCTATGGTGCTATTTCTGGACTGGTACAGGCGCTTGATGATCCATATAGCGAGTTTGTTCCGCCAAGTGAGAGTGAAGAATTTAGTATGGAGCTTGAGGGAAAGGTTACAGGAATTGGTGCGCATGTTGATATGCAAGATAATCAGCTTGTAATTGTTACTCCTGTGCCTGACAGTCCCGCGGAAAAAGCAGGCTTGCAGCCACATGATATTATCATCAAGGTTGATGATGTGGACATTGCTGGCATGCCAAAGGCAGATTCTGTAAAAAAGATTCGTGGTGCTGTTGGAACAAGCGTAAAAATCACGATCCGGAGGCCATCAACAGGACAAACGCTAGACTTCAATATTATTCGCGCTTTAATCGACGAAAAAACTGTAACGCTTAATGTAAAGCCAGATAATTTAGCTTTGATTAGAATTACTCAGTTTACAGGCGATACTTTGTCTGAATTTCAAAGTGTCTTAACTGAAATGAAAGGAAAAATGGGAACGCCTCGTGGAATTATTTTGGACATGCGAAATAATCCAGGAGGTTATCTGGAGTCATCATTGCAAATTGCCAGCTATTTTATGAAAAAAGGTGAAATTATAACTTCAACGCGCGATAAATATGGAAGTAAGCATGACTATGTTGTTGATAAAGATGGCGAACTTTTGGGCATTCCATTGGTGATTTTGGTAAATGATGGTAGCGCTTCTGCGGCAGAAATCGTTACTGGCGCTTTGTCTGGCAATAAACATGCTCGAGTTGTTGGTGAAAAAACCTATGGAAAAGGTACTGCTCAGTCTGTTCGCGGGTTTGACGATGGGTCAATCTTGAAAATTACAGTTGCTGAGTGGCTGCTTCCTAATGGCGGCTCTATTAACAAGAACGGTATTGTTCCTGATGTACAGATAAAGAATGATGAAAAAACCGAGGCTGTTGATGAACAGTTAAATCGCGCCATACAGGAGTGCCTGACTTATTTCCCGCGATAGTTAAATTCGGGCTTAATCTAACTTCAGCGGCATTACAACATAAGTGTATTTCTTGTCTTTTGCTGGAATCAAAACAGCTGGCTTGAGTGCGTCTACCAGCTTGATTTCAACTTCAGCAGTACCGGCTCTGCCGAGCATATCAACCAAATAGGCGACATTTAAAGCAATTTCCAAGGTGCCACCAGTAACTTTTGCTGGTAAAACTATTTCGTCTTTTCCTATTTGCCCTGTATCTGTGGAAATCACCAGCCTATCTTTGTCTGCGTGAAGACGTATTTTGCCTGACATTTGATCGGCAAAAAGACCTGCTCTGCGCACAGCCATTATCAAATCCTCTGTTAAAACAAATGCGCTTATTTTTGTTTCTTTTGGAATTATTTGTTCATAATCTGGGAATTTGCCATCAACAAGGCGCGTTGTGAATTCTGTATGAGCTATTTCAAACTTAATCTGATTGTCACCGATTTTGACCACAACAATTTCAGCTTCTTTTGATAAAAGCGCGGCTAGCTCATTTGCAGCTCGAGCAGGAATAAGGACTTTCACTTCATTCTTTTGTGCTTCCAAAAGCGGAACTTGCTTTTCAGCTAAACGGTAACTGTTTGTAGCAACTAAATAAAGCGTATCTTTTTTAACCCAAAGTAAAATTGCATTTAAAACTGGTCTTGTTGGATCAGATGATGCTGAAAAAACTGTTTGATCAAGCGCCTTTGTTAAAACCGGAGCTGGTAAATTTAATGTGGTTTTAGCATCTACTTCTGGAATTATTGGGAATTCATCTGCAGAAATTCCCTTTATTTCAGTTTGCGAGCCTCCAGCAATGAGTTTTAATGACATATTTTCTTGGAGTTCTCCTTCAATCTTGTCGCCAGAAACAAGCGAAATATATCCAGAAAATAGTTTTGCAGGAATTGTTATTGCACCATCTTTTTCAACACTTGCCTCGCATGAAGTTTTGATTGTAACTTCTAGATTTGTTGTTGTTAGGGTTAATCTATCGTCTTTTGCTTCCAATAAAATATTGCCTA
>JAPLVM010000009.1 GCA_026397115.1 Patescibacteria group bacterium
CCCGAGCAATTTTCAGTATTAATCAGATGAAATGGACGAGTAAATTGGCTTGATTTGTAATGAAGGAAATTTTGTAAGAGGATTGGATAGGAATTTTCCCCAAAGGTTTTTTGTACACGATCAGCATATTCTTCTTTGGTTAGCTGAACATTATTAAAACAGTACTTCTTATTTCTCGAATTTACAGAGTTGAAACAATTACTACAGCCGCTACAATCAGCACAAAAGTAACAGTTATCACAAGTTTTGCAATCAAAAATATAACGACAAAAAGCACAATTTTGACATTCAACAAGTGCATAGCTAGCCTGGCAATCGCAACAATTAAGACAATCCAAGCAGTCAAAACAGCGGATTATTCCTCGAGAATAATAACACCTTTCTGATAGAGCCCCTTCAAAGCAAAGATAGCAATCCTTTAGTCCGCCAGCTTCATTGCAGTACTCACTATTTTCCATAGTCGGTTCGTCCGATGTTCTGGCTGGCATTGGCACTTCTATCCATAATTTCGCAAATTGCTCTGTAAATGAACGATTAAAATCAAATTCGCGGCCGTATTTCATTGGATCCCAAGCATCGCCCCACCAATAATTATTTTGGTAAACTTTATATGGTTTATCCGGAGAATAGATGGAAATAATAGTAGCGCTAGTCGCATCACATTTCCGACGATATAGACTCCGTTCATTACGAAAAGCAAGTCTCCTTTGCATACGGCAATCAGGACAGAAATTTGGTTCAGGAATCTGATATTTCTGGCCGTTAAAAACTGGCGAAATCTTATTGTAAAAATCACGATCTTGATCCTGTACCTCAAGCTGAGCCTGGCATTTAGAACAAGTTTTCATAATGATTAGCAGATTATTCAATCACCTCTTGATAGCACTTTTCGCAATATACCTTTTGCGAATCAGAAGGCGAATACGCTGAATCAAACTCCACCTGACAACCCTCATGATCACAAACACGATGATATAATTTGCGTGGCTGACGAAGTTTCAACCTGTTTTGGTAGCGAACATCTGGATGAAAATGTGGAATTGGTAGATTCATCTTACGATAAAACTCCAGCTCTAACTTTTGAATCATAAATGGTCTTTTTGTTTCCTTACACTCAATAGCCCATTTCAAAATTTCATCAGGGACTTTGGTTATATCATCAAGCACGCTAAGTTTGTCAAAAGTGATAATCCTTTCTACCTTAGGAATTTCGGTTTTTTCATCCTGCCAACGCCATCCTTTGGCAATAACTTCATCCTTTGTTAAAGGAAAATAATCTAAAGCCGTAGCTTGGTTATACGCAAATGGTGATAAAGCCGCGGGGAAAAATTCACCCCATTCATTGGTTTTTTGCATATGCTCAGCAATCCTTCCAGCCAACTTTTCATAATCTTCTTTCGAATATTGCTTATTAAAAATGCAATATTCCTTCTTTTTTAGACCAGCACATCCAAAGATATACTGACTATTATGAGTACAATAGCCACAATATGTGGATTCAGCGCTTGGCCAAATATCAAAACCAAATAAAACGTGATTGGCCTCATAACCAATACTCAGGGCTTCATAAGAATTTTTGATCCCCAAGCCAAAATAGTTTATATCATGGTTATTGAAACAAGGCTCAGGGCTTTTTTTGACGTCAAAACAGTATTTACATTTTTCCAAAAATTCACTGTCATAACATTCAGTACAGTCTTTTGATTGCGAAATATAATTGCCAGTAGTATTTTCATTTTGTATACCGAGCATCCACCTTGTCGGTTTTGTTTTTTGAAATTCCTGAAACTTTTTAAAGATTTCCTGATCTGACATTTTATTTCTCATTTCAGCAACCTTGTTTTCATAAACAGCCTTATCTAATTTCTCATTAAAAAAGTAATATTGTTTACTATGCATATTTGTGCTGCCAAAACAATGACTACAGCCGATCAAATTGCTACCAAAATGGCAGTCATCACAAGTTTCGCAATTATAAAGATGGGTTGAAAAAGAGCAGTTTGTCGAATGCATGGTTTCATAGCATGACTGGCACTGAGTTGTCTTGTAACAATCAACGCAATTAAAGCAGTGATTAATTGCCTTTCCATATAAGCATTGTTCGGCGTTATCAGTATTAAACACTAAATAACAATTTTTTAAATAACCAGCCTGATTGCAATAGTCAGAATTTTCCATAGATGGCTTTAAAACTCCGAGTGCATAAATCGGCACCTGATCACGTAATTCCTGAAACTGCTCAAAAAATGGACGATTAAAATCAAAGTCACGACCGTATTCCATAGCATCCCATTTGTCAGACAACCAATAATCGTTTTCATATACAGGAAGCTTAGCTTCTGGCGGATACATGGAAAGCATACTTACACCAGTAGCATCGCATTTTCGTTTCCAAAATCTTATTTCATTGCGCCAAGTAAGCCGTCGTTGTTGACGGCAGTCAGGACAAAGCTTTGGCTCAGGAATTAAGTACTTTTTTCCGCTAAAAACAGGAGAAACTTCGTCATAAAATTGTAGATCTTGACCTGTAATTTCAAACTGGGCATTACACTGCTGGCAAGTTGACATTTTGAGATTTTAAATTGCAAACTAGGCGTAGTGTAAATTATACGCATAATAAATTCAAATAAAACTTATGTTGCAATTTATGTTGCAAAACATGCAACATTCAAGTAAAATTATTGCAACATAGATTTAATCGATCAGGATGAATAAATCAGAAAGACTTGGGATAATAATGCAAAGAGCTAAGGAAAACCAGTATATTCAGACTCAGGAATTTCTGTCGATTTTCCAATGCGACCGCGTAACTGTTTTTCGGGATATCCAACAGTTAATAAAAGATAAAAAGCTGACCCAAATTTCAAAAGGTAAATATAGTCTGCATCAAGCTCTAAATCAAGAGGCATATTTCCAAACACCTTTTTATCAAAGACCTACTAAAAAATACAACTTTGATTTTTTGCGAAACTATATTCCAAATCAAACCTCTTTTCTCAACGAGGCGCAGCTTGCAGTTCTCAATCAAGGCTTGGCCAAAATCGAGATTCCAACTTTATTTTACTCAAACAATAGAAGGCTTTTGGAGAATATTTTAATTGATGTCAGCTATAGCTCAAGTAGCTTAGAGGGAAATACATACAGTTATTTAGATACTGAGGTGCTGATCAAATATAATGAAATTGCCAAAAACAAGACCAGTGAGGAAACCGCCATGATTCTCAACCATAAAAACGCTCTTGAATTTTTGATCAATAATCACAAGGATCTAAAATATTCAAAGCAGACATTTTTCAATATTCATAGTCTATTAAGCAAGGATCTAATAAATAAAGAATTTCAAGGTGCGATTAGATCAAAGCTTGTGGACATTGGCGGCTCTGCCTATACGCCGCTTGATAATAAATCTCAGCTTACAGATGAATTTGATATATTTCTAAAAAAGCTAAGTGCAATCAAAAATCCTTTTGAACAAAGTCTTTTTATAGCAGTCTTTATTCCTTATTTGCAACCATTTTTTGATCTTAACAAGCGTACTTCGAGACTAATGCTCAACTTACCTCTTTTCAAAAATAAGTTACCGCCAGTATCATTGCTCAAAACAGAAAAACGTAAATACATAGATGCCATCTTGGCAATCTATGAGTTAAATGATACTCGCTCACTGGCTGAGCTATATATTGATAACTATTTAGAAAACCTTCATCGTTACGTAAACTAAAAAATTGATTCTAGATAACATTTCTCGCAATACACTTTCTCCATTCGCTCTGGCGAATACGAACTTTCAAACTCAGCTTTGCATCCCTTTTTGTCACAAACGCGATGCCATAGCTTTCTAGGATTGCGCGAAGCTAATCGATCAACATGACGCTGATCTGGATGTTGACGCGGAATAGGTAAATTTTGCTTTCTATAAAACTTTAATTCTTGAGGAATAATTCGAAATAACTTGCCAGTTACCTCGCATTCTATCGCCCAATCTGAAACCTCATCAGGAATTTTCGTAATATCGCTCAATACTGATAGCTTATCACGAGTAATAATTTTCGTGGCCTGCGGCTTTGGCGATTCATAATCACTCCAAGGAAATCCTTTGGCTAAAGCTTGATCACGCGTCAGCGGAAAATACTCATTGGCAACTGTTTCGTTATAGCCAAACGGCGAAATCGCCACTGGGAAAAACTCGCCCCATTCTTTTGTCCCAATCATATTGGTAATAATCTTGGGTAATAGTTCAAAATATTCATCTTTCGTGTACTGTTTATTTAAAATACAGTAACTCTTTCTATTCATACCGACGCAAGCAAAAAGATTATCAGAGCTTAAACAAGCGCTGCTATAAATGACGTTATGTAATCCAGACAGCGAATAAGACATAAAAAGACAGTTGTTCACTTCAATACCCGAAGACGAGCATTCATAACAAAGCTCAGCCCAACCAAATGAGGCGCAATCCTGACAATCTTTTAGGTCTAACCCAATATAGATATTATTAGAATCTTGTAAATTCTCCGCGCAAAAGGCCGCTTTGCTATTTTTCGACCTCTCTAAATAATCACCTGTGCAGTCTTCACATTGTAAAATCTGCGCATACTTTTGCGGAAAACGCTGAAAAAATTCTAATGATTTTTCACGAATAGCTGTCAGCTGGCTTGGGCTATTCAAATATTCTTGCTTTCGTTTTTTGTATTCTTCTTCAGACAACTTTTCATTAAACCAATAAAACTTTGCTCTTTGTAGCCCATAACAGCCAAAACAATCTGAACAGCCAATGCAGCTTTGGCAAAACAAACAGTTATTGCAATTATCGCAATTTTGCAAGTAAACGCAGTTGTAACAATTATTGCATTGGATGCATTGATATAAAAGCTCTGATTTTATGACCCAATAACAATCAACATTATTTCGACCATGAATGGAGTAGGTGCAATAATAACAATCCTCGTTATAATGTCCGCCAACATTCATATAACAATTTTTATCATCAGTCTCCTGGTTTACAAACTCTGAATTTTCATTATTGCGTCCAGACAGATGAATACGCGGTACTATATTTTGTAGCTCATGGAATTGTTCAAAAAATGGTCTATTGAAATCAAATTCTCTGGCATATTGGGTAGAATCCCATTTGTCAGACCACCAACAATCAGTACAATAAACAGGGAATTTCGCTTGATCATGATAAACAGAAATGATGTTTCTTTGGCATAAATCACATTTACGACGATAAAGTTTGCGTTCATTACGAACTGCCAATCTTCTTTGTTCACGGCAATCCGGACACAATGTCGGCTCTGGAATTAAAAACTTCTGGCCGTTAAAAATAGGCGATACTTTTTCATAAAACTCACGATCGCTGTCTACGATTT
>JAPLVM010000057.1 GCA_026397115.1 Patescibacteria group bacterium
TTCATTTTTTGAACCTCCTTTTTTTGATTTTCATACCTATAAGCATAAATCATTACGCTCATAGGCACAGAAATAAATTCATTTGCCGTTGTGTTAACCAAAAATCGGAAAAAATACTAGCAGCTTATTTCAAATCTGTCAAATATTTTTCAACTAAATCTAAAAACTCTAATCTGTTACGTACTTCTCCCGCTCTGGAAATTTTTCTTTCACATCATTTATATAATCACCCCTACCAGGAATTACATTACAAACACCGCCAATTGGATTTTCAACATCACCGACATATCTAGGAATAATATGTATATGCAAATGCTCTTGCGACTGGCCAGCAGCCTTTCCTTCATTTATCCCAATATTAAAACCGCCTGGTTTGAATTTCTGGGAAATAATGTCTTTCACTTCTCGAACTAAGATGTGAAAACTTCTCACCTCGTCATCGGACAAATCAAAAAACGAAGATATATGCCTTCTTGGAAATAGTACAGCATGCCCTGGGCTTACTGGAAAGTCATTCCAGCGGGCGCAAAAATCATCATCGCTAAATAGAAGTTTTAGATCGCCTTCTTTCTGTATATCGCAGAAAAAACAAATTTTCTCTTCAGACATTGCAGACAAAATTAGCGGGCATATTCAACTTCGCGTGTCTCGCGAACCACATTGACTTTGATTTCTCCAGGATATTCCATGGTTTGCTCTATTTCTTTAGCAATCTGATGCGAAAGTTTAATCATCTTTAGATCGTCTATCTCCGTTGGATTAACTATAACTCTTATTTCGCGACCAGCCTGAATAGCATAGGCCTTAGAAACTCCTTCAAACGACATTGCCGCTGTTTCTAGATCTTTCAAGCGTTTGATATAAGACTCGATTGATTCACGGCGAGCGCCAGGACGAGATGATGAAATTGCATCAGCTACTTGGACAATAATGGCTTCTTGGCTCTTGAACTCTACATCGCCATGGTGCGCTTCTATGCAATGAATCACTTCTTCGCTCAAACCAAACTTACGGCCAATATCACGGCCAATAGCAATATGCGAACCCTCAACTTCATGGTCAACAGCTTTGCCAATATCATGGAGTAAACCTGCTTTCTTAGCGATCTGCTCATCAGCTCCAAGCTCTGCGGCTATATTAGCAGCTATAAATGAAGTCTCTATTGAGTGACGCAAAACATTTTGGCCATATGAGGTGCGGAAACGTAAGCGGCCAAGTAGTTTAATCAATTCTGGAGCTAATCCTGTAAGACCGACTTCCAAAACAGCTTTATCGCCAAACTCTTTGATCATCTGATTAATTTGCTTCTGAGCCTTTTCAACTGTTTCCTCGATCTTGGCCGGCTGAATACGTCCATCCTGGATAAGCTGAGTTAAAGCGACTTTGGCAATATAGCGGCGGATCAAATCAAAACCGCTAATAATGATTGTATTAGGCGTGTCATCAACAATAACATCAACGCCAGTGGCATTTTCAAAAGCAGTAATGTTGCGACCTTCGCGTCCAATAATACGTCCTTTGATTTCATTGGACGGCAGCTCGACTGCTGTAATTGTAGACTCAGTTGTAACCTCTGAAGCATATCTTTGAATTGCTCCAGCAATTAGATCACGAGCTTTTTTATCTGCTTCTTCCTTTACTTCTTCCTCAACCATTTTGATGCGACCGATCATATCTGCACGAGCCTCTTCTTCTACCTTCTGTAGTAAATGTTCACGAGCCTCGTCCTTACTCATCTTAGCTATCTTGGAAAGTTTCTCTTTTTCCTCTTCAACAATTTCATTCAACTGACCACGCAAATTCTCAACTTCCTTTTTCTTACGATCAAATTCTTCCTTAGATTTATCAGTTTCAGCAACTTTTTGCTCAAGCTTTTTGTCTTTTTCAACCAGATGTTCCTCCAATTTGTCCAAAAGACGACGACGCTCCACCTCGTCCTTTTTAGCCTCAGCAGTAATCCGATGCGCTTCATCACGAGCGTCAGCAATCATTGTTTTTTTGTCTGTTTCAGCTTCCCTAGCCGCTCTCTCAAGAAGCTGTTTGGCATCAGCGCCAGCTTTCTTTGCGCTTTGCGAATGAACATAATAACCCACACCTCCACCGGCAATAGCAGTGATTATTGCTATCAGGATAGTAATGATTTCCATTGTTTTGTTTCTAAAATATCAAATAAAAGACGATATGATTCGCCCTTGGGTTAAAGAGGATTTCAATCCGCAGTTGCAGACAAGCGCGGAAGATAACTTCCTGCTGGAATATATATATTATCTCAGACTAGTTGCAAGCTAGGCTGGGTTTGATTATTGTTCCAAAATCTCTTCCCAAGAGGCTCGCGATTATTGTAGCGCAATAAGTATGTATGGTCAAAGTGCTATTAAGGTCATTGAAATTATAATGAGTAAATTAGACTTGACATATATTACCAAAACTGATTAAATCATCGTATCAAATAAAAATGAGGAGGAAAACCAAGTGAAAGACTCAGTCAAAACAGCAGGAGATAACCTGCTTAAAAATTTAGATTTCTGGGCATATCTCTTTCACATCGACTTGCTCAGCGGCGGAAACCAATCATTTTTCCACGAAAAAACCGCATACGCCTTGCCAGTGCAAGATAACCAGTGTCTCAAAATTCCCAGCAGGGAAGAGATAGGAAACCCACCTAATGGCTATTCAATTCTTTGGTACTGCAGTCAAGGGGAGATGACACGAATAAAACGCTTGATTGCAAAAGGAGAAGGAGTTATCGATGCCATCAAGCACGGCATGGCTGACCCTGACGCAGACGAAAAGATATAAGCTGCCTAGCTTTGGTTAGGATTGTTGCTTTCGGCAGCAACCCTAACCAAAGCCTCACCATTTTTCAGACTGTCACACCCATCCCGAGTAGCCCAATGATCGCGCCGACTGCGGCCATTCCTAAACCAATAATCCAAAAACGCATGACCACCAATTCCGCAGGCCAGCCGCGTTTTTCAAGATGATGGTGTAACGGCGCAATCAGAAATAATTTACGCTTAAAAACTCTTTTCCAGAAAAGCTGTAAGGCAGAGGAAGCAAATTCAAGAAAGAAAACAAAACCAATGATTGGCAAAACAAGTACTGAGTTGGTCAGCATGGCTACTATCCCAAGAAGCGCGCCAAGCGGCAAGATACCAATAGTGCCCATGAAAAATCTGGCCGGAGGCAGATTAAACCATAAGTAGCCGAGCAAAGTGCCGCTGGTTAGACCAAGGAAAATTGCTAGAAGTAACATGCCTTTGGCATAAGCAATCAGTCCAAAAGCCCCAAAAGCCGCTATCAAAAGCCCAGATGACAAGCCATCAAGCCCATCAGTAACATCCACTGCTTTTGATGTAACCATTATGGTAACTACGAATAATGGGACATATAGCCAGCCAATATCAAAATCGCCAACTCGTGGCACATGAATCGAAGACCAACCAAGCTTAGAATAAAACCACCAAGCGCCAATTGATGCAAACAACAAAAGAAAGAAAAACTGCGGTTTAACAGCGAGTCCCACGCTTTTCTTTTTGTTCGAGATATTCCAATAATCATCAATTGCTCCTAGCCCAGCCATCAAAATCATAGTGCCTAATGGCAAATAGATCTGTCCGCGGAGCCTTGCCATAAAATCAAGTGAAAACCAATCCGGATGCCAAACTGCAATTACCCAAGTAACTGCGCACAAAAATAAAATCACCCCTAAAATCAAAATACCAGCCATTGTCGGAGTACCGGCTTTATGTAAATGCAGAGATTGAAAAATAGGCGATGGACTACCATCTGCCGCCGTATCTCTAATCTTTTTGCCAAGTTTATTTTTCAACAAAAATTTCGTAAAACTTGGCGTTAAGATAACAAACAGTAAAAAGCCAATTCCGCCGTAACCAAAAATCAGCAAAAGATTGCGAACATGATCATTAACTGACAAGTCTAATAAAGGAGACATCGACTCAATAATTTTGTAACTTTTATTCCTTTTTATCCTCTGCCGCAACTTCTTCATCACTCTTCTGCGCTGTGATCTCTGGCATTGCTTGTCCCTCGGTCGTTGCAACAGGCGTCTCTTCTTTCTCCTCTTTCGGAGCAGCAACAGAAGCTATTGGCGTATCTAGCGGAATCGAAACCTCAAACTTTTCAATATTGAGATTTAAGTCAGCAACGGTTAAATGATCGCCAAAATTAACCAGCTTAGAAATATCAATTTCAAATTCATGGACCAAGTCGCGCGGCAAAACTTTTACTTCGAGCTCGTCAACAGGCGTGTTTAAAATACCGCCAAGCTTAACAGCCGGAGACATTCCAATGAATTTAATCGGAACTGTAGCAGTAATCTTTTCGCCTCTTTTTGTTGCCAAAAAGTCAACGTGCAATATCTGATCTTTAACTGGATGCAACTGATAATCATGAATCAGCACTTCATACTGCTCATCATCAATATGCAAATCTATAAGCGTGCTTGTACCAGCAGAACGATAAACCCTCAAAAACTCACCAGTAACAAGCGAAATTGGTAACGAAGTCTTGCCGTCCATAAATCCAGGGCCATATACAACCGCAGGAATAAAATTATTACCTTGATCTTTATCCGTACGCTTATGAGCTTTGAGCTTAACAATCTGAGCCATCATTTAAATGCTAATTACAGGTTTTAAAAAAGCGGATTTATTCTATTCGAAAGAGGCGATTTTGGCAAACAAAAATTTATTATCAAAAATCCCAGAGTCAAAGACACTGAGATTTTTGAATTAACTTAATTTATCAAACAAAGAATTTCCTATAACTAACAACCGCAAACCAATAACTAAGATCCAATATTCAATCTCTATTGACCTACGAAGAATGAAGAACCAAAGATCCAGTTGTTAATGGCATAAGCCAAAACAATAACCACTACACCCAAAATCGCGTACATAATAATCTTTCGCGCTTCGGTTACCTTCTCATCATTACCTTGAGCAGTCAAAATTACCACACCACCGTAAAGCAGGAAGATAAAAGTTACTAGCCCAATCAAAGTTAGGAAATAGTTGATGATAGTATCCAGCTGGGTCCAAGCCGAAGTACTGGTATCAATATTGGTCAAGGAGGCACCCAAATCACGCGAAGTATCATTCACGCCAGCCAAAGCAGCTGAAGCGCCAGCCATCGCCGAGGAAGCCGCGGCGACCCAAACCACAAGTTTCTTAAGCATAATTGTCACCCCCTTTCTGCATTATTTTTTAGATTAAACTGTAAAAATTCTAAGAATTAGCTACCAGTTACAGCAGTCACATCAAACGGTGAACCAACCAAGAGCCATCTCGTCAACGCGATACTTAATGCAACCAGTATCACCCCAAGCACAGCGTAGACCAACATCTGCCTCGCATCCTTAATTTTATCATCATCTCCCTGAGCAATAAGCATTTGAACTGCCGCGTATAGGATAACCAAAAGCAGAAAGAATCCTATAAGCTCCATACAAAAATTGATTATTTTTCCCAAGAGTATAAAAAAACTTTTTTCCTGCGGTACATTCTCAGGCTGGAGCTTGTTTAAAGATTCATCTATTGTAATGGCTTTTGCTATTTGTACCCAAAACACACTTTTTACCTGGTTTAAAATTTCCAAAGTCATCTGTCTATTTGCTTAAAATTCATTTAATTATAGCAGAAAACCATAGTGAATCCAACCAATTTACTTTTATTTTACAGCAAAAAAGCGCATGGTCCAAGGTTGAACACATTTTTTATTTGACTTTTATGCTTAAAGAAGTAATACCCATGACAAATCCTAAATTACCGATTTACCCTCTCCAGATATAGACCAGTACGCGTATCTATCTTAACTTTCTCACCTTTCTTTATAAAAAGCGGAGCCTGCAATTCATAACCAGTTTGAACTTTGATAGTTTTCGTAGGATTATTAGCAGTATCTCCACGCGCACCTTCTGGCGCTTCGACAACTTCAAAAGTCATATTTGGAGGTAGATCAATAACCACAGGAACATTATTGAAAAGCTGAACATCAACGTCAGCGCCTTCGACTAAATAACGCGCCTGATCACCAAGATCACTCACGTTAAAAGCAAATTGCTCAAACGTATTTTGATCCATAAAATAAGCGCTTGCGCCGTCGTGATACATAAATTGCGCCTTTGAACGAGCAACATTAGCCTCTTCAACCTTTTCGTTTCCTTGCATAGTTTTAGAAACAACCGCTCCTGTAATTAAATTCTTCAAAGTAACGCGAAGAACAGCACCGCCGCGACCCATTACATGATGTTCAGCCTTAGTAGCCTTCCATGGCTGTCCGTTCACTTCGATCACAGTGCCAATGCGAATGTCAGAAATAGATAGCATTTTAAATAGTTAATAATAATGTAAAATATACTGACTTAATATGTTTAGGCTTTTTTGCTCAAATAGTTTACACCTTCTTGACGAACTTTTTCATAAAGAATAATAGCGGCGCTCATCCCAACATTTAATGAATCAATCCCTTTGCGCATTGGAATGGCTATCTGCTTATCGCATCTTTTAGACACACCATCTGACAATCCCTTTCTTTCAGCTCCGAGAACAAGAGCAATAGATCCTGACAAATCCTCGCTAAAATAATCTGTGCCATCCATTTGAATCGAAAAAGTTTTTATATCGTTCTTTTTTAATTCATGTAAGGCGTCAAAAATACTCATTTTGATTAACGGAATTCTAGCAATTGCGCCAATAGAAAAGTGGACTGTTTCCTCATTAAAAAATTGCTCTTTTGCTCCTTGAAAAATCAATCCATTTACACCAGCGGCAAAAGCTGTCCGAGCAATAATTCCTATATTGTTTTCATAGTCGACTCTATTTAGAAGCAAAAAAAACGGATCTTGACGCTTTTCATCAAGGTCTGCCAAAAGTTCCCTGAGCGACCAGTCTTTATTTTGGGCCAAGACACCAACCAGCACTTCTCGATTTTCGCTGTCTCTTCTTTTGGCTATTTCCCAGCGAGGAACTTTTTCAATATTAACACCAAGACTTTTTGCCACAGATAAAATTTCTTTTGTTAAACTGTCTTGTTCTAAATTTTCAGCCAAAATGATTTTTTCAAAATCAACATTATCTTGCAGAAGCTCTAGGATGGCATTTTTATTCCTCACTCTTATTGCTTTCATACGCTTGATGAATTAAATCGCAAATATTAGAAAAATGAATTCTATACTATAAAAACACATTATTATTTTCTAATAGTTTCCATTTTTTGGCAAACTTTTTTAATATCTAAAAATCCTTCGCAAACGCAAAGGATTTTTAGAAAAACAAATCACTGATGATTAGAAATCCATGCCTGCTCCGCCATTGCCTGACTGGCAAGACCCACCGCAGCATTTATCCTTTTGCAACGCCTCAGCAACCATAGTTTCAGTAGTCAAAAACATAGCCGCAACCGAAGCCGCATTTTGCAAAGCGCTACGAGTTACTTTCTTTGGATCAATCACTCCAGCCTTAACCAAATCCTCAACAACTCCAGTAGCCGCATTATAACCATAATTTGGTTTGTCAGGAATTGAAGCGATGATCGCGCCATCATCTTGTCCTGCATTAATCGCAATCTGGCGAGCAGGATAAGACAAGGAACGAAGCACTATTTCCATTCCAACTTTTTCATCACCGAATGTTGCCTTGGAAATTGCCTTTTCAAGCCCCTTACGAGCGCAAAGCAAAGCAGAGCCGCCGCCAGCAACAATTCCTTCTTGAACTGCTGCACGAGTGGAATTCAAAGCATCTTCAATGCGCAATTTCTTGTCTTTCAGCTCAACCTCAGTAGCCGCGCCAACACGAACAACCGCAACTCCGCCTGCAAGTTTGGCCAAACGTTCAGCCAATTTTTCTTTATCATACTCTGAATCAGATCTTTCAATCTCAGCACGAATTTCCTCAACCCTTTGCTCAATTGCTTTTTTATTGCCCTTACCTCCAACAATTATAGCCGATCTCATGAGTAATCAATGTGCCGCCTGTCAAAATCGCAATATCCTGAAGCATTTCTTTACGTTTATCACCGAATCCGGGAGCTTTTACGCCAAGCACATTAAACACGCCTTGCAAACGGTTGTAAACAAACGTAGTTAAAGCCTCGCCATCCATGCCTTCTGCGATTATGACCAACTGTTTACGACCCTGCTGACCTAGCGTTTCCAAAAGTGGTCTAAGAGCCAAGATATCCGAATTGGCAGCAATCTTCTTATCAGTAATCAGGATCAAAGCGTCTTCATGAACAGCCTCCATTTTTTCAGGATTGCTAATCATATATGGCGAAACAAAACCACTATCAAACTGCATGCCTTCAACAACTTCTTTCTCCAAACCGATTGTTCTACCCTCTTCAACGCTTATAACTCCATCCTTGCCAACAACATCCATGGCCTCGGCAATCAGCTTTCCGATTTCAGGATCCTGAGCTGAAATAGTAGCAACGCTTGTAATCTGCTCAGTTGTGTCTATCACAACAGCCATTTTTTCAAGCTCCTCAACAACTATATTTACAGCTTTTTCAATACCGCGCTTAAGCTCCATTGGATTTGCGCCAGCAGTAACATTTCGCAAACCCTCACGAATAATTGCCTGTGCAAGCACACAAGCGGTTGTGGTACCATCGCCTGCCGCATCATTGGTTTTTGAGGCTGCCTGCTTGATCAACTCAGCACCCATTTTCTCAAAAGAATCACTCAGATCAATTTCACGAGCAATAGTTACTCCATCATTAGTAACAACTGGAGATCCATATTTCTTACCCAAAATAGCATTGCGACCTTTGGGTCCAAGGGTAATTTTAACTGCGTCAGCAACAGCATCCGCGCCAGCGAGTAATCTTTGGCGACCATTATCGCCTGTAATAATTATTGTAGGCATTTTTTATTAAGATGATTAAAAAATAAAATTCTATTTGGTGATCTTGGCCAATACTGACTTCTCTTCTAAAACTAGGTATAAAGTACCCTCAATCTTGATTTCATTCGGGGAATATTTGGTAAACAAAATTTCATCGCCAACCTTTACGTCAACAGGCATTCTCTTGCCAGCCTGATCTAGCTTGCCTGGACCAACGGCAATAACCTTACCGCGCATAGGCTTGTCATTATGCTGACCAGATTCTGGAATTACAATCCCACCGGCAGATTCAACCTTTTCAACAATCGGCTCTACAAGTATCTGATCGTGAAGCGGAACTATTTTTTGCATTTAAGTGATATTAAAAAATAATAAAATTTAAATTCCTGTTTTCATTATAACAGCAAGATTGTAATTTAGAGATAATGCCAAGTCAAGGCTTAATTAGCACTTTCGATTGCCGAGTGCTTAAAATCAGATATTAGATACTGGATTCTGGTTGTCAGATGTCGATTAAAAGAAGCCTGGCAATAGATAAAACCTATTGCCATAAAAATAGGTGCTCTCCTGAAATCTAACCTAAAAATCATTTACAATCACCAAATATCATCCTTAAAAACCATTTTCTACAGATAACAGCTATGCCAAAAACAATTAGTACGCCTAAGCTAATCAGCCAAATTAATGAACCCCCCTTTTTATCTATTGATAATTGCTGCTCAACTATATTCTCGTTAACAACTGTAAACTTTATCTGCGCCAAATCCCATGGAACAATAACAAAACCTTTTCCAGCACTATTATTATTCATAACTAAACCAATAACTTCAACTTTGTCGCCTTTTGCCAAAATAGGCGCATTTTTCACTTTTCCAATGTTAATCTTTATTCCATTGTCCAGATCCAAAATATTGCGACGAACATTCAGAACCGCGCCAGAAGTCGTTACAATCTGATTCAAATAACTTTTATCAATTTTGTTAATAACAGCTGGAGTAATCCTGTCCATTTGTTTCGCTTGCTTGTTTATAACAATATAAGCACCTTTAGCAGATGCCAAAATTTGCGTGCCATTACTTTTTGTATGAGAAACCTTTCCTTTTATAAAAACAAAATCGCCAACTTTAAATTGCTGCAATGATTTACGATTGACCCTTGCAAAGCTCTTGCTGTCAGTAATCCACATAGTGTCTTTTGCCAGGGCCTGCGGCGGAATTATCACCCAGCCAGATGTTAAAATCCATTTGCCACTTTTAATTGATTTAAGCGTAAATAAAGAGGTTTTTAATATTGGAACACTGTTACCTTGCTTTGTCTTTTTAACGGACTTATTAGCTTTGCGTTTTTGCATTGTCTTGGCACGCGCTGATTTTTCGTTTTTTAAACTAGATTCACTACTTTCGCCATAATAAATATTTGATTTCCCAGCTGTTGATGTTTTAGACCAATACCAACCATTATTAAACTTAATCCAAGATTGATCTTCTGGAACTTTGTCCCAAAGAACAGAATCAATTTGCCTGCCGCTTGAATCTAAGAGCTTTAAACTTCCGCTTGTATTTGGCAAGGAAAATTTAAGATCCTGATCATGCAAAACAATAAATTCATCACCGCTCACAATACGCTCGGGAAATATAAACTTACGTTTGCCAGATCGTATTTCAAGGCCAGTCAAAACAATTTCATCTTGCCCAACATTTTGAATTTCAATCCATTCAAAACTTTTATCTTTACCCTTTGGATTCGGAAAAATCTCTGAAAATCGCAAGCCAGAATAATCAATAATCGCGCCAGTAGAAACAGTTTTAGCTTCACTACTTGCGCTCAAAAGAGCCAATATTGTTGCGCCCGAGGAGCTACTCGCAACAATATAATCGCGTGTTGCCCAATCACCAGCAAAATTAGTGTCTACATTTATATCTTTGCGCTCAAGCAGATCAAGACCATGAATCAAATGCGAATCAGCGCAAGCCGTCTCATCAATAATTCGAGAATTTGCATGCCAACCGCCCCGCATAATTAAATTTGCAACCTGGCGATTTTCAGTAGAACTCCATTTCAAATCCTGATTCGCCCAACATAAAGCATCTTCGACAAGCCCATACGAATCTTGCAAAATTAGATGCGCATCAGTTGAAACCAAGCCAGAATCTGCTGTGCGTAAAATCTTATTTTGCAAATTTGAAGCTATCTTTGCTTTAAATTCCAAACGAAAAATATCGCCTGTCTGCACTACAAAATCAATTGGAAAGACAAGAATTTCATTGCTATCATGCAAAGACCATCCACTCAAATTCGCACCAAATGGTCCGCAGTCTAAACATTGGAATTCGACAAAATCACCATTTGGATTATCAAAAGATACTGACTTGATTTTCAAATTAATCTGACTTGCCATTGTAGAGCCATAGCTAGAATAGTCTGCTACTCCAAAACTTGCATTAGGCGCATTTATAATATTGCTAAGACCTGGCGTAAGAGTTTTTGTCCATTGCCACACATTGTTTCTAAAATTTTTTGCCCAAGATTGATTTTGCGGCGCAGTGCCTGAGCGAGAAAACGTATCTATAATTTTATTGCCAGATGTTAAGAGCTCTAGTGTCTCAGTACCAGAGTTGCGTAAACTAATTTCTGAAGTCTGAGCTGCTAAAAATAAATAACCTCCGGAACCAATCGCAACATCGTCCGGAAAAATGTAAGTATCATTTCCATTTGTAATTTTCCATCCTGCCAGAGACACAGCGCCTGAATATCTATTGTATAGCTCAATCCACTCACCTTGGCTGTCTGTGCCAGAAGGATTCGGCAAAATTTCAGAAAATACAACTTGATTTGCTAAATCAGAAAAAGTAAAATCCATTATTTTTTCTTCTGATTGATTGCCTGCCAAATCAGTAGCAGAGCATTTAATCGCGCCAGAAGAATTAAGGGTTAAAAATCCTGAACCTGCAAACATTAATGCGCTCATTCCTGATTCTGAGCAAGAAACCTGCGCCAGCAAATCATCGCTTGCGATTTTTAAAGTAAGTGGCCTAACGCTATCATCAACAACTTTGTCAGTTAAATCAGGTGAAAAAGATAAAATCGGTGGAAGCTGATCCAAAGTCAGTTGCGCAGGATTTGAAAAATTTGAATAGTTCCCAGCATTATCTTGCGCTCTAATCATAAACCAATTATTAGCTTCTGCGTTAAGCACAAGGAACTCAGTTTTATCTCCTTCTGTTTCGCCAACCTTAACCAAGCTGCTACCGCTACCTGAAAAAATTTCTACGCGAGAAGCAAAATCACCGCTAAACCTATCATCTCTAGACTGACTGAATAATAGAAGCGCGCCGCTACTCATTTGAATAGCGCGTAAATCAGTAACCTGCGCCGGAGAAATATCATCTATAAATTTATTTTCAAGGCCTGGCGTGCCAAAATCAATAACTTTATTTTGAAAATTAGCTGAAACTAAAGAGTTAGACCACGAGTCAGCAGACATTCCAGACTGAATAGGCAGATTTCTTTGCATGCTTGCGAACCTTTCTCCAGATGATCCTGCAAATGGTGATTTTCCATTACCAGCAAAATCAAGTATTTCTCCAGACCCATTGCGCAAGGTCAATTGTAGCTCTGAGTTTGATAAAGAAATATCATTATTTATTACATCTGGTTTCACATTTAAAACCGTATTCTCAGTTTTCTCAGCATAATTGGATATGAGAAAATGGCTGCCTGTACCGATTATAGACCTCTCTGAAAAAACCAGCATTGTTGCATTTTTAACTTCATCTTGAATTTGCCATCCGGAAATATCAATTGGCACATCTGTCATATTGCGTAGTTCAAGCCATTCATCAGCACTGGATTTGGATGAACCAGCCCATGCAATCTCAGAAAAAATCACATCAGGGATAGCAAATGGCTGAGCAGTAATAATCACGCCAGTTGAAAAATTCATGGATGAATCATAAGCGCAAATCCTGTAATAATAAGTCTGATTATTTATTAAATTTTTATCTGTAAAACCTGTGGCTGAATTATTTTCAAAAACCAAATCACCGGACTGGCAATTTTGCGGATATGCATCTTTTGAGCGAACTATTCTAACTGACACAAAATCCGAATCTTGCGGCGGCATCCAGCTTAAAACAATTTCGCTGTTACTGGAAACTATTTGTAAATTTGTGACATCAGCCGGAGGAATGGTGTCTATAATCGGCGGCGCGGGAAAAGGAACCGCAGAAATTGAAATGCCTTTTGAATACTTATAATCTTTGTCATAAACCCAAATTTTGAAAAAATACTCTGAACCATTTAGCAACCCCGAAATAATTAAGTCACTGCCAGAGCCAGCATAGACCGCTTTCTCATTCAAAAATATATCATTAATCAAATAACCTGAGCCATTTTGCGGCACAAAAAAAATCGCGCCTGTACTTTGCAAAACAAGAATCCCGGAAAAACTTGCCGGATTATTCCAGTTCAGAGTAATCAAACCATCGCTGGGAACAGCTAAAAAATCTGTGACATCATCTAGCGCAGAACTGCCTGAACCAGCATCAGGCGAAGGATCTGAGTCTACAAAATTTATTGCCTTTGGCGTACCGTTAATCTCTATACTATTTAAATAAGTAGCGTCAACTGTACGAGCAAACGTCTGTTTCGTCGCATTATCTCCAGCAGGCCAACCAGCATGCGCGTCTACTTCGTCTAGAACTTCTTTCACAGAATTAATAAGCTGAAGATATTCTCCGCTATTGCCCAAAGAACCTGTGTAAATCTGATCAGCTAAAATTCCAGAAACAGTATCATCGCTAGTTCGCTCAAGCAGAAAAAACCCCTGCGCAACAATTATGCCGTGCAAAGTAATGTTTGGACTTCCGTCAGCCGCTTTTAAAATCCAACCAGTCAAGTCAATGTCAGTGCTGGTTAGATTATGCAGCTCAATCCATTCATCATTTGCAGATCTAGCTGTACCCATCCAGGCAACTTCATTGATCACAACAGTTTTATCAATTGCGAAAGCAGACAAAATCGGCTGGATGAATGAAGCCGAGATTAAGACCAAAAAAAAGTTCGCGATAATTTTTGAGATGGATCCTCCTTCCATTGCTCATTGATTAAAGACAAACCAAGCTTAGCAAGCAGCATGTTAAAACTGGATTAAGAAAGTTAAAAACCACGTCATTCTGAGTCGGTATTCCCAGACGAAGAATCTACATCTGTTCATCACTAGCAAAATAGCACACGCAGCACAATGGGTTGCAACCAATTGCGCGAAGAAGATTTTTCACTTCGCTCAGAGTGATAAAACTTTCATTAGCGCATTAAATAAACCTACCATCAGCCTATAGCAACTTGATACTGTTTCTAGTAATATTGACCTGAACTTTACAAATTATTTATCCACATACAACCATGCTCAAATTCTTAGCATCTATTGGAAATAAAATGTCTCCAAAGAGTCTCAAATATTTGATTGGCGCTATATCAGCCATAGTAATCATCGCAATTGGTATTAGCATCTGGCATTTTGCAAGCAAGCAATTTACCACATCTGACTTTATAGCCAACCGCGCCTTTGCATTAACAGAAGAAAGTATTTCACAGGGGGCAGATATTCAAATTAACGTGCCAGATGGACAAGAAGTCGAAACCGCAGAAATCAGCTTTGATCCAAAAATTAGCGGGAATTGGGTAAATAATGATGAAGCTGGGAAGCTTATTTTTCATCCTGAAAAAAATTTAGAAATTGGAAAGTATTATGCTGTCACGGCTAAAACAGATGATGGACAAATAAAAAGTGACTTTAAAGTTGTTGAGCCGCCGCGCATTGTAAATGTTTTCCCAAAAAACGAGTCTGAGGCGAATGAAAATTCAGAAATTACAGTCATTTTCAACCGACCAATGGTGCCTCTGACAACGCTTGATGTTCTTGAAAATTTCAATATTCCAATCGAGATAAAACCTGACACAAAAGGAACTTGGAAATGGCTTGGAACTCGCACGCTTCAGTTTAAACCGCAAGACCGTCTCATAGGATCAGCAAATTATACAATAAAAATTAAGGGTGAATTTATTTCTGAAGACAAATTAAAGGTGTCTGGTTCAGAGTACAAATTCTATACCAGACCTCTGCGTTATCTTGGATTGACTCAAGAAAAAATCATTTATAGCCAGCCGATTATTATTCGCTTCAACCAGCCAGTCAACCTCGCCCGTACGCAAAAAGAAATCAGCTTACGCAATATTACAAATGACAAAAATATCAGCTTTATTGCTGAGTATGGCACCCAGCAGGTTTGGAATATGCAGCAGAAAAAATATCTGACTGAAATTGATGAATCTACGATTGCCGTATTCAATAAGCAAGATCGGCATAATCGAGCCAAATTTTGGGATTTTACCAATGAGTACTTTCTGAAAATCAACAAAGCCTATCCAAAAAACGGTAATATTGTTCTGGATAAAACTGATCAAACTCAAGTCAAATGCACAGACATTATAAAAGATATATCAGCTGAATCTGAGCGTACAACTTTTGCTGCCTTAGATTTTTTCGATCCGCAAGGAAAACTTTTTATTGAATTTTTCGAAGACATTGATTTAAACGCTAGCAACATTACAGCTGACCATATGACCAAAATTAACTATGGTGAAAAATGCGCAAATCAAAATCCAGATACTGGATATGGCGAAGGTGTGGAATGCGAAAAAATACAAGATAAATCTAAAATCATACTGGAATTTGATGATCAAAAAGTCGCAAGAGGTAAAAGTCTAAATTTGGAATTAAAAGTCATTAAAAACCTATCAGGTTTGCAAATAAATCCAGAAATTATAAAAAAGCAGATCCTTACTTATCCAACCTTGCAAATTACCAAGATGCAGCCAGATGAAGATGAGCTAAGAAACTTACGAATTTGCTCTAAAACACCGCTTCAAGAACCGGATACAAAAAACGAAAAGATAAGCGATTATTTAGAGGTTTCACCAGAATATATATTCAGTGATTGGGGCAAATCATGGCGAGTTATAAATGTTAATCATCGAGAAATCTGCAATGTTGGCGAATTTGAGACAGATATAAGTTATCTGCTGGCTCCTAACGCAGACTATAAAATCAACCTTCAAGCAAAAGATGTATTTGGCCAGTCTGGAACAGGTAAAACAAATTTTCATACCGGCCAAGTAGAAGATTATTATCGAAATTTTTATCACTTCCAAGACAGTTATAGCGCTACAACGCCAGCAAAAACCAAACTGACATATGCTGTAGAAAATATGGAATATGCGGATATTAACATCTGCCAAGTATCAGCCCTAGACATGCTCACTTATTTGGAAAGTTCAATTGATTACCAAAAAGCGCCGCAGGATATCAAAAATTGTCAGCCGCTAGTTAATAAACGGATTGATATTCCTGGAAAATACTGGACCAAAAATTATTTCCAAATCAAGCTTGGTGAACTGATTCCAAATCCTCTTGGACACTATATACTAAGCTTTTCGCACCCAAGATATATAGACTATAATAAAAAACAAGTCTTTGAACGTGCTTACCTAACAGTGACAAATATTGGCATAGTGGAAAAAAGCATCAATATAGATGACTATAGCAATTTAACGAAAAAGCAAAATTCAGATTTATACAATCTATATTGGATAAACGAGTTGGAAACTCTCAAGCCGATAGATCAAGCTCAGGTGGAGGTTTATATGCAAGCAAGTCCAGATCGCTACAGAGAATTAAAGCTAGCAGGACAGACGGCTACCGATACAAATGGAATCGCTAAAATACAATCAGTCATAAGCCCTATGGGCATTATTGTAACCAACGGGAATGATAGCGCCATCGCTAAAAGCCATGGCGATTCTTTTACCAAATGGACTGAATTTGGCCGCAATGCCAACCGTTTATTTGTTTACACAGACAGGCCAATCTATCGTCCTAGTGATGAAATAAAAATCAAGGGACTTTATAGATTTGGCTATGATGGAAAACTTGAAATCCAAAACAAGGAAAAAGTAAAAGCTATTATTTACAACCCAGAAGGAAAAGAAATTTTCAGCCGCAATCTTGATGTGAATGACTTCGGAACTTTTAATACAGATTTAATACTGGATAGTAAATCCCCTCTTGGGCAATACAGAATCGAAACACAAAATCCTGAGGGCGGCTACGCATATTTTGATGTAGAAGAATATGTACCTGCACCATTCAAGATAGAAGCCAAAACAAATAAAGAAGAATATATTTCCGGTGACACTCTGAATCTTGATGTAGACGCGAAATATTATTTTGGCGTCCCGCTCGAAGGAGGAAAGGTCACATACAGTATTGGCTCGCAAGATTTTCATTTTGATCGTTATCAAGATGACACATTTAATTTTGGCGGCAATTGGTATGATTGCTGGTATTCATGCGATTTCTCAGACAAATTTATTACGCGCAATACAGTTAATTTAAACTCACAAGGACAAGCAAAGATTCAACAAAAACTAGATCTGAATAAGCTATTTAAAAAAGAGGAAGACCGCACAAGTAAAATATTTGTGGCCTATATAACTGTGGAGAATTTAAATGGGCAAAGTGTTACTACGCAAGCTTCTTTTATTGTCCATAGCGGTGAATATTATTTGGACGTGAAACCAACTAAAAATTTCCTTGGCAAAAATGAAGAATTTGACGTAAAGGTTAAGTCTGTTGATATTCAAGGCAAAGAGATGTCTGTAAGCAACGCTAAACTAACAATTAACAAAGTCTCGTGGAAAGAGAATCGCCGGCAAGAAGTTGACGGCAATTTCTATTATCAATGGCAAAAAGTATTGACCCAAATTGACGAGACCAGCCTAAGCACCAATTCGAACGGCAACTGGGATGATAATTTTGAGATGAAAGATGAGGGTGAATATGAGATAAATGTGAGCGGAGAAGATAGTCGCGCAAACAAGATTTTTGCGCTGGCTTCTGTATATGTTTATGGAAATGGGAGCGAAGATCTTAGCGATGGCGACCTTATTAAGCCAGCCAATGATAATAGCCTAGAAATTACAATTGATAAGCCAGAACTTGAAGTTGGCGACACAGCCAGTTTTATTGTTAAAAATCCGTTTCCAAAAGCCAAAGCCCTGATTGCCATTGAACGCGGCAGTATTTTTGAATATCACATAATTGACATTGACCAGAGTATTTACAAATACGAATTCCCAATCAAAGAAGATTACATACCAAATATCTATGCAACTGTAACGCTACTTAATAAAGATAAAAATCCATCTGTACGATATGGTCA